>NZ_JAAQWI010000016.1:0-115410 GCF_012985385.1 Pseudomonas sp. WS 5503
CGCGCTGACTAAGACCTTGATATTGCCCGACCTGGATCGTGGCGCGTTCTTCGACGCTGAGTTCTGTATAGGACATGGCGGCACCTTACCGGAGGGTGAGGTGTTGCACTCAGTTTTTGCGGCCGCCAAGTCTATTGAAAGATTGGCTAAGGAAGCGGGGCTCCTTGAGAAGCTAGTGACTGATGCCGCAGGGGACGTGTCCGGACCATTGACCCTGATATTCGCGATTCAACTCAAGCTTGCACCTCTGATCGGAGCAAAGATCGGGGTGGCCTGCACGAAGGGACATCTGGGACGGTGGGAGTTCGTGGATATGCCCAACTTAAACGAGCAGTTTTCGACCGTGCGCGAGATCGCCGTAGGGGCGATCGGAACCCTTGATCGGGACTCAATGGAGCGTTTCGGGTACCGAGTGACGGACGTATTCAAGCAGGTTGTCGCCACCGGCGAAGACCAGCACCAAGCAAATGCCCGGGTTTATGCTGAGAAGGTAGGCTTGCATCAAGCTGGTGAGGCTCCTGAACGAGAACAACCTGCAGCTCCGAGCGCCCCGACAGCTATCGACCTGACGGAGGCCTGCGCAGTCCTTCAAGCCGATTTTGCTCGTGACGGGCTCGATGTCCATAGCCAAGATCTCATGAAGATCTTCTTGGATGAAGTGCGGGCCCTTAACTTGGGCAGTCAGGTTGCAACCCTTCCAGATGGCCACATCTACTGCGACCTGTCACTGCTGTATCTCGCGCATGCCAAATGGGTAGGAATAATTGCACAGACTTTGGAACTGGCATTGTCCGAGGACCTTGAGTCAATCACGGTCGCACCAGCTGCGACGCAGACCCTAAAAAGCCTCAAGGGCCTTGGGTATTTGCGAATCCGGGTGATGGAGGCTGAGACCTCAAATAAACGAGGCTTTGGCGTACTGGAGCCTATATTTGAGTCAGCTCGAACAGGTGAGTCGATGGAGCAGGCGAGGGTCAGGCTGCACCACCAGAGCCTGGGTCTTCGTCCGGTGAAGTAGCACCGCTCAGACCCAGGGCAAAAAAAGTGAAGTTTTTGTTAGGCCAGTTTGAGGTGCATGAATCAGGTTTGAAACATAAGCTCGGCGTTCAATTTCCCTTTGCGTGCCGGCTAATGACTACCGCAGCGGTCGGGCTCCTCGCCCAAACTACCAAATCGCGACGCACATGCCTGTGGCTTGTGCTCGCAACGCTGGGCACAACTGTTGCCAGCTCACTGATCAGCGATTTCGAAGACAGCATCATGCTCGGGATAGCTGCAACCGTCCTGCTGTTGGTCGTGAACTGTCTACCCTGGAGCTTCAAAATCCACGGAGACACACCCGTTGAACTTCTGTACCTGTCCGACTATTTCAAGCCCGTGTTGATAGCACTTACCGTAGTGGTAGCTCTTGCATCTATGGGGGGAGGTAGTGACACCTGGAGCGCCATCTCATCGCTTCTGATGGTGAGCACCGCACTGTTACCTTTGCGCAAAAAGCTTCTACGAGCCTGAACGCTAACCCTGGGCCGGCATTCAGCTGAGTTTTGAGCGCCAGGCCGGCCCCGCTTCGGCAAGTTTGGCCGCCTCATCAAGGCTCCCGCTGCAACCCCACCAGGTAGATCTGTCCCACGCTCCGCCATCAAGGCATCTGACGTCATAACGAACACCATCCGGGAATTCAGCAAACCAGCGAAGTTTTTCCGCCTGGATCTTGGCCTCAAGCTCATCATCGGAAATAACGTAGTCGTTTGCCTGCTCGCGATGCTGGGCCTGAATGGATTTGATGATCTCAACGCAGGATTCCCAGTCACGGGAGATGATGAAGGGCAGGTCCCACCAATGCTCCGTCTCAAGCGACTCGCGGTCCTCATTTGGAGTTTGGTCAAAGCACCGACGCAATGTGGGATTTAGGGGAAACCGCCCTGCGACCAGTTCTTGTTTTTCGGGCCAATGTACTGGCTGGTATGTGTCGACCTCGACAAATTCATCTAGGAAGAGGATTTTCCGGGTACGTTCGGCCGGCTTGGTCATTGTAGGGCCTCTGATTGGGGATGCGTTGAGGATAGCTATCCTAATGATAACCCCGCGGTGTGCCACCAGAACGAGCTCACCGCCTGGCAGTTTCTTGGCGAATGGTTAGCTCGGTCTGAATTTCGACCCCACACTATGGGGTGCACCGTCACAAATCCGTCGGTAGGATCTCGTTAGTTGCCTTACTTCGGCTTGGCTTCTGCTTTGAGCTTATCGCCTGGATACAAGCGCATGAACTCCATGGACTGCTCTGGGGTGGCGCGTAGCCAGTCGTTGATCAGCCCGTTAGGAAGGATGACAACGCTTCGTTTCTCATCGTCGGGTTTGTGGTACTGGTTCATGAAGTGATTTTGTGCGTTCACCGTCAGCATTGTGAAGCTGAGTAGCCGGCCTTCAGGGCTGTGCCATTCATCCCATAAGCCGGCGATCGCCATGACCCCTTCATCTGAGCGGGTAATTCGGGTGGGCACTGCTTTGCCGCTTCTCCAATCGGGTTCGTAGATCCCCGAGGCAAGGATCACGCAGTGTTGCCCTTTCTTCCAGGCATCACGGAAGGAAGGTTTGCTGCTGACCGTTTCAGATCTGGCGTTGTAAGTTCGTCGTCCAAGATTCCGGTCTTTAGACCAAAAGGGGAGGAGACCAAACTGGCCAACTTGGGCTTCGAGTTCGGACTGATCATCATCGGTTGCTTCGCTGCCACGAAGTCGGATGAAGGGACCAAGGTAAGTAGGCCATAGGTCATGTTGGTATGGTTCTGTAGGGGCGACCCCGAAGCCTGCAAGAAGGCGGTCTTCAGTTGGGGCTTCGTAGTGTGAGCACATAGTCAGTCTCCAAAGAGTTGCGTCACAGGATAGACCGCAAGCGACATGTTCTGTCGCGGAGTGTTGGTAGGGCCACACAGGGATCGGCCAACTGAACACCGGAAATGGGACTTGAATTTCCCGGCCGGATACATAGTTCATCTGATAGCCGCTCGTCCAAAAGGTGTGACCCACCCACTCTGGATAGGGTCAGCAGATGTAGATCCGATTTTTGCAAGGAGTACAGATGACCGCGCCAATGACCATTCTGGCCGCCGCGTTGGACAAGGTTCAACACGATCCAGCTGCATGTTCGCTGCCGGCACGCGCACAGGCAGAACGCGCGGCGATTCTGGTAATAGCCCAGTCTATTGAGGTGGCGGGGGAGCCAGCACATCACGCCTCGAGTGGCTTGCTTCCCTACGTTGGGGAAGTTACAAAAGCCAAAGAAGGTTTGCGGGTCGCGCTAGAGGAACTCGACGTCGACGCGCCGCCTGACAGGCGAGCAGTGCTTGTTGCCAATTTCGAGCGGGCACAGGACGTGTATTACCAGGCAACTGCAAGTGTTGCGGAGATCATCGGCCGAATCGTCAATGCTCCACCAGAACGAAGGGGAGAGTGTGTTGACTCTGATTGGTCTGCGGGATATGTTTGAAGCCAGGCCGCGAGAGACGGCCTTTATGGGCCCTGCCCCGCGACCCTTTGGGTGGCACCGTAGGAACTAGCCAAGAAGCCTCTGCTTCTCTCACCCATACCAAAAGCCCGCATTCAATGCGGGCTTTTTGGTTCTTGGCTTCCGCAGTCAAGCCTTCCGGACGTCCAGATCCCCCGGCATGGACGCCCCAAGATCAATTCCAAGTAACAGAGCGCCGCGAAGAATCGCTTGCTCAGCATGGCAAGCATCAGACATATGGACTGGTCGCTCATCACCTTCAAGGGGAAATCCTGCAGCCTTCCGAATCATTTTTATGGCGAAACGAAAGGCCTCGGCACTTGGCTCAAGATTCTCCAAGGGGACAGTTAGTTGCTTTGTTGGTGCGTGGTATCTCATGAGTGCTTGTCCTGGGCCTAATCGAATTTTCGACAACTGCGGTGTTTTATCCTTTGGAGGCCCAGGTCTGAGCGAGGCTGAACAGAGCAAGTATGGGGCCGATACCAATCGCTGCTCCGATTCCTGCGCCCAGGCTGGTCAGCTGCTCACTCGTCGTCAACTGCTTCAAGTTTTCCGAAAAGCGCGATTTCGCCCAGATGCGTCTGATCGGGCAGCATGTGTTCTAGCTCGCGTAGGATTTTTTGAGCCAGGCCCAGCGCTTCGTCTCTCGGGATAATCAAACGAACAAGGTCCGGGTAATGGGACTTCTCGTCCAATACTTCTTGGCCCTTCCCGATTGTGAATTCTTGATCGTTGCAGCGCATAGTGCGGATTCCTTTAATGCCTGTTGAACATGTCTGCTTGGGTATTGGCCGTATCTGCCTTTGGTGCGTTCAGCGGGTGGCCCAGCTGACGGCGAATCTCACCAAGCCAGGCCTTGTAGGGGGTGTTTGCTCGCTCCCCCCAGGGGTAGGCATCAGTTAAAGCCCTTCGTAGCGCTTTCATATCACTGCGGCCTACATTGCGAATTACTGCCGCTACCACCGGCGCAGCTGCATCTGCCCACGACATTGTATTTAGCTCCTGGTGATCAACTTCAACGGCGGTACCAGTTTAGCTTGAAGCATCTGGCATCCGCGGGGATCTGGTCCGGCACCCAGCGTAGGCAGTCTAAGTACATACGTTCAGGCTTGCTTGGACTCGGCCGAGTTGCTTGAACCAGATAGGCCGATCCACCAGAAGTCACAATGTAGTCGCCGGCGCTCAAACCTTCCGCACCGTCAATGTACAAATTGCAAGGGGTAAATGGCTGACGGCGGCTCGCCATAGTTGGATTACCTATTGATCTCAATGCTTTTTTGAGTTGGGAATGCTTATGCGCTCGATCGAGACCCTTCCAAGCTCGGCTTTGAATTGAAGGTCGTTATCAGCTTCGTGCGCAAGGCAGATCAAGGCCCGCGCCATGCAGCTTGCAGCACCTTCGGCCCCGAGAAGCTGAACTGCTGCGGCTATTTGCTCTGAGAACAGTCGATTATCCATCGTGGGCCATTCCTTGCTGTTGCGGACAGTGCCCGCGCGGTCATATCCATAGTCGAGCATAGCAATGAGTGCCACAAGCCATAACAACGCTGCAAAAATCACCGCCTGCCTTGCCACCCTTTTGGCACTCCTGTTTTGGCTAGATCCTTTGATGAGCGGCGGTAAGATATAGGCATTCATTTCGCGAAAGGATGCTTAGCGTGATCAACGCCATTTCCCCAGGTTACCCGCCCATCGATCAAGCTCGTTACTCATGGTGGCGGCGTTGTTTGATTGGTATCACGGCTCTATTTCTTGCCCTGGCAATACAGACCTGGATATTCACGGTCGTCGGGAAGGAAGAATGGAATTCTCTTTGGCTGATGCTTGCACATGGCGCAACAGCCGTAGCACTTCTGTTTCTGGCCGCGGTACAACTCAGAGACTCAGGTGGGCTCCGAGCGCTTTTAGGCCATGGCCTTGGGCGAACCTTAAAGGTCTATCTTCCGATCGTAATCGTTATCTATGTTGTCTGCACAAGCCTGGACGTGGGGCTAGGTTACGGCCGCGAGACTTTCATGATTTCGTTCTTGGGTGGCCTCTCAGCCTTGGAAAAGTTGCTTTGTCTGGTGATGCTGCTGGCGCTCCCCCCTATCAGTGAAGAGCTTTTATACCGCCACTTTTTGATGAGATTGTTCCCTATGAACAGTCGTTTCTGGCAGTGGACTGCAATCCTGATCACCAGCACGTTGTTCATGTTGATGCATAGCCAATACGCGCATTGGCCGTCTTTTGCCTTGATTGGGTCTTTGGCTGTGCTTTTTGCCTACGCACGCGTGCGCACTGGTGGCATTTTGGTTCCGGTTCTCTTACATAGTTTTGCAGAGATATGCGGCATGCTGAGCGACACAGTTCTGAGCCAGTTGGTATAGGGAAGACATTAAGTGGAAGCCGTCATTTTCGATGCCTTTGGCACAATCCTTCGCATCTGCGAAGGCAAGCACCCATACCGTCAGCTCATGAAGGCCGGGATCAAGCAGGGACGCAGGCCCAGGCCGGAGGATGCGTCCCTACTCATGTCAGGTGGCTATGGCTTGGCAGAGGCGGCAGAGCTGCTCGGGATTGAAGTAAGGCCTCAGGAAATGGCTCGCCTTGAGGCGGTGCTGAGGGCAGAGGTGGCAAGCATTGAGCCATATGCAGATGCAGTGCTGTGCATCAAGGCCATCAAGGCGGCAGGGATCAAGGTTGGGATCTGCTCTAACCTGGCGATGCCCTACGGTGCTGCGGTGACCCGGCACTTTCCCGACCTGGATGCTTACGGGTTCAGCTTTGATGTAGGGGTTCTAAAGCCCGATCGACGCATTTATGAGGCTGTACTGCGAGATATGGGCGTTGCTGCGGAAGATACCTGGATGGTGGGTGATTCCCAGCGGTGCGATAAGTACGGCCCCGAAGCGCTTGGAATTAAAGGGCACTTTCTGCAGCGGGCCGGCGGTGAGCTGCCTGACCTGTTGGAGTTTCGCAACATCGTCATCCGTGCACCCGATCTGTGATTACTTGTTCAGCATACGCTCCTGCTCAGCCACCAAAATGGCCCGACCGTAGAGGTTTGTGGAGATGTGGGACAACACCAAGCTCCCGATACTGCAGCCGATAAGATTTTGGAATGGAACCCAAGCGTCAGTGCCATACAAGCGAGACAAGATTGAGGTTATTTCCAGAGCATTCAGCCCCCACGTGAAGAAACTAAGCAGGGCCCCGAGGGACATGACGAATGACATGAACCAAAAGAATCGAGCTGCAAATTTACCGACAGTGCTTGCAACCATAGCTATCTCCAGATGGGTTAGTGATTTGAATGCATTGTGCCCTTGCCCTCAAACGAGTGGAAGCCAAAGGCCGTCTAGCAAATTCTCGATGTCTGGTCGCAGGAATTAACAATCAGTCACCTTCAGCCAACCCGCGGTAAAGCATGGATCTTTTTGGATTTGGCAATCTGAACGGTCACGTTAATCTGTCTAAAGGCTAGTAAATTCGGGAGGGCAGAGCTTTGAGGTTTTGGACAACAGCTGAAGAGAAGGTACTCAAGGAACTCTACGGGGACACTCCGATGGCGGAGTTGACGTCCATCCTAAATCGAGAAGTAGGGTCGATTCATGGTAAGGCTAGGACCTTAGGCATTAAACGCAGCGACACTTTCCGAAATGGCCAGCACGGCGGCCGTTTCAGCTCAGGAAGCAATTCCGGAGAGTCCACCCGTTTCAAGAAAGGGAGGAACCCCCACGCGAATACGCGGGGAAGGGATTCTGGGCAGTCGCTTGAGTAGGGATCCCTCTTTAGGGCAGGGATCACACCAGCCGAACAAATGTGCTAATCATTCTGAGCTTTGAGCATTTCCAGATGTGCTTCTTCTTCAACTGTCGATTTTCCGTTCGCACTCCGCCAGGCAATTCTCAGTTCGTAGAGCGAAATCAGCCCCGCGTGAGTCGGTCGGAAATACACACCTGAGTCATCAGAACGGATTTTCTCTAGCAGCCCGCGTTCATGAAGGTCGTTCACGATCTCATCGAGGTCGCTGAACCGGTCAGCTTCCTTCGGCGAAACGTGCAAACCCTCAGGCTTGTTGGCCAGCCAAAGCACCTTTTCAGGATTGAAAAGGTTTTTCGTGCCGGGTCTTCCTGATTGCTGGGTTACAGGCCTTGTTGTGGGAAGAGTTGCCTGAATCACTGGCTGCGATGGTTGTGGAGCTTTGATCATCAGTCCTTGGCTACGAGCCCAACCAATGACCTCTTCCTCAAGCCAGTCTGGCATCACCAGTTCGTCGGCGATCTTGCCCCACTCAGCGTGCGTCGCTCGAGCCAAAAATGCAGAGCAGGAAAACGCCTGCGGCATCCGTGGAAAATGGAACTGTTCATCGCAATGGGTGGCTAGAAACGCCGCCAGCCCATCACCACCCTCTGGAATCTCTACATTGGCAACGAGCACGCGGGCGTGTGATACGGCAACTGACATGAACGCTCCGTAGATGTCGTGTACCTCAACGCCAGCCTCCCAATGAAGATGTGGTTCGAACATGTACCACTGTGACAATGAGCGATTCAGATACTGGGAGATATTACGGATTAATCGTGGCCCGGCCGGCCGCGTAGTGTTATCAGCGTCGTTCATTATTCGATTTCCAGCGTTCCGTTGGCGGCTACTTCTTTACCCTTGGCCGTGATGCGAGCCAAGCCATTACCGATCACTTCGAAGAGCCCTAGCTTGAAGCCTTTAGCGATTGCGTCAGCGGTCAGTGAGGGTACTGCGTACTCAACCATGCCGGAAGTGGTTCTGGCTGCGCGCGCAAGCGTTTCTGGAAGATGGTCGGTTGGTTTAGCATCTGGGTCATACTCGCAATCGAAAGCGACCTCAGAGAGCAGAACGCGTCCGACAAACTCCCCCACCGGGTTGGCCCGGGCAAAGGAAGTGCCATCCAGTATCAAGGTGTCCTCGCCCTCAATGCGCTTCCACCAGATCCCAGCTGATGTTTTCTGAAAACCGTAGTAGTCCGGCGTCATGTCGAAGCGGCCGCACTCAGACATTGTGGGGTCCTGGATGTCATCACCCTCAAATTCGAAGCGAACCTGATCGCAGTTGAAGCTCGCAATGTTAAGGGCACTGATGTCAATAATGGACGGTTTGTTCGATAGCAGCGGGGCTTGGGTATTCCACAGATCCTCGCTGAGCTCCTGTGCGTTTCCGATATCTATCACCCCATTCTGGAACAGCCCAAGGTGCAGAGTGCGATCACGTAAGAACACTACAGAGACGGGCGAGACGATAATGGCCAGATCTGTCCGACCTGCCAGTTTGTTGTCGTAGGCTTCTGCAGCGGTCTGGAACGCTGGGAGGTTAGTCAATTGCATTCGGGCTCTGCCTGTAGTGATGTTCGATGAGGGTAATGATCAGGCCGATCTAGACGTGCCAGAACCTCTTACTGTGATTACCCAGTAGAAAGCCCATGCTCTACACAGCAGTTTCAAGAGTCGAATAGGACTCCAAGGAGAACTAGGTGAGCCCCAGCATCTTGAGTTCCCGCCCCAGGTGCTGAACCGATTGGACTGGGATAGTGCTCGGGCTATGGCAGCGGGGCGTTTGAGCCGGGCACTTGACCCAGAATCCAAGTGAGGATTTCATCTGCCCCATCGATCAGTCCGATTGAAGCCTCTGGCCATGTGTGAGCGTCAGCGGGCGTCTCACCGTCGTCGTTATCGCAGACCACCAGCATGAGGCCATCGGGCAAGTACAGGTGCCATGCGACCCCCGTACCACCTGTGCCGTCGAGCGAGAACCCGTAGTAGGTTGGTTCGCACGGCGTCACGCCGTCCGGCATCCGAAACGGGTTTCGAATTTCAAAACCTTCATGGTGGAATGCCAAGAGGGTTGGATCGTAGACACGTGGAGGGATCTCATCTGCCAATGCTTTCGGTGCTTGGCTTGAAGGTTGGGGTTCCAGGGCCTGCGCGCGGCGTGCAAGGAGGATGCTCAGGTATTGCGCGTCATTGCTCACGTCGGTTGGCTCGCAGCTCAGCGCGGTCTTGAGGGCGCTTTTAAGCCATTCGCTAGCCGTTGGTGATTTCAAGACTTCGGTGATGTGCTGTTCGATGGTCATGGCACTGCCCATAGCTGGGATTGAAGGAGAGTGGTCGAGTAGGGCAGAGGGGAGTTGTCCAGCCCCTTTTTGATCGCTATGCCGTTTGTGGGTGATTGAGGTGGATCCGACGGGCATAAGAGCCATTCACGTCTTTCTCCAATGCTTCGACGTAGAGGGTCACAGCATCAGTCAGGCTTTCATCAGTCATGGCTGGATCGAAGCGCTTCATGTTGGCGCTAAGGATGTTGCGACCCTCGCTGTCATAATTGCTGACCAGCATCAGGCTTTCCGACCATGGCTCGAGAGAAATTGTCGCGGTCTTATCGCCAACCACAGTCTCATAGTCCATTCGGGCAATCAGGCAGCTAATTTCCATGTCTCGGGCAGGGGCGACCTTCCAACCAAGGGTGGTAAGTACCGCCGCGATGCGGGATTTAACAGCGGTGTATTCGGTAGTGAAAGTGGTCATTGTTATGGGCCTGATCAAAGAGTGTGTTGTTTCGATGGGCTTATGATCAGGGCGTTTAGCCTGTGCCAGAACCACCAACTCACAAACTTTCTCAGGCCCTGTCGCAGACATCTCTAGGGCTGTAGTTTCCTAGGCTTGGGCTTGAATCGTCGTTGGCGGTGTGAAACTCACAACCTCCCATTCTTCCAAGGAACCGTGATCGACCAGTTCCTCGATGACCGTTGGACCCGGGACATCAATCCATTCTGCCGCCCTCAGCCAGGCAAGGAATTCAATCTCGGTTTGGTTGGATCGAGCCTGCAGGCTCGCCAAGCCATCCTCCAGTTCAACCACCAGATCAACGCCCCAGTATTCGGGGTCACGATATTCCCGGGCCTGATTCCTGATGACCTGCGAAAGATGGCCACCGTAATAGCTCAAATCGCTTGTTTCGCGCCAGCCAGGTTGGAGCAGCAATGCTCGCGCCATACTGGTCGAAATTGAAAAGTAGTCAGGGCCGCCCACGCTTCTCTCTGACACGAATTCCCAGTACAGGGGGCCAAGCGTTGGATGGGCGGCAGAAACAACCACTCCAGTGCGGGTTCGGCGTTCGTCGTCGCGTTCGATGTGCACGGTTTACAGCTCCTGAAATTGTTCAATGAACCAATGTTATGGTGATTATTTCGTGCCAGAAGCCGGCAGCAAAATGCCCCCGGCTTTCCTTTGATGATACTTAGGTCAGGTTGGCAGCCCACTCTGGGATTTCATGAGATGTGATAAGTCCAAAACCCACTGGGTCATTGAACAAGTCGGCGTTTGCATCAAGGAGCGACTCCTCCAGGTCGGCCATCTCGTGGCGGCAGGCTTCGGAATAGGAGGAGTCCATAGAGCGCATGCGTTGAATCTGAGCAAATACAAGCTTCTGGCTTTCGGCATCGATAACGATCCGAGTCATCCGTTCGTGCTCGTCTGCTTCGAAGATGTGGCCCCAGGTGCCGCTGATGAACTTTGACATGGATATTCCCTTGAATCGTCGCTGTTGATTGTTGCGAGATGGCGTCCGCCTTTGAGATTTATGCCTGTAAGCGCTGCCAGATCGGAAAGTCCTGCAATTGAGGGGAAACAAAGGACTGAGGAAAGTCGAGTGCTGCTCCGGGGGCTTCTACATCCAGCCATGCGGCCGAGGTTAGCCAGGCGGTGAATGCGTCGACATCCTGCCCACTACGTCGCTGCAGCGACTTGAGAACGCCTCCAAGGGTAGTGGTGGTCGACCAAGTGCAGGCTTTGGTTTCGTCGATGTCGTGCTCTTGCTGAAACTGCTCACTGTCGAGCATCAGCTTTGTCATGTGGTCGCGATGACTCCACGCCATGATTCCTTCTCGCCAGCCTTTGCGCAGCGTCATTGCGTCCTCAAGGTTGGTCGTTAGCGTGTAGCAGTCAGGGGCGTTATGGTCCGAGCCATCGACAAAGCACCAGTAGACTGGGCCCAAGGTTGGATGGCTGGCGCTGATCACGACGGTTGCCTGCACACACTGGGCAACAACAGTCAGTGAAGGGAATGCATTGATCGACATGGGTGACTCCTCAAGATTTGATGATTCATCTTGTGGCCGATATCGGTGTGCCAGAAGCCCATCATGAAGGTTCTGTCAGGCATAAAAAAGGCACCGCGAAAAGAGGTGCCTTGGTGTGTTTGGAGTGGCGATCAGCTTGGATCGCGGCACTCTTTAAGCACCTTGTCGGCTGTCTCACGGGAATTCAGACCTTTACCCCACGCCTGCTGGACGTAGAAAGGCTGACCCTCAACGATGCCCGCGGCGTCGGAGTGCGAGATATCCAGGTCATCGGCAACGAACTGGGTTACCTCACCCTCCCACACGCTGTAGGTCTGAGTGTTGCTCTGATCGGGAATAGTCATGGCTGTGTTCCAAGTGGCTTCAAGATGGAACCATGTTCAAGCCATATTAGGAGTGCCAGAAGCACCTAACGTTGCGGTGGGGTGCAAAAAGCTAACCGGTCACCTGCCAGGGTGTACAGAGACTTGCCGTCCGTAACAGCCTCGGTTCTGTGAAGCTTCATGTATTTCTGCAGGCGCCTTTGCTCGATCTCGTTCAGCTCCGCCCCGGGAACATGAATACCCACAAAGCTAAGCCACTCAACCGGATCAGCAGAGGGGATGCGATCCATAGGGATTGGGCGCAGCTCAAGCTTTTGACCCGCAGTCGCATTGATAATCAAAGGCTCGATTAATGTCCGATGTACGGGAATGGACAGGCACTGGCCGATCGCCGCCTCTGAATAGATTAGTTTCCCGTCCTTGAGTTGCACGACGAAGTTGACGCCATCTTGGTCGACCATGCCCAAAGGCGAGCCAAGCTCGATAAGTGCTGCCAGCCGCCGTTGGCCAGTGAGTACGCTGATTCCGTGTGCGCGGAGGAGAAGGGATACGTTCACAGTCATTTCTTGTTTCACCTTAAATTTCGGATACTTCAGCCTTGAACCACCAGATCCAATGCAACCCAAGCCTGAACCGTCGCTCTGTCCGTGCTCAGCAGATTACCGGAGAAGGGTGGTTCAGCAGATACGACGCCCGCTATAAGCCTATCAAGCTGCTGCCGGCCGCACGATATTGTCAGGCTCAGGGTGGAATTTATCGCAGAAGGATTTTCGCCGGTCCTTATCGATCCAGCGCTCGTACTTGCCCGGGTTTCCGTCAGCCAGGACGTTGATGGCACTGTAGTGATCACCGACGAAGGCCAGATCTTTGCCTTTGGCCGGGTCGCGGGCTACACACTGCACCCAGCCATCAGCGACATAAGTTATCTCTTGCCAGATGGAGCAGCATGCGAACCGAACAAACCAACCAGGTTGGACACCGAGTTGCTTGAGGTCAGTATCCGAGGTGCAGCGGGTGATGGTGACTGTCGTGGTCTGAGTCATGGATAAAGCTCCTAGTCGATGAGCCCAGTATCAGGGTGGGGGAGGTGTGCCAGAACCTTCCCCAGAGGAATCAGCTACAGCCAGAATGAAAGCTGCTCGAGGCTCGTTGGTGAGGCTGGGAGGACTGCCGGCGCTGGTTCCGTGTCGAATTTGGACTGGAGAGCCTTCAGAAGGGCGTGCGGGTCATGCAGCACGTCTTTTATCCCATGAACAAAGATCTGGTTACTCATTTTGGCCATACGATTCCATTCCCCAAGCCCGCCCTTGTAAAGGGTGGCCGTACCTAGCCCTACGAAGTAGTCGACCACCAACATGGGGTTATCCAGCGGTGCTATGCGATTAAGGGCATAGTCGAGATCGAAGCCCATAAACAATTCTGCACCTTCCTCGTCGATCTCGAACTCATCTCCGACGTTGGCACTTTGAACAATCGTCCCGTCAGCCAGGGTGTTCGTAGCTTCCCAGTCGACCATCGCATGGGCGAGGTTGCGGAATCCGCGCCAGGCGCTGTGATACTCAGCGTCGGCAAATGGAGCTTCAGCTCGGAATGCGACATCCTTCTCAGTGAATTTGGGAATCGAATCCAAAGAAGGAATTTCAAATCGCATCCCGCGCTCATAGATGTCTTTGTACGCCCTCAAAGCCGAGAAGCTATTTTGATACCCATATCGCGCGCTGATAAAGTCAATTGCAATGATTTGACGCTCGTCCAGAATAGTGAATCGTGGAGCAATCCCTAGGCGACCGGATTCAATTTCTTCACGGATTTGGACGGTCAGCATGATACGCAACAGGTCGAGACAATGTTGTGGGCTGTACGAGTTAGGGACGATCTTGATAGTGCCTGTTTCTTCGTTAACAGTGCGAGCAAGCCAGCAACGAGCGGACGGGTCGAAGTGCTTTGCCAGCATGAAGGCACGGAGGTCACGAAGAGGTGCCATCCAAGAATAAACCCCACCCTCAGTTGCGATAATGTTGTCTGCGCTAGTGTCTTTGGAGATTTTGCCGCAGGTCCAGCATCCAGTGCGAGCCCCGCATGCTGGCCGCGCTTGCTCGGTGCCGCTCAAGTACATATTGACCATGCACTCGCCACCGTTCGCTTCGCGATATATCTCCACTAGCTCATCAAAGTTGTCGTAGGTTGAGAACTTGCCAGAACGAACATAGCCGATGTATGTGAAGACATCGAAGGTATCCCAATTGGCAATGGGGCTAAGGATCATCTGGCCGTTGCCCATAGCGTCTACCGCTTCGGTAGCGCTCTCGCCGCGCTCCTTCATCTTGGAGGCCCGAGCGCTGCTCTCATCAAAGCGGGTGCCGATGAGAGTGACTAGGTTAGCATCCTTGGCTTTGACCCCATCTTTCTCAGCAATGTAGGCCTTCACTTGTCGCTTGATTTTATCAAGTGGTGCTGCCTTGGCCATCTGCTGGCATTTGGAACTTGCGCCCACACTCATGATCGATCGCCCGGACAGAATTGCCACCAGATAATCGTTGCTCAAGTTGGGTGAGGCTACCCATACCCGAGTAGGAATGCCTTCGGTCTTCGCGAAGGATTCGATAGATTTAATCTGTCCCTTGGTATATTGGTCAATTCTTGGGTTTTCCATCCTGGTGTTAGAATTGACAACATGGAGGGTAGGTGTTTCTAAACCTTCAGACTTCAGTTCGGAAAGTGCGGTATAAGCAAGGCTTAAAGTTACGCTACTGTCCTTGCCTCCACTGTAGGCCACAGACAAGTTAGCGCCGTTGATTACTTGCTGTTTGATCGCGTCGATCGCGCTTCGTACTTTCTCATCGAAACTCTGGCTTACAATCGGCCCACGTGGAGACTCAACCTTGATCTCTTCGAAGAGGCCTACTTGCTTAACGTTAATCAGGTTTGCGTGGGCGGAGGTCATGATTGCTTCACTGTGTTCAATTCGGTATGAGCACAGTTTCAGGGCGAATCATGTGTGCCAGAACCGCCCAGGTAGAAAATCGTTGATACGAAGTCGCCGGGTGGAAAGCCATTGGCAAGTAGCCCACCTCTAAACCTTCAGGCTGATCATCTATCAAAAAGCAGTTACTCGCTGTCCCTGCTGGTGGCACGTCAACATTGAGTGGATTATGACTATCCCCGGCATCCGTAGCTGCCTCACATTAGACACCCACTCAGGAAACGATCGTATGAATCACTGGCTCAAGACCCTTCTGCCAAAGAATCCATCTGCTGTTGAACTGTCGCAGAAAATCGACGATGCAGATGAACGTGTTCAGAATTTGAAGGAGCAAATCATTGCGGTACAGGCTCGGCGCTCTGAGCTTGAGCGTGAGGCGAGAGATCTTGCTTCCCAAAGTTTGGGAGAGGCTCAGCTTGCCTCCGTAACGAGTGATGAAGCTGCTTTGCTCAATAGCTGCAAAGTGAGCGCTTCGATTCTTCAAGGTGAGCTACGGCGCCTGTTTGTAGAGTCCTCTCCGTTTTTGAGCGAGCTTGCTCAATCAGAAATGGACAAAAGCACCTCCATCCATGACAACCTAGGCCGTTGGCATTCCCGCTTTTAGATTCAGCTGTGGTTCCTAGGAAGCAAATTGTCATGAAGATGGAAGAACCAGACGACGTTTACGAGATCCTCCGCGAAGCTAAGACGCTAGCCAGGCGCTACTACCATTTGACTGGCAAGCCCCTGGGCGTCACCGGCGAGGTGGCGGAATACGAGGCATCTCGAATCCTCGGTCTGGAGTTGGAACAAGCCAGAACGGCTGGCTTTGACGCCATTGAGACCAAGGATGGAGTAGAGATCAAGATCCAGATCAAGGGCCGGTACTTCCCGAACCCCCGCATGCGAGGGGGTAGGCTCGGATCGATCGACCTGAAACAACCTTTCGACATTGTGATGCTGGTTCTGCTTGATGGCGACTACAACGCCTTCCAGATCTACGAAGCCAAAAGGCCAGACGTCGAGGCGTTGCTGACCAGGCCAGGCTCGAAGAGTAGGAATGAGCGTGGTTCATTGGGTATTAGCCAGTTCAAAGCGATCAGCGTCCTCAGATGGGAAAGGGTCGAGATCAGTCAGCCGGCATGATGCATCTGCTATGGGCGACCCCTGCCGAGGCGTTATCCTAACCAGCTACATGCAAGCACCATGAGGTCAATTCAGTGCCACAGTCACTATTCGATCGGCTAGCCCAGTTCGACGCTTCGATGCTTGCGTCTGGACGGCCCCCTGTTCCTGGAGAAGAGCGCCGGGCGATACAGCTTACCAATGCCGTGAATCCAGAGGCTGGGCGGGGTTTCGACTGGCTTGTCCCCGAAGCTGCCAGCACCGCCAAAATCATCCACCACGAACAGTCTGCCGATTTCATGCTGTTCGCGTTCGATGATCGGAGTCTGCTGGTATTGCTGCAGACAGGTTTTGTGTTCTCGGTGGCGAGCTGCAACGCCGACAGTCTTGGCAAAGTCAAAGCCTGGCTCAAAAGCCACAACATTGCTTCAGGTGCCCCGGGTGGGCCTGCTGCCAACCAGCCCTTTGATGTTTCGGGCTAATTTTTGGTTTATCGCCTCCCTGAGAAGCCGGCCTTTGGGGCCGCAGAGTGGCGGGACTACAGTTTTCGTTTATGGTAATTGAGTGCCCAAGATGGACATCGAAAGGGTCATCCTTGCAGCAAAGCTAGGCCGTGCACGCAAAGACGCTCAAGTTGATACCTGCTCGGTTTTTGCAGCAGCTTTGTACGATCTCCTATCTGAGAGAGGCATTCACAGAACAATTGTCACTGCTGTGAAGAAGGGATTCCAAGCCTGGGCTCACTCGGTCATTGAGGTAGAGGGGCGCTACTACGACTCCCTGGGTGAATTTTCTGCCGCTATCTATCGCGATCGGGCACGCATCCATCCGTCCGTGAGCCTAGATATCGCGTACGTCCCCGATTCGCGTGATGACTGCTACGAAGAGGAATTCGTTGAGATGTACAACTTCTATCTGAAAATGCTGACAAAGGCCGCCGTTTAGGAGCCCGCGTGGACATCAATGGCCAATGAAAAGCTTATCGCGCGCATCACTGATATCGCAAGGTCGCTGAACAAGCGCCAGCAGGCATACCTCGTTGTGGCCTATGAGCTTGATCAATCCGCCGAGGACGCGAACTCGGGGCCTGGTGCCAGGGCGGCGTCAGATTGGCGGTGGATTGAGTACGGTCCCGATGGGAGGGTTCGCAAGCTCACTTATGACGGCCCTCTGCGGGTGGCTTTGGAGTCTATGGAGCTCGTCGGTCACGGCACAGGGTCCACATGGGGCTCATTAGAGAAACGTGGGCTGATCCTCACTGAGCACCGGCTGATCGGCCTCGGCAGTCTGCAGAGCCTGTTCGTTCGAATGACTACCGAAGGTCGCCGCGTTGCCCGGGCAGTCCAAGGTGTAGAGATTGTGAAGCCTCGCCCTGAAGTAACTGACAAGCCATTATCAATCACCGCGCTGCGGATCCTGCACCTTTGCCAGCAGAGCCCTCATGAGTCATTAGACTCATTCGAGCCCTGGATTGGACGGCCCTATTACCCAGATCCAATGATAGTTCTCGGCATCGCGCGGGGGCTGGTCAAAAAGGGTCTACTGCAGGTGGGTAGTCACAAGGCGCTATTCAAAATAACGCCGGCCGGGCAAGCCATTGACATTGAGTCGCAGGAAAACTGGAAGCCATTCAAACGACCAGCTTAGGTGAGTCAGGGCGAGTGAACCTCTTCCTAGGTTGACGGTTTCCATTCCTTACTTGCGGTACTGAAAGCCAACACGGTCAGTAACCCCATGCTGACGACCATCCTGTTCGAAAATACCCATGTGACCCGCAAGCCAGGCCCGATGAAATACGGTCTTGCTGATGATCTTGCGCACAATGCGCGGCAACAGGCGGGCAGCGTAACCAATCATGTAGCAGCGGAAGGCGATGGATTCCATGTGGACACTCACAATCGAAGAGTCTTAAGTTGAGGTAATGCTCACCTGGAGAGGGGCGTGCCGCCACCATCATGGAAGGCAGAGCTCCCGATCAGATCCACGAGGTCAGAGTCTTCCACCAACCCTTGTCCTTCTTGTGCCGGATATGAGTGCGCGCGGCCAGCTTGTCCTGGTATTTACGGCAGGTTCCATTCAGCGACTTTCCAGCTGCAGTCTTAACGATTACTCGATCGCCGAGTTTGTGGTTAACACAGGCAGCGAATGCTGCCGGGGTAGGTGATGGGCCGCGGTCACGCGCAGCCTGGCTGGCGCTAGCCGGTGAGGTGAGAATGACCGAAATGCTGCCCGCGATGAGGGCACAGAGGATGAGTTGACTGGGGGAAAGGCGTTTCATGGAGGTCTAGCACCTAGGCAGTTCTTGATCTGCCAAGCGTGCGGATCATGCCACGTCGATGCAACTCATAAGCATGGCCCCAAATTTAAACCGCCGGCGGGGACGCAACCCCAAAAGGAAAACGGACATCCTCACTCGAGAATTGTCCGTTTGGCATTTGTTTGCGATCAATCTGGGGTTTGTGCAGATGTCTTGATTGGATGCGGTTCCCAGCTCTTACGCTTGTGCATATGTCGGGTGGTAAAGTGAGCAGGCCATCCAAGCTGTTTCAAGATCCACCGACACAAGCTGCTGGCGCTATAGGTCCACCGATCAATCAGCTTAAGCTCGGCCAGGCTCTTAACACCGCACTCACGCTCATCGCGCAGATCGGACTCAAATCCGAACCAGGGCTTCAAGCGGCTTTGGTAGCGATCAGGCACGAGCAGATCCCCCACGCACTCTGCAGTGAAGCTCCCGCCAATGACTTCAATACCTGTCTTGCTCTGATCGTGATTGGAAAGAACGAAGCCGAAAGCCATGTAGAACCGATTGCGCTGCTCGCGTGCTTTTTCAGTGCTGGCGTCGATATCGGCAAGGGAACCGGGTTCAATTGTGTAGCCGGCAACATCCTGCTTGGTAAGCCACTCGATTACGTTGGACATGAGTGCTGGGCCCAGGCCTACACCTTTCTTGTGCATTATCAATTGACCAGTAGGCCCGAACTTCACGCATTGGGTTTGATGGCAAATTACGACCGACACCTGATTGTTCCAGGTATGGAATGAGGATCCGCTGGCTGCCGGGTGGACTGCGCGCGCCCTGTAAAACTCGTAGTGGCCCATGTGCCGTGATTCTGGGGATGTACGGGTGTACTCAGTGATGACCGGATAGACCTCCCGACGATCTCCAGCGGGAACCTCGTATACGAACAGATCCTTGACGGTACAGAGCTGCTCGAGCTCGTTGGAAATACGCTTCAGTGACACAACTTGTCCTTAGCCATTTAGGGGCAGTATTACCGGGTGCCAGTATAGTGAGACAGTAAATTTAGGGGCAGGGGCAGGGGCAGGACCTAGGTTCCCGCGCAAGCTGAAGAAATCAGCGCAGAAATCGGTATGTTTTGCTCCTTGAGTCCACCGATGTAGCCCTCGCAGGCGGCCTTCCTTGAGCGAGGGTCAAGCTTTTCAAGCTCAGCGGCTGTAAGTTCATCTCGTTGGCGGTTTTCCGCGTTGAGTTGATCTTGATGTGCAGCATTTGCGGCCGCATGCTTTGCAGCGAAATATGGCTCAAGGATCAGCGCCTTACCAGCCAGGCCGATAGCGATGCCAATCGTTGCGCCGCAGACAGCATAAATCAGTGTTTTTCGATTGCTCATATTTTACCTAGTTGCCAGTGGCGTCTTGGGCAGGAGAAGACTTCGCGTTGTAAAGGTACCAAACTCTAACGCCAGTGAAGCCGGATGATACTGCAACTCCGGTCATCTCATACCTATAAATAGTTTCTACATTGATCAATGCTACTCCTGTACGGCCGAGCCATTGATTAACATCGTCCATCAAATCTTCAGTTGAAGACTCTTTAATACCCAGTATTCCCGTTTTCGTCTTGTTAAAATCTTTGAAGTAAAGTTTCCTAACCACGTCCATAGCAGTTTCACCGCTCGCTTAGTTTTGATGGAATGACTATTTCCAACGTATCGATTTCTTCATAACACTATAACTTGACGTGGGGTTAGTCTGTAATCAGGTTGAGGTGGTGTGCCTAGTGTCGGGGTTCAGTAGCTAAGATCCGCAGGCGCTCCGGATAAGCTCGCGGGCGTGACCGGCATCAGAAGCGTGACCTTCGCTAACCAGCCAATCGCACGTGGAGGCAACGCCCGCAGTATTAACCGCGGCTTTTATCGTGCCTACCAGGCGCGGTTTCAGCCCGCCTGGTTGGACTAATTTCGACTTGCCGGGGCTCGCGTCTCCATTACGCGCGACAGAATTGAAAAGCTCGTAGGTTGCCTGACCAAGAGTCGTAAATGTCATCTGATCCCTGTTCTGATCGTCGACCCCTAAGACCACGAGACCTTTTCGCTCCAGGCCCTGAGCCGCACGCTTCTCTCCAGGCTCAACCGGCAGAACCGTTCCTGCTTGCGGGTCAGGGTATATGTGCTCGATGATGGAAGCGATCAGCGCTTCTTCGCCTGGCGAGAGCTTAACTGCAGTCATGGTAGTGAGTCCGATTCTGTATGCTGAATTATATTGTCCGGGCAATGCAGGCTACGACCTTTTGAAGTCCATCAGCTAAGACTTCCCGGGTGTCTGTCAAACCGTAGGGAATTATTGAGACCATCTTCGTATCGGGCGCGATCCAGTACACAGTGGTTCGAGCGCCATCTGCGTCGGATCCAGGATCTTAAATGATCACTGTGTCGCCGGCGTTCAGGTCCTCGATACAGATGCCATGATCAAACCCCAAGCTCAGATTTGATTCGCTAATGTCGAGTTATGCATCGCAACTACGTATGCCGACAGGGCAGCGTCGCCTTGGAAATGACCGATGCGCAAGGTGCCATTCTCGGACTCTCCCGCCACAAAAATCTCACCGGCGCAGTTGGTTTCCCAGGGCACCTTTACCTCATCTGACAAGGCGTTCAGTAGGGCGGTGCGCTCTTCTGGTGTCATTGACGGTTAACCTTTCACTTTGCTGCGTGTTTAGGGGTAAAGCCAACATTACACACGATTAGCCGTCCAGCTGCTTGGATCCGTACTCAGTTTCCATGTCCGACTTGAAGCGTTCTGCCTTGAGCCTGCTAGCGAAGTGATAGATGACCGGATCTTGAGCGGGGTCTGCATGGGTGTCTTCGACGAGCCAAGGCTTCTTAGAGCTGCCCTCGTTCTTGCGCAGCGTGAATCGAACCTGATCCGAAGGTTTGACCCATTGTTCTTGTTCGGAACTCCACACCACTGAATTGCCAGCTTCACAGCTGTTCCAGCAGCGACCGTTGAGGTACTCGCCAGCCTCGTTCTGATGCTCGGTGGCTACCAGGCCAGTGTCTTCACAGATGGCGCAGCAGAAGTGCTTGAAGAGTGGTGTGGTGCTGACGACAGCGCCGGCGATGGCAGCGACAGTCTGAAGTGTCTCGGCTTGCGTGTTCATAGTTTTGCTCCTGGGTTAACGATGGAGCAATTCTCTGGCCCTTTAACCCGTGCCAGAACCACCCAGAGTCATCATTTCTAGCCTAGGTAGCTTTAGCCCAAAGTGTGCCCTTGCTGCCGGCAGTTAGGGTCGCCTGGGCTGTTTAACGGGATGGATTGACACCGGGCTACTCAGGCCTACGCTGAAATAGAGATCACACCGGCATCTAATGGTGTTCACCATTCATTCGAGGTCTGCGATGAATAAGGCAGAACTGAGCAAACTGTTGGAAGAAAAGGTTTCTGACAAGTTGAAGGATGGGTACGAAATTCTCAACTATGCGATGGATGCGGCGAGTCGGGACAAGCTCAAGCGGGATTTGAAGGTCCATGGCCGCAACGTACCGCATGAGGATGGTAAGGAAGATGAGTGGCGCAATTACCTATGGCAAGTGGAGCGTGGCATCTACCAGGGTGATGCTCGGACCAAACAGTTTCAGATTGAAGCTGTTCAGACCTTACAGCCAGAAAGCGCCGGAGAGACAACCTCATCCAGCGCAGGATTGTGGAAGGCGAGGCGCCATTAAGGAGTTGGAAGCATTTCAGCGCTAGCGTCTTCGTGCGCTTCGACCTGCCGCCAGAAATGGGTGACTGCGTCACGAGCCAGATTACCGCGGTATACGTCGCCGGCATATTCATTCTCGTGCCCGAGGTATGGGCTATTGATCACGAGGGTGCCACTCTCTTTGCTTTGTGCCGCATGGGCACTGTCCATGACCAGGACCTCGGCCGGGCGATCGGTAAAGATGAAGGTGTGAGCGCCACCATCCATCCCCATGGCAACGCGTACAGGTTTCAGCAGCGCCAGCAGTCCATTGCATACGGACTGGGCCGCCAGCATGCTCTCCGACGTCATGAGCTGATAGGGCTCGTCCGGAAACCCATCTTCATACCCGACGACGCGCCAGGCCTCACCGGCGAAGCGGGCCATACTCACCTCGGAGTGTGGATCCTGCCCTGCATCAGCCCTGAGGTATACGTCGCCGTCACAGTGGTCGATCATGGCCATCTGAGCACCTCCAGGCTGCTGGGACAGGATCAGAGACAGGTTAGGGTGTTCGGCCAGGCTCACTTCGTTGCGAACTGGTTCCAGTACACCTTCCACTTGGCGCGGGTCGATTGGAATGTATTGAGATTCGATGCCGTACATGACACGAATGCAGCGCTGAACCTCGAACTTGATGAACACTGGTTGGCCTGGTTCGTTGATATGCTGGGTAGGGATCATATGGGCAGTTCCGTGAGTGAATTGATGGGTTAATCATCACGTTGGCCTAGGTGTGCCAGAACCCCCTAGGGTTTAAACTGGCCTGCCTCTTCTATGGATGACTGACAATGCACCAGAATCGGTTTTCGTCGCCTGCAGTTAGCAGATTCGGCTTCACTCTCGTTTCCGCAGCTGGGGCATTAATCTTGGTGGGTTGCACCGCAAGCCCGGCTAGCGTTGAGTCCTCTGCATACGATACGGCGATGGCCCAACAAAACACCGCTGTCAGATCGGTTCAGGTTTACAAGTCAATTCCAGAGGGCGCCATTGGGGTTCGCTCTGTCATGGCGGCCGCTTGTGGTAGCGATGCAAATGACTTAGGGCCAGATGAGAACTACATCCTGACGGGCTTGAAGATGAAGGCTTACAAGAGCGGGGCTAATGGCCTGTCGATGGTCGACATCCAAAAAATGCCAGACCCCAAAGGTCACTGCGATGCTGGATTCTCGGTGGGTGGCAGTGCCAAGGCCTTCACCGTCCAGCAGTAGGTCTGAATTAGCTGGCGCTGGGGATCTGCTGCATCAGTTGATGGACCTTCGCGACAATATCATCCACTTTTGCGCTTGCCGGCAGATCCAGCATATTGCGAAGGGTAAGGATCGCATTAGAAGCAGAGCTGGCCGCTTCCCGGTTCGATTGGGCCATTACTGTAGAGTTTGCCAGTTGATCCAGGCTCCAGCAGGTGTCTTTGATATCCATCGTGGTCTCCAGTGTTTTGATGGTTTCCAGTGTCGGTCCGCTCTGGATGTGCCACCAGCTGCAGGCTTCACTTGGAATGAATTCCGTTGCGGGGGTTTGAGTTGCCAGGCGGATAACCTTTGGCATCATGGCGGTCTGCCTGAGTTCAGGCTCGGCTAGCCCGATCTTGCGTCCAAAGAGAAAGCATCAACAGATCTAGAACATGAGGTTTTGCGGACATGAACACAGCTACCACGGCCACTGAAAGCCACATGAGTCACGAGATGCAGTTGGCTACATTGCTGGGAATCAAATCCTTGTTCAATGACGGTTTCAATGTCACTGCCATTGCTGGCATCCTCGAAGGGAAGGTCAAGGCCGCAGATGAGCGAGGCGGGTGGGAAAAAGCCAAAGCGAATGTAGATCAGGGCGCACCTTTCAACATTAGCTTGATCGGAACCGGCTTGTTCTCTCCTTCCGTCGAAAGGATCTTCGCGATCGTCGATCGGTCTGACAGAGCGATTGAAACGGCGATCGAGTTACTGAAAACAATCCGTTGAAGATACTCTAATCATCAGCATCGTGGTGATGATCGCACTCAGATGACATGGGTGGCATATAGAGACCAATTGAGGCGGCATGATGCGGCCACGGTGGTTGATAAATCTAGATGCTGCCCTGGTCTCCTATTGCGATGCCAATCTCAAGGGGTCAGCACATAGACCGTTGCCATCACCTCCCGCGGCTTTGCATTAAACGATCTTGCCGACCCACATGGCAGTGGTGACATCTCGGCTGCGCTGAAATTTGACCCAGACAAAATTGGGGTCAATCTGAGGGTAGCCAGGGAAACCGACCGGCGCCGTTGTCATCAACGCCCATAGCTCAGTGAATCCCGAACCACCCTCGGCCTGGCTAACCAGCACGTATCCACGATTTTGCTCTTTGATGATCTTGAGGATCTCGCCGAGAACCAGAACAGGGAACGCTTGAGGCTCATCGATCACCACGGGGAGGTGTGGGTCTTTGCTCACCTGGTACCAGAACCAGTTTGCGTTCGAGCAATCCGACGTGCGTCCATTCAAGTAAACTGCGTTGGGCAGTGCGGCTTGAAGGAAAGTGGTTTTGCCGCTGGCAGCTTTACCGGTTAACAGCACGGCTTTGCGTTCCTCAAGCCATTGCTGAACGGTCGAAGCCGTCAACTCACGCGCTGCATCACCGGCGGTTTGATGCACCAGATTAACGAGCGCCAACCGATCAGCCTTTGTCAGAAGCTTCGCCTTGATGCCGAGCAGACCTGGAGCTTCAATGGATATCTTATCGCGGTGCGAAATGCTGTTCCGCGGGTAAAGGCCAACCTTGAGCTTACCGGCGAGCATGGCTGTCTTGATGTCTTCGTAGAACATGGTTCATTCCATCAGATCGGATTTCAGGCGAATCATCGCGCCAAGTGGGGTTGAGTATATCGACAGGTAGAAATGCAACCACAGACGAACTCATCAAAATTTATTTTGATGCTTCTGGCACTGGCTGGGCAGGGCAAAATAGTGACATCAACTTGAGACACTAAACGCACAGTTCCGGAGTACCCATGAACGACCTCCCCGAAGCTACACCTGCTCAAATCGCCGCCCTCAAGCTGCAAGTGCCTGGCATCGTTAATCACATCAATGACTTCCAGATGAGTACGCTTGCGGCAAATATGACCTTTGAGCTCGCGCCATCGGTGACCGTAGGCTTCCACCTCAACCAGCTGGTACAAGATGGACTGGTGACTGAGGAAAACCTTGTCGATGTGGTCCGGGCTATTCGCATTTCCTTGCTTGGGCCAAGCATGGCCGCGGAGATCGATGGGGCGATCGGCGCTCAAGGCTATGCAGTGAAACCAGTATTCGGAGGCGACGATTCTCCATCGTTTGCCTATTCAGTCGGCCTGACTGGCACCGTTGGGTTTGAGCTAATCTCGATGGCCGGGATGGATCATCAGCTGAATGCCTATATGGTCAACGTATACGCTGAATTGGCAAAGGCTGGCGAGGTGATTGAGCAAGAGCGCACCGACCTCGTCGAATTGTCATCAGTGCCCGGGCAGGGCCTGCGTACGAAGTGCGTGCCAGTTGACGCATCAGCGGCCATGGAGACGCATGTTTGCGATGTACGTGGTGAGGTCGAGCGGGTCTATCAGGTTTTGGTTGCAGACAAACACAACCTGTTCCCAGATGAAGAAGGCTACGAGCAGGCATTTCTGCAGCCGCGCTTCCCTGCACCTAAAAAACCTGCCTCGCATTGATTCAGCCCTGCAGGTGGCCCTCAAATTGGGCTGCCTGTCTCCTCTTAAGACGAGTAGTACCCGTCGCAGGGCCCATCGTATCGACTCAGCTCATCCATGCGCTCTTCAAAATTTCGCGGCCCAGTCAGCCACATTGAATCGGCTGAAGCTCTCGATTCGTACTGCCAGCGCTCCTGCCCTTCGAAATGCACGTCCGTGGTTACGATTACCGGTAGTTCTGTGCTCGATGCGTTAGGTGGCTCCGGAATATCGGGCTTACCGCCTACGTACCAATCCCAGGCAGCTTTTGCGGTTTCAAAAAGGGGGCGAAAGGCATAGCAAACGGTGCAGTCATAAATGAGGTAAAGCTTACGGCCATCCTCAAATTCAACCATTGCCAATGATCTCGACATTTTATTCCGACTCGATATTAGGATTAAAAGTACCTGACTGTTAAGGCTTAGTGCTGACTCAGCGGACTCTAGGTTTTAGATAGGGCCGGGCTCGCTCAATCGTTCTGTCGCAATCCTCGATGAGGTCCTTAAGAGCTCTTTGCATAGCCTCCTCTGGATTGCATGGTTTTGTGAAGTATTTAGCTGACTCAGCTAAGAAAAACCTTTCCTTTTCAGTTAAGAATTTAGCTTTCAGGTTGATAAGTTTAGAACCTTTAAGGCTAGTGACCACTATCGAATTATCAGCATCATCGATATTTATCGCCAGCTCCCCGGCTTCAAACGCTTTCAACAAACTCTTGTAAAACATGACACTCTCCTTGGGAAAATTATGGGTGTCTAAAAGTTGTCAACTTGTGATTGGCGATGACAGGCTTTTTCATGGGTTATAACTAAGTTTAGGTTTTGATCAGTCATTAACAGGCCCTTTGACTGTAGATCAGCTTAGCATGGTCATTGACGGGGAGTCATTGATCCAGACTAAATCGGGCCTCTCCATCATTGTTCTGCCGCTTGCTTGTTCGGTTCAGGGTCGCCACCACACGAAATCGCTATTAGGCAGGTTAACAACAGAATAGGGCCTAGGGCGGGAAGGATGGTAACTAAACCCACCGCAGTCCTGATGGCGAATGGTTGAGTGGAGATGAAGTCCCGTGTCCATTCTCCGCACACTGACATCATCGCGTAATACGACGGAATCACGCCCAGTAGAATTGAGCTTAATGTCAGCACTCCAAAGGGAATGCACCATAGGGAATGTTGTATACCCAGTTTCAATGCGATGCACAGCGACCAGGCCGCGACTAGGAAGGTTACCCATTGAATGTAGGCCGCGGGCATCAAGCTAGTGCCGCCGTCGGTGATGATTCCCGACACGTGCTCCCACATTTGGGCTCGCCATTGCTCGATAGCGGGCACTACAGCTATGAGCCCGGACAGCATAGCAATACATAGAACACCGACCCCTAAGTTAAGGGTGCAGGACAAAACTGTATTTCTCACCAAGTTTTCTTGATTGCTCATAATCATCCAATTTTGATTACATGCTCATGGTTCGCCCAGGACAGGCAGGGCTATCCCAGAGTCAGTTGTTGTCAGCTTGTGCTGATATCGGTTCATGGGTGGGCTCGTCCGTAGTGCAAGAACATCCACACTCAGGACAGTCTGCGAAGTAACCAATGACGGTCACCTCGGGTTTGAATCCGTTCCAGGGGCAACGCGAACATGCGAAGGTCCACCGCGCTGTAGTTTTGGCGTCTATCGCATCCGTAATCGAGTCCATCAATGCTCCTTTCACCGATCAGGGTGAGCTCCAGGCAGAGGGCTGAATGCTGGTTTGGTTTTCTGCTTTTCACGTATCCTCGCCATCACATCTGGGCTGCTGATTCGATCGAGCTCTACTTCGCCGGACTGGTGCATAGCCAGACTGTTGGCGTAGCAGAGAGCAGCCAGTGTCACCATAACGCCGCCCACCTCTTGCGACTGCTCGCCAACATCCCGTCCAAATACGTAGTCGACCAACTGGTGAGCCTCGTCTGAGGTCAAGGAGCATGCTTGAACCAACTCAAGGGCTTCTTCAAGAAACCGTTGGTTGCGCTCTTGTGTGTCTTGGGCGATCGCATGTCCAAAGCACTCGACCAGCCAGGGTGCCACGCGCGATTGGAATGAGGCTCTTTGCAGCGAGGGCCATACATAGACCGGCCCTTGTTCGTTAAGCCAACCTTGAACGTCACTACCGGACCACATTTTCCGAAGCATGGTCGGAAACGCCAACTGGGCCAGGCCCTCACCGCGGAAACGAGGCGACGGCTGACTGGTGTACAGGCATACCTCTGTTCCGGCGGGGAGGGCATCAAACTGCCGGGCAAACTCGGGGCTGAAGGTCACCATAGGTTCGTCAACTTCATTGCCTCGGTGCACAACAATCAGCTTCACCGATACCGGTTCATTCTGAAGGGCCTGAAGTTGAGCGAGTGCAGCATCACGTTCTGCCTCTGCTCGAGCGATAGTGTCGTTAAGGATGCCCCGGATCTGCTCGGAACCTGGGCGCTCAGTCTCGAGGGCCTCTTGGAAGTGATCAGCCGTTTCTTGGAATAGGGTAGCTACGCCCGGTCGGCGAACTTCGTGTTTGTGTAGCGCCTGGCGCACGCGATCCCGGTAGGACGGCGTCATGGACACACTGTAAATCCCTGCATCGTCGCGGGCCAGTGACTCCCGTAGTAAGGAAAGCAATTCATCGTTTGCTGCCTGAAGCTTTTCGCGGGCCTTACCGGTGTTGAGAACCATGTCGTTAAGTCGAGCTACCTGGCGCTGGAGGGATTCAGTGCGTGGATCCTGGGGCGACTCAGGTGCAGCATTGCATGCCGCCTCCCAGGCATCAGCCATTTCAACGTCATCAATGCAGCGCCGCTTGGAGTACCAGGCCTCTGCAAATGCCACTTCCATGTCAACGGTGAGCGGTAAAGGCACGGTGATCCAGCGTTGGATGTCAGTCATGATGCACCTCGTGAGTGTGGGTTGTAGGGGAGGCTACGGGCAGTCGGTTAGATGCCATTGATGTGTCTCTTGAACTCGATGCACCAAACCCAGGGGTTTGCCTCCCAGCTGCCGGGGCCGTGCTTCTCTTCCCACAGGTCGATGAAGGCTTCGCGGGCGGTCAGCCATGGGGTCATTAACCGTCGGGGGCCTTCACGGCCAACCCAGCACCCGCTGCCATCACGCGCCTGACGCACGCCCTCGCCGATGATCTCTTGATCACTGATGTCGTGTAGGCGTTGAATTTTGAGCCCGGTTATCTCGAGGGTCAGTCGGCTTGCTTTCCGCGGCATGCAACGACTGGAGCGCCACCTGAAAGGTACGTGCTCATCATGCTCTGGACTGTAGATGCCTCGGACTCCGTCCTTTTCATCTATCTCATAGCTGCGATCGTCATCCGCGCGATACCAAGTGGTGGTGAAAGGGTAATGGTTAGCGAAGTCCTGGCTCCAGGCTTCGCGCACCCAAAGCAGATCCCCAGCTTGGCCAAAGGGGCAGAGCTCATCAGCGTGGCTCGCAACCCATGCTGGGGATTGGTCGATCAGCCACTGTCGTGCAGCGCCTTTAACGATCAGTCTAGTGACGTTGCTGGCACCGTTCTGGAATGCACGAACCTTCTGGCCCGTAAATTCGATTGCGCGCTCTCGCCGCTTAGCCGGCGCTGCGTTCATTTGTAAACCGCCGGCTGGACGGGGGCGTGTTTACGGCTCACTGCATTCCAATTCACGGGCAGAGCTTGTTCAGTGAACGCTTGGACAGATTTGTTGCAGCCCGGGCAGCGAACTGCGAATGCTGCCATATCGGCACCGCAACGTTCACGGCCTAGTGGTCCTGGGTGTCCACAGTTACAGGGGGAAAACTCACCGGGTGGTTGAGGGTGCTCATCGGTGGGACTCAACCGAGTGTTCTCGTACAAATGAATGGGGCGCATGGCATGTTCCAGAGCGAATTCGGGACGTTCATACTGCGGGGCATATTGGTGTGCCAGAAGCATCGACCCCAACTTGATGGTTAATAAACTAACGCGGGAACATCAGAGAACAGAGTCAAAACCGGTGTGCGGAATCCGATGCCTTGGCTTGATCACCACCAGCAACTGGTAACGGCGGAGCAATCTCAAGGAGCAGTGCAGCTGCCGCGGCGTTCAGCGTGCATAGCGTTGGGCATAGGCTAGAGCAGCTTTACGGGTGCCGTGGCCACCGTCGTTCCATACGTGGCCATCTACGAACTGAACGGTTACACGCCAGTCGCGCATACGAGTCCGCTTGCCAGTACGAAAATCCCGAGCGCAGGCATAAGCCTCGATTTTTTTCACTTCTTTCTCGTTGATGACCATCTGATGCCCCTTTCTGCTGTGGCGTCCATTATCGTGGTCAATAGGTGTGTCAGAAGCCCACGGGGCCCCGATCCAGCAGCGGATTGTCCAGCAGCGCGATTCTGTAAGCTGGGATATCCTTGAACCAATTCAAATCCCTCGTTTCTGAATCAGAGGTAACAGCAGTGGACGCAAAGAAGCTCAGCCAGATTGCAGATTTTGTTCGTGATGAGCGCCGTCTAGACGCGGCATTCGTCAATGTCCTGGAAGGCATTGAGAGTGGTGCCATCGCTGCTAGTGACTTGCCGATCTCGGCAGCGCCTGTGCAGCGAGTAACGTTCGGGCAGGGTGATGCTGAATATGCTGCCGGCATGGTAGAGAAGGTTTCAGGTGTGGCCCTGAATGATTCTCAGCGCACTGCTCTGTTGAGAGTTGTCCAGGACATGCCTTCAGGCGGCACCTTCTCTGCTCTAGTGGCTGAAGTGGCCAAAATTGTGTCCCTTTCTGCCCTCGCTGAGGGATTGAAAGAGGTTCTGACAGCTGGGATTTACGACAGCATCTTCACTCAAACAGCTAGCTAATCCCGAAACGTCAGCCCTTTGTCCCTTAAGGGGTCAGCCTGAAGGCGCTCCGATGCTCCCTGCGTATCCATGTCGGTTGAACAGATTTTCAGCCCCGCTTTATGGCTTCAGGCACGCCAGACTAGGCGGTATTGTGTTTTCTCTATCAGCGCCGTCCTCTTGGTGCTGAACCACAACTGACTGGAATCAACCGATGGCATGGATCACTGCAAAAGACCGACTTCCAGCACCAGGCACGACCGTCCTGTGCAAGCTTCGCCACTGGAATACCAAGGCAACCGTTGAAGAGAAGCTCACCAGGGTAGATGAGGGTGACTGCACCTGGCGTACCGCTGGCGATGGCTGCGAGATCAGTTACGACTGGGATGTGATCGAATGGGAGGAATAAGCGAAAAGCCTATCGAGTACGCCGTGATGTATCGTGAACACTTCACCATTAGGTGCTTCTGGCACGCGGCGTACTCAGTTTTACTGTCACCATCAAAATGGACATATGGGCGGGATGAGGTATGAGTTTGCCAGAGTGGGTCAAAGTGAAGTGCAGGGCGGTTATTCGCCAGCCAGTGAATTGTATGAGCGACAGGGTAGACAGCGTTCGTGCTGAGGCCTACAAGCACGGTTACCTTTGGGACCACCTTGCTCGGGAGTTCGTCTACGTCGGTGATACACCGCCTCAACCAACTCCATTGCCTGCCAGTAACTTCAATTTATAGGTAAAGAGTATGAAATCAGCACTGGAACTCTGCATTGACGCGAAAGCGGATCGCTTCCTTGTACAGGATGATGGCGTTGTGTTTTTGCAGACATATGGCGGAGCGACTGTTGAACTGGTTGGCACAGATGCAACACCTTACCTCAAGGTCGCTAAAAATATGCGTACTGGGGACCGCAAAAAGACGAATGAACTCGTTCCGATCAGTTTGCGTTCGGATTGGAAATTGAGCGTCCAACGGCAGGATGGGTACACAGTCTGGACTGTGTATAGCCAGATACTTCCGAGTATTTCTGCCGAATTCCTTGCCTCGATTGAGGCTCAAACCAACACGCCAGGCTAGCACTGAAAAGAATGCTCCACGAGCAGGGTGGTGGCACGTGTAAAGCGCAGTAAAATATTACCATCTCAACAACGGCTGGATTGGGGAGTGGCCTGGAGTACCGATTGACCGGGATAGCCTGACCTTCATCGGGAAATCAAACGTCATGCCAGGCCGCTCCCCAATACAGCCCTAACTACAGGAATCGACCGATGGATAATTCGACCGCTGCCAAAAATGCACGCGCTTTTCCACCAGAGCTGGTTGCCAAACTTGGGCTCATTCCAGATTCTGTTATCGCGAAGCTGGCTGAGGCGCTCCCGCTGCATGGTCATAACTTCGCAATGCTTAAGCCTGCGGAACTGGAGGTGTTCGACTTCTTCCGCAAGCAAGGCCGCAAGTATGGTGTCGTCGCCTCAATCGTCAGCGATGCTGACCCTGTTGAGTTAGCTAAGGCCTCCTCGCAGAAGCAACAGGACGAAGTCATGCGCCGTACTAACAGTTCTGTTTCAATCGTCCTGAGCTAAAGAGTCAAGTCAAGATGAAGCCTGCCCAGCGTAGAGCAGCTAATGCAGCGTCCGCTAAGGTCACAAACGAGATCGCTCGTCTAGATCGGGCTCTCCAACGGTTCACGCTCGGCACTCTCCCTCATGGCAAGCTCAGTCGTGAGTTGGAGAGCCTACGCAAGCAGGGCATGTGAGCATTTACCCTTCGTCCACCTCTGGTTCGAAACTACGGTCGAATTCCTAGCTGAGTTTCTAACCATCTACCCCGACACAATTAGCGATAGCAATAGACTATTTGTGTGCCGCTCCCGGAATAATACCAATTTCCGCCACTGTAGCTGAGCGACTTGGCGTTACCGCTTCCATAGTTCAGAGTGCACATTTTCCATGCGCCCAGATTTGATCCGGTCACAGCGTACGGCCCTTCAAGACCTCCGTTACCAGCCCATTGTCCGTTCTGGCAAGATAGGGTCATACCGGTAGCATCCCTCGCCAGCGCGCCATTTTCGGGGCAAGGTGTCTTGGCTGTAACAATCTTTGTTAGAACTACAGAGTCATTGAATACTGCTTTTTTCATAAACTGAGACTCGCCTTCTGCGGTCAGCAGCCCATGTAACAGGGTCGCATCCTTTACCGAGAGATTTCCGCTGAAAACCCCCGATACAGCAGCTATCTCATTTACTTCAGAAATATCATTTCCGCCGAGAAGTAATTCGGTTCTCATACGGTTGAGTTCGGCGTTTCCAGTCGCAATCCTGGAAAGCTTGGAATCAAGGGCAGGCTCGGTGCCAGGGATGCCGATTGTAGTGCGAATGAGCGATTTTGACGTGTCGACCTCCTTTGTCGATGGCAAAAGATTGGCAACAACTCCTGACCAGTCCTTGATGATGGTTTGATCAATGCTGAATGTATATTGAGTGCAGGACGGCGTAACCAGAGAGTTAAATCTGTTTTTATCTGGTGCCCCAGTGAGAAATGGAGGTACTGTATTTTGAAGAACCAAAAATGCATCTGCGCAAGTCGCGTTTCCTGGCCATTTCCCTTCTCGAATTCTGTAAGTGCGGGCTGCATCGATCAGCGTTTGTGTCTCCTGAGCTGTGATGTTCGCACGTTTCTCATTCAGATCTTCGATCAAGTTAGGCGTGGTGTAGATAACAATAATTGCCATTATTGCTAGGCCAATTGACAGTTCAAGCATCGTGAAACCTGCTTGATTCTTAATTTGAGTCGATTCATGCCGGGAGATATGTTGCCTTGACTGTACCTCTGCATGGCCAGGGCCAAGGTCTAGCTTAGGTCGCATTAGAAAGATATCCAATTGATTGAACCGTGAAAATACTGGATCCAATTAATATGTCATCCCAAAAGACCTACGTTAATTTCTAACATTTTTTAACATATTAACTTTTCGCATGACGCCGCGCGCTTAAATTACCAACTGGTTATAATGTGGTGTTCTCAACGAACTTTAGGAAATGGCTTTCCAGGAATAGAATCCTCGGTTTCGGGCTGAACACGAACATACGCTTGCCGTTTAAGGCTTGATACTCAGCATCATCTACGGAGTTGGCTACCTCTACCCTGAGTGTGACCGGATTGATTGTTATCAGGTGCGCATCGAACAGGCGGTGTAGATCTACCCGCAACAGCAGCCCGTTTCTTACATCATCCGTTTGATCTCCGCGATAGGGAATGATGTGGGCAGCTTCCAGCAGGGTATCCACTCTGCAGCCAGAGATGCAGCACTCCCCTCCGTACCTGGCAAACATGGTCCCCCGAAAATTGGCTTGCCCTGGGCGAATAACTGAAACCTGCGTGCGCACTGTTCGCCGGTCGACCTTGAGCATGGCCAGCTCGACTGATGGCGACGGCGCAGATGCTTCGCTTTCGCTTGGAAGCGAATCCCCAAGCTCCTGTATCAGTTCGTGATCCATCATCAATCGATAGCTGGACTTCTCCAGCTGAGCCGAGTTGAGCGATCGGAGGATGGCCAGTGTTTCTGCAGCAGCCTCAAGTGACGCGAAGCTATCCGGCCTGTTTGCCCAAGCGGACTTAAGCTGCTCCGTGCTGAGGTCTCGAATGTCGCCCAGGCTGAGCAGTGGTACTTCCACAGCCTCTGGCAGGGTATCGATCACCGGGCCCTGCACGTGTGCCGCTTCCAGATCGACCAACACTTTCTGAATTGTCGCTTCTGCCTCGGCGATCGGGGTGAAGATGGCCAATACGTCTGGGTGGTAAAGGTAGGTGGTTGCGCCGGCATAAAACTCATCGTCCCCGATCAACACCCTGTAGAGGGCAAACATCTCGGCCGCAGCTTCTTGTGAGCCACAAGAGTGGGCACGGCTCTCCCAGGCCTGCACGACGTCATCACCCGTAAAGTCGGCTATGTCTTCAACGTCCAGGGCGTACAGGTGCGTAGGAAGCGTTGATAAATCCTCCTCGATGACGGTGTCGGGCCGGGAAGTGATGAGGCTGGAGAAGTTGATTGTCGAGGTGAGGGTTTGAGCGTCGTGGTGAAACGCACGCGAGCCCAGTACGCCCCCGTCGAACCACTGAGCGTATTCTGAGTGGTCTGCTGTACTGGTGCTTTCATCCAGATAGAGAACGTAAGCCACTTTGAATTGAAGCCATGCCTCGTAACCAGCGTATTGGGCGCGGCTCAACCGTCCCGTTGGTTTCTTTGGCTTGGCTTTGGAAGTCGGGGTGGTTTTGCGCCCCCGGGCCAGCGTGGTCATGGGTGATCCGTCACTCGTTAGATGCGCGCTACAAGTGCTGTAGGGCAGATGGCCACGAGTATCGGTGATAACCCTGGGATTGGATAGCCGGCGACAGAGCCCCGGCCATACCAGCCCGGGGTGCATATCAAGTGAGGAAGTGGCTTAGAACGATTGACCGGCAAATGATCCCAGGCGGATCTCGTAGGAGTCCGGTCCATAGTGCTCATCCATCAACGCTTTCAATTGAATAACGTTGTCGTCTTCAATGAAGCGCTGGTACTCCTTCTTGAGCGCTTCGAAATCCCCGTTGCGGACTTTGAAGTCTGCCCAGCGGTCCCCGGCAGGCAGATTACCTGTGCCTGTCATCTCCTGCCCGAACCACCCGCTGGCACAACCGTATGCATAACGACTCGTATTTTCATCTTCCGCTTGAAAGAAGCGTCCAGCCAACGTCTCATCAATTGGTTCGACCAGGTCGTAAAGGCTGGAAGTTTGCTTGCCCTCAACCGTTTGTGGCTCTACGCAGAAGTAGAAGCCGAACGTTACAGAAATTTCCCCAGCCAAGATGCCCCCTCATAATTCAGAATTGGGTGCCACTGCATCCAGTTGATCCAGCGGCACCGGAGATAGCCAGCATGACGCCGGCGCGACGAATGCCCAGTTTAAGCCGCCGCGCTCCGTTGCGCGGATTTCTTGAGCTCGGTGAAGTAGTGGTCAACCACGATTTTCTCGCCGCCAGTAGAGTCTTGCAGCCACATAGCCACTGGCTGGCCATTGGTGGCGGTGTAGCCTTCCCGGACCTGCTCCTCGTCCAGGTCGTCACGGTGATGGCTGATGAATGCCACTTCCGCCGGTCGCTCGGCATAGATGCCGTGCAGTGCGCCACCAGTGACATCTGCCACAAGGCGGACTGGGGCAGTTGCTGCCTCAACCAAGGATTCGAATGCTTCCAGCACCTGACGCACGCTCGCCTCACAGGTCCCGACGTTGAGTTGAATGGCTTCGTCCGGGGTATCAGACAGGAAGCCCACCACGCGCCATACGACACCGGCGTAATGACCAGTTGATAGCATGTGCTCAAGATCGTTGGGGTCGCTGGCCAGCGCGTACAGGGGGCTGTCCAGGGTATCCAGCACGATACTGATGGTCTCGTTAAGTTCGCAGTGAATGAGCGCCAGGCGGGCGGCGTCTTCATCAGTCAGCCTGGTCGCATTGGCAACCAGGGCAAGGATCTCTTCGCGCTGGCGGGCGTCCAAGGGCATGTAGTGCTCGCCGCTGTCGTAGATAACGTGCAGGCAACGCTCCATGGCGAACTTCGTGAATCGCAGACCCGCTGCGGGAATAGTTCGTGGGGTGTTCATCTAGTGGCCCTCTTGTGAGCTCGGTTATGAGTTCTCATCGTGAGGGCAACTATCATGTGCCAGAAGCACGTACACCGCGAGGAGGTGCCGGCAGTCAGCTACTGCTAACCTTGCCCAAGGTGAGGACCACGTTCTGCAGTGCACGGTCGAATGCTTCATCAGCAGCGTCTTCGAGAAGGCTGATGTTTTCAGTGCGATTGAAAGCTACCGGTGCGCCCCCGCTCGCCGAGTAGCGCCAGCGCAGATCATCGCCGTAGACGACTTGCGTGACGGAAGGGTGAATGCTTGCGACGTGGGCCAGGGCCTGTTCGACCAATCCCAAGGTGCGGAATGGATGGTCATCGCCGATGTGCTGCCCAGCACTCGCTGCTACGAACAAGGGGTTCTGCTGCTCAAACCAGTGCCAGACATCGGCGACGTCGTCTCCCTTGTCGAAGTGCAGAAAGGAATTGTCCAGTTCAGCACCATCATCAGTCAGGCATACGGCGCTGAGCACATTCCACAAGGTGCAGAGTTCAGCCAGCGTTCGGAAACCGTTGGTGGCTTTAGTGGCAATTGGGAAAGGGGAAGGGCGGTAGCTGATGTTACCTTGCATGATGACCTCGATGGTGTCCGCTGGATGATGGACACATTGTGAGGTCGCTCTGAGTGTGCCAGAACCTACGGCACACTCTGTATTTCCAGCGCTCCCTAAGACCAATCCGGATGGTCGGGATCGATCAGAGCACGTCCCGGCACAATCATTTCTTTTCCGGTGTCGATGCGGGCAACAACCCAGTTGCCACGTCCGCCGTAGTCAGTGGGTGATTTGGTGCGGACAAGGTTGCCGCTCTTAGTGAACCGATACGTTGTTTCGGGTTGAATTTGCATTGGGTTCTCCTCAGTACGCGTTAAGTGGATTCTAGCCCGGTACCGCGCTCGACATCTCGGAATTCGACGATAACAATAGTTGCCGAATACCGGCGCTGGTGGGCCAGCGGTCAGAGTTTCAACTTGGGGCGGTGGAGCGCTCTGCTGCCTTGGCGAAGAAGGCCTGCATCTCCTCTGTTGCATTGTCGCGGTGATGCCAGATCGCCGCAGTCTTGCCGGCATTGTCCTTGAACCACTGTGCCTGTTCGCTGACACTTCCATTGCTTTCATCCTCGTGGTCGAAGCACACAACGATGGCCTCGACAGGTTGTTGGCTATGTATGCCCACCAAGCCGCCATCGGAGAGTTCCACTACCACACGAGTTGGGGAGGGTGCAGGTGCTGGCGAAAGAAGCGACTGGAAAGCGCCCAGGGCTGCCCGCACGCCTGCTTCGTCATTACCGCTGTTCAGCTGCAAGGCATCGCCAGGACGGTTGGAGAGGTAGCCCACAACGCGCCACACGACGCCTCCATACGAACCTTCTGAGAAGATGTGCGAGTAATCGTCGGATTCTGCATTGGCAGCCCGCTGGTAGAGCTCCCCATCGATGGTGTCCATAGCCGCGTAGGAAGCGCCACCAATTTCAATGGTGATGAGATTCAAACGCTGGTGGTCTCCGATGCTCAACGATCCATCCAGGGCAATCGGCGCTAGAATGTCTTCACACTGCCGAGGGTCAATCGGCAGGCAATGTTCGCCGTCCTCAGTCACGATACGAATGCAGCGCTCGATGTCGAACTTGACGAAGCGCAGGCCTGCGGCCGAAGTCAGGGTGGATTTCATTGGTTGTACTCATGAGTCATTGGACTAGATGATCACATGCTGATGCCATTTTCGTTGTGGCAGAACCTCAGGCTTTCACCGCAAATGAACTAAATTGTTGGGCTCGGATTTATCCTTGCAGTTATTGGATTGCCTGGGTCAAAAACGCCGTGCTACAAGGCTGTTCGATTCAGAAGGTAGATTTGAGTGAGCAATCTTTTAGAAAGTAGATCCATGTACGAAATCGGGCTTGATGGTTCACCAGAAGGCTCGGCTTCAAACACCAGGCGCGGGAATCGTAGTGGCCGTATAGCTCCGACCAATGCTGAGGTCTTCGACTTTGAATCATGTGAGATTGTGAGTGAAACCGCTTTGCGTCATGCCTTGATGACGCGCAGTTCAGTAGCTTTGGATTACATCGCAGATGTGGTGCCGGATCTAGCAACCCATGCGGAGGTCTGCTCCCACGTCATCAACACGTTACCCCGCGCTCCAGATGCGATCACCTTTCTTACTGAAATCAAGCGCCGCTGCCTGATAAAAAATGTCTATACCCATTCGATATTCATGCAGGCCGCTTTTCTGCATGGGTCTGTAAGGGTCAGAGTCAAAGACTCGACGGAGAAAGGGGCCAAACAAGCAGCTCATATTGCATTTGTGAAGCAGCTTTGCGAGAGAGTGTTGGCCGGTGATGAGTTTCAAACGCCCGGGAAAAGTCCCGTCCAGCATCCAATTGAACAGTCGTGCCCAACGGCATTTATCTAATCTTCATCTGAGTATTCGCAAGCTTGAGTTCCCCCGAACATCCCTGATGTCTGGGGTGGGCCTGAATAAACTCGCCCGTCTCTACCAATCCCTCAGCTTAGGGCGAATTCCTCACTGAGGATTTAAAGGCGAGTCCAAGTGCAGGTCACAAAAAGCCCGGACAGTGCCGGGCTCACTCATTTGAAGCAACGCTTGCAGCGCTTTGACGTTTTTACCAACTCAGGATCCCGATCTATCCCTGGAACAGCTACGCTGCCGCACTTTGAGCTGTAAATATGCGATTCCTGTCCCGTCCCGCCTGAAAGCACCTCGTGGAAGAAACGGTGAATCAGATAGCTATTGCCGGATGAAGCCATGGCCACGGTGTATTCGCGTTGCTGTGTCGTAATCATAAACTCACTCAGGGTCTGTGATGAGCATCCGGCCTGGCACCGCTGGCGCGGTTTGAATTTCGGCCAGACCTTTGGCAGTTCTGAATCCGATCTCGGTCACTGAGACCGGGTATTTAATTCCGCCATCCGGATTCAACACCACGAGGCCAAACTTGCGGAGCTCGCTGAGCGTTGCTTGATCCAGGTCGGACGCGCCGTTGATCAGGTCTTGCAGTTTCTCGCTCGCTACCGCACCCAGTTCAACCGCCCACTCACGGCCGTCGCGGCTGTAGTGGAAAGCGAATGACTCGGGCCTGGCTTCGATTGCGAGGAGCTTCAAACCTGGGCGTTCAGTGGTTGCGGGATTGTTCACGAATACACTCCGAAGTTTATGCGCGGTGGCCATGATCGGCATTGTAACTGGCCACCGCACGATCGACCTGAATTCAGCCTGCCAGGAAACTCAATTGCTCCATGGGTGCTTGCTGCGGGGTAGGCTTTGCCGCGGGCTTGGCGTCGATGACCCAAGTCGTGTTTGCGGCAGGGAACTGGGTGAGGGAGTAGATCTCGTCCTGACCTTGCGGCATAGCGAAGTGGATTTCTTTACCAACAGAGCTGTGTTCAACCTTCGCCAACAAGCGCTCAATGGTCCGCTGCTTGTAGTCTTAGACCTTCACGGTCGTGTCGACGATAACCCTTACGCCGGTGGCAGGCATCGGCTCTGCGTTTTCCACCGAGGCTCGGAGTGCCTGAATGCGTTTGCGGTAGCTGCCTGGCTCCTTAACCTCTGCTTCCCAAAGCGAGGCTACGAACTGGGCAACGATGCTGTATGCCCAGCCCTCACAGCGCCACTGTCCGTCACTGCCCATCATCAGGACGTTGTCATTGTCCCGGACCTGCATGCAGCGCGGCGATGTAACGTCGTATGCCTTGGCCTTCTGAGGCTTGTAGCCCAGGCTTTCGTCACGCGGGTTGCTCAGTGGGATGTTGTAGCTCTGAATAACCCGGTGTGCGCCTAGAGTCATGCCGTCATACAAGGTGCCCAAGAGGTTGCTGTCCGCGTACAGGGAAAGCTCTACGGATTCGCCGGCCTCAAGCGCCGCGACCTGTGTCCCATAGCCCTGTGCTTGCATCGCGGGCTTGGAGTCGTTGAACGCGCTCATGGTCAGCGGAGAATTCCACTCTTTTCCAGCTTTAAGGATGATGTCCAGGTTGGCCATCGCGACAGGGTTGGCCATCTCTGCTAGCCAGCCCGCGATATAGCTCTCAGGCGTGATTGTCCGTCCGCCAGCACCTACCAGCGATTGGCCTTCGCAGGCCGAGGCAGAACGAAAGATCGCGCGAATCATCTGCGATGACGATCCAATTGCCCGGGCGCTCCAGCGAGGGGTGTGGGGGTAGCAGTTCGATTCGTAGGTTTGCTCAAACATGACATAGCAAGGCTGGCCGTCTTGACCGCGGAATGCGCCAATCAGTTTGCCGGTGGTAACGGTTGAACTCATGTTTGATACTCCTGAATGTGTTTAGAACCTGTGTTTCGATAGGGTCAGTATCAGGGTGCTTTGCGTGTGCCAGAACCGCCCAAGCAGCGACGTTCGGGTTCAACAGCACTACTTGGAACCTGCTCTGAGGAGTCGAATGCACCTGCTCGTGCCGGACAACAAAAAGCCCGGCATATGCCGGGCCTTGTGAAGGACTCTGTGTGTTAAAGCCCCATGAGTCGGAGGCGAAAGTCTCCCCACACTGTCCATCGAGTAAGGAACGAAGCGATCGCACCTAGTGCAACGATGATAAGTGCGCTGATCACAAAGTTAGTAGAAATGCCCTGAGGCGGGGTGGGAGCTGGGGATTCGATCCCTGAATGCACAAGACGTAGCCCAGCCCATAAACGACTACCAGCGCGGCACAAAAGGCTCGATCTGCTGCTTTGCGGTAGTACAGCTCATAAACAAGCCCGCCCGAGCATTGGAAAACCCATACGAGCAGGGTCATCCCCAGGAGATATTGACCAATTGTTTCTGGCAGGACATGCACGAGAGTAACCATGCCTCCGATCAAATACATGTTAAAGCCAGTGAAGGCTGCCACGATGAGCTGGCGTCGTGGAGGAGGCTTCGGGGTACCAAGCGTAGGTGAATATTCAGTCATGTCTCTTCCAGATATTGCCCAGGACAAGCTATCAATTTACCTCAGAACAACGGGTCCTCATTGAAAACCCCCTTGCGGGTTTTTATGGGTATATGCCTTATGGCATGACAACGTCTGTGCTTGGGTACGCCGCTTCCGGTGCCACACTCAATTCAACTGGCACACTGACCCAGTCCCCGAACTTTGTGACAACGACGGCACGGCAAAGCGCTACGAGTTCATTGCGCGCAGGCTCAGTGGTGTATTGTTCGCCGCCGCTGTAGTAGATGTTTGCAATCCAGCGCTCGGAGTTCTCAGTGCCTTCGGCCCCGTAGTGAGCCTCTGGATTGAGCGCCACCTGGTATTCGCGCAGCAACGGGCCGGCATGAGCCCAGTCTGCGCTCGGCTTGAACAGGCTCAAGCCCCGCGAGGTAACGCGATAGGCTCGTGTGAGGTTCTGGTATTGGGGGCACTCTATCTGAACCTTGATCCCGGCCGCTTGAGCAACCGCCCAGTCCAGGGCTGGACCGTCCAGTTCCTCAAGATAGATTCGTACGAAACCCGAAAGTGCTTGGGACTGGTCGGGCAGGATGGGAGCGTGGGCGGTCATTTCGGTGTCCTCGGCTGGAATCAATACCTCTATGCTGCCTTGATTGGCGGTGTGCCAGAAGCCGAAACATCGCCGACATTTCCATCGTTCCAGGTTTAGGGTTCGCCCGGTTAGTTGGGGTCGACGACTTTCTTGGCTTGTTCCAGCAGCTCACGCACGCGCTGAATTTCTTTGGCGCTATGCGGCGTGCCGCCCGCGTTCAAGTCGAGGTATTGCGTTAGCAGTTGCTCGCGGCTGGTGAAGTCATAGACAGCGACCTTCACGTAGAACTTCCGTGCGCTGTACGCCGTGCCCATCAACTCCTTAGCAGTGAACCCGAATGGCTTCACGTTGCCTTTGACGAACTCGGTGATTGCAGTAAAGCGTTGCAGTCCGTCAACGCATTGCAGTCCAGGCGGGAGATCGGTATCTGCTTTGGCGATTTCGTTCCAGCTAGCGCTATTGAACTGGATCAGCAAACCGCTGACAGGTACAACGCCGCGCAGACAGTTTTCGATGTAGTGGGCTTGCTGATCGTGTGTCCAAACATGCCCGCGCTGGAAGTCCGGGATCATCTCCAATCCACCATAATCTTCACCGAGACCACTCAATGCGCGCTCCAAGCCATCCCAGCGGTAGTCCGCTGACCAGCGTGCGGTGCGCAGTGGATTGATGAGTTTATTCAGTTGCTGCTCGAATTCGCTGATCTGACGTGCCATTGCTGTAATCCGTATTCAGGGACAACCAGTGTCCGTACTTTTGTGGGGCCAGTATGTCGGTGGTAGCCAGGCTTACACCATCTCAACCTGTACGCGGAAGGTCCGGTCTTTGTCATGCAGATCCAGTCGGGATTTGATCACGCCAGATTCCAGGCTGGTCTTGTGCGCAAACGCGGTTGTCGCATCGAAGAAGTAGGCTTCTTCTACCTCAAGAAGCTCCCGCCCATCGAATGACGTCTGCACCACGCAGAAGACGAATTGACTATCGATCGGGGCGTCCGGGTAGAACTTGAAGAGATCGATGCTCGAGCTGTGCGCCTTGCCGTCTTTGCAGACAGTGAATTCGATCTGCTCTTTCGTAAAGCGGGCGTCTTGGTGGTAGCCGGTTACAGACACAAGGTAGGGCTGGTCGTTCATGTATCCCATAAACAAAGTCTGGCCAACGGATGGGCGATAGTCCGGGATGTGGGCGCTCATGGATATTTCCTTTCTGAAGGGTCGCATTTGATTGGCCTCATATTCGTAGAGGATTCGGTGTGCCAGAAGCCCCCATCTCGTTGAAAATGACGGATTGGCATGGCCCGAATCCCAGCTATGAGCTATGAGCTATGAGCTATGAGCTGAGAACTGGGTATTCGGTTTCGCAAATTGGGTCTGACGAACTGAATCGCTAGCCACCGGTGTTAGGCCGCAAGCCCCAGGTCTTCACACTCCTCACGCCATCCCGCCCAGAGATCTGCTTCAATCGACGCATAGGTGTCGTGAATGTCCTGGCAGTACGCGCGGTGGGCTTCCTCCTCCAACATTTCCTGGTTGCACTCGTAGGCATCAATGCATTCCTCTGCCGTGTCGACCGGCGACTCTCCATGTGACCATTGGTGCATCACTGTGCGGTAATGCCCTTGGCGAATGTGTGCAACCGTACCGACACGAGCGTCCATGAGTTGAGCGATAGCCATATCGACCGCAGCAAGCCAGCTTGTGTAAGAGAAGTGTTCATGTGGCTCAGGTTGCAACCAACTGGCTGAGAGCCTGCCAATCGATCCGCTCTTAACGTTGGTTTCATGCAGTTCTGTATAGAGCTCGTGAGCAAGGCTGTATTGGTCTGCCAGCTCAGGGATGTCTTGAAGCAAGACTGGCACGCAGGGGCCATAGTGGCGGTAGGTCAGAACATCATTCGACGCAAGATCGTGCACCGCGTTGTAGGCAGCCTCCAAGGCGGCTTCGGTTTGAGCCTCGCACCCTTCGATGCCAGCAAAAGCAGCGACATTGATCCAGAGCAAGCGGGCGGCGAGGGCTTCTTGAAATGCTGGGTTCATGGTTGAGGCTCCGAGTCTGTTTGGACAGTGGAACCATCATCAGGGCGTACTAAGTGTGCCAGAACCTCCCAAGGGGGAAATAAGGCTGCCGCCCCAACGTTTGGAATGCACGCCTAATCGAACCTCCAATACCTCAGGTGGGGTACCAATGCGGTCGTTATCCAGCCCAGGGAATGGTGTGCTGGGGTCGCTTGATCCTTGGTCGATCTGTATCGTCATCGCCCATTGACACTGATTCGCCGGAGCAAGTACCAATGCACGAGTACATAGACGCTTTCAAGGTAGCCATGGTGCGGACCGATGCGATTGCAGGTGGATTGTCGAACTACCCGCTGAGGATCACTCCAGGGTTGAAGATCGACATACCTCAGATTGTTGATGCGATCGCTCGTGACTTCTCGGAGTTTCTCCCGCATACCGACGTGCTGCCAGGGAAATGCTTCAGAGTCGCCCGTGAGCTGTCATACATCCTGCTTGAGTTGGGTGTCCGGCATACCGTCACTGTTGGAGACATCGAGCTGGTTGATGGCCTCTATGTGGGCCTTGACCTAGAGCAGCTGCAGCGCGACGTCGCCGGGGGCTATGGGTTGGACTTTCAGGATGGGCGTCCTGTAGGCCGGCCGATAAATGCTCATGCCTGGATCACCTTGGAAAATGGGTGTGTCATTGACACCACTATCCTTCCTTCTCAGCATCGCAAAAGCCAAAACCCATCTGAGCTTCTGAGTTTTGCTGAGTCGGTCTATTTTTCCGGCAAGCAGCACACTCCAGTAGTCCGGCACATGCCGATGATGACCGGGCTTGTGTATCACCAGTTGGTGCTGATAGGGGAGGGTGACGGTGACGCACAGAACTACTGCCAGTGGTCAGAGGATTACGCGAGGTTGATGGGGAGGCTGGACTTGGTCAGGTTGGTGCCGGCACTCAGACCTAACTGATTTCAAAGAACTCAACCCGGGTCTCATTGGCACCGGGTTGGAATTTGATGAGATGGCTCAATTGATAGGCGTAGAAGGCAGCATAGGTGCTTCAAAAAACGGGTGAAGCTCCGTAAAACCCGCATCTCGATAACACTGCCACCAAGCATCTACCTGGTCCTTCACACTCTCGGTCAGCTCCTTGATTCCATTGCGCAGATCTATCGCTAAGAACGCGCATGCCTTGTAAGCGTCTACGGCCTCAAGGTCATCGCGGGAGACTACTGCGCAGGCAGTCAGATGACGTGAACGTACATAGTGAAAAGCACCGGCAGGTATGTCGCCGGCCATGTACTCACTGTGCGCAGCGGCTAGGTTCGCATCGAGGACCGGCATAACACCGATCAAGTTGCTTTTGAGAGATTGAATACTCATGGTCTGACCAGGGTTCATGATTTGAATCCTTGAGACCCAGGCGAGCCCGGGCGTGAGGGTGGGGTGATCAGGCTCAGGCGGCTTGCGGCGGAAGGTCGCTACGTTTGTTTGCGATCCCGATGTTGGATTTGAAGTAATCCATGCACGCTTCAAAGCCTTGCGAGATAAGCGATGCGTAGGCTGCACGGTGATCACCATTGAGGATGTAGAACCCATCCATTTGATCACGCACTAGCGCAGTGGTGTCGCAGCCATAGATCCACATGTCGTGGTCGTTGAAGCTGACGTAGAACCCTTTACCGTTGATGGTCGAGTTGTACTGCACGACAGGCACCGCCAGTCCCGAAGCGAGTGTGATGGTGTGGGCGGTAGCCATATTGAATTCCTTGCATGAGATGAATTTGATATGGCCATCTTGTTGCCACTTACCCTGTGCCAGAACCCTCATTACGAAAAAAGAGCCGCATGGGCCCCTTTTTTGTTGGACGGCAACTAACTCCGTTGGCCAGCCCGATCATCTGCGCCTCGTGACCAACCGCGGGCGTACAATCGGTCTTCCCAGGTCGAATCCGGATTGGGGAAGGCTGGCCCCGGGTCTCCCTTCTGGCCTGCTTCACGTCCACGCTGATACGGCGTCTTCTCGTCCGCGGGGCCCAAAAGCGCTGCTAACTTACTCATAATTCCTACCTTGAATAGCCGGGGCCGGCCAGTACAGCCAGTTGGTTGGGATTCAGAGTGGGGATTTCAGCTGCTCAACCCGAGCCTTTTGTTCCAGGTCCATGCACTGGCGGACCTGCTTGGCCGTCGCCTTGCCCTGAGCCCACCAGTTTCGCAGTGATTTCATTGTTCTTTCTTCAGCCTTGCTCATGATCTCTCCACACTCTTGGAAGTTAATGAGGGCAATATTGAGGCGTTCGCAAGCGTGCCAGAAGCATGCTTATGGAGGATCCACGAACCCGGCCGGGGGTATTGTGAATTGCAGGCACAAAAAAAGCCGCCCGTCAGGGCAGCTCTTTGGAAATCAATGATGCTTGTCAGCCAGCGAGGCGGCCAACGGGCTCGAAATCACGGCCTTTGGACATTGCTACGTCCAGAAAACGGCTGGCTTTCACGGAACGATTAGCAAGGACCGCACGAGCTTCTGCTTGGAAGCGTGCTGCCATCATTGGTTTCGGTTCGTGCTTTGGCTTCTGCATAGACACCTCTCGGGTATCGGGATTTAGGTGGATAGTATTACTGCTCAATAGAGATGACAAGCCGGTCCGTCGGATCGAAGGCGAACCCCAGGCTCTCATAGACCGGGATAGCACCTGCTGCAGGCTCCTGGACCTCGATCTCCGTACAACCGATCATAAGGGCGTAGTTCTCGATTGCGGTCAGCGCCAGCGCAGCCACGGCTCCTCGTAGGGGGTGCGACTTGTCTGGCTTGCCCTCGAGAATCACGATCTTGATGCAGATCTTGCTCTTTCGAGGTGTGGCGTAGCAGAGCCCACAGAGCTCCTGACCAAACCATAGCGAAAGATCGAAGCCGCGCGTGTCGTCCTGCTTCCAATGATGCACATCGTACCAAGGATAGAGGGTAGCCTCATCACCCCAAAGATCCGAGGCTTCGATCTCCACTGGCGTGATGCTATCGAAGCGGATTTGAGTAGTGTCTATTCCCCGGGCCTTAAGGTTCTCGTTTGAGTGCGCCAGCGCCTGGGCTGCCTTGCGTGCTTCAGACCTCAGGATCTGGTAGCGGTATTCGTTGCCACGATTCTTGGACATTGGTAACCAGCAGCGGGATTCGGATCGTGGCTAGGATAACGGCTTTTCTATACTTTCACAGGGGTTGCGCTACGTGCCTGACTGGGGATGTGGCGGGAAACGGACATTTCCTGCTGGTGGATGTCCGTTTTCCTCCCTAAGTCCGCCCCCAGCTATTCAGCCGCTCACATAGGAATTGAACCGGGGTTAGCCGGCGACACCGACTTAAGAATGGTCGGTGCAATCGCAACGTAAGTGGTGGTCTTCTTGCTGGCGGACATCTTCAATATCCCGGGCAACCTCATGCATGAACTCTTCGAGCTCGATTTCACCCAGCCCTGCGATATGGCGCTTGTAAGACTCATGGATCTTTACAGCTGCAACAGTTGGCAGGTCCTGGTTTCTCCATGAATGGAAAAAGTCCTCATCAAAAGAAAACGTAGCAACCGCGGCTTCGGCACAGGTCATTTGCATCAGGTCGGCAATCGCGCGAGTAACTGCGGCCATCCATTGGGAATAGGGAAGATCCAGCGGTTTGACTGGTGGTAGCCAGTGCGACTGCATCACCTCGATAGATCCGTCGTGATAGTTCTTGTAGTAGAGCTCTGAATACATCTCGTACGCGAGATTGTAATGGTCCTCCAGCAAGGGAACATCCTGCAGCAGGAGAGGGGCAACAGGGCCGTAGTGGCGGTGGGAAAGCACGTCGTTCGAGGCGAGCTCATCTACTGCGTTGCAAGCGGTCTGGTACGCGGTATCGGTCTGAGGTTCAGATGCGCCAATGGCTTCGAGAACGAGGTAGTCCGTCCACAGGAAGCGGGCGGCGAGGGCTTCACGGAATGCTGCGTTCATAATTTGGCTCCAGAGACTTGAGTTGTTCAATGGAGCAATCATGGGTGGCCTTTGGGTGTGCCAGAAGCAGGCGCCACTTCTGGATCGCTAGGGGATCTACAAGGCTGCGCTCTTCGAAACCGCAGATGGGGTATCGTTTGCTATGTGGTGGCGCAGGCCAATCAACCCCAATGCTGGGACCCATATGCCTACGAAGTCGGAAAGCAGCTGTGCCCACTGGATGTATCCCCGAGGAGGACCTTCATAAACATATTCGTGAGGCTGGATCCCCACCTCCCATGTGAGTGACCAAATCCACATCATTCCTGCACTCATGAGCGCTGCTTGCGTCGGCCGGGTAAGTGAAGGCCAGTCCTTCACATACTGCCGCAACATGACTGAGCCTATGAGGTAGAAAGGGATGACGATGGTGCAGATGAACTTTCGCAAGCCATGCTCCATCTGGAAAGGCATCCAAGCGGGCCATGACAGGAACAGAGGGAATCCACACAGGCCCGTCAATGCGACCATAAGGTTGGCGCGACGGCCTCGTTGCGTGGAAAACGACCGGATCAAAGCCCACCCTACCAGGGTGCAGCCTGCGAACCCCACGCAGTGTGCAAGCTCCCTCGGACCAAAGCCCCAGGCGGGGTTTGAACCGACGAAATACATCGTTGCGAAGGGGCGGGTTACTGCAATATCAAAGCCGAGGGCAATCAGAATCACGCCGAAACATCCCACAGCCAATATCTTTCCTGAATTCATTTGCTCGAATAGCCCTTGTGCTGTGCACGTCCGAGGATCTTGCCTGAGCGGGGGGATTAAATTCCTGACTAAGGATTCTGACTCTCTTGAATTCGCTCAATGATTACCTGGTGGCGGGAGAAGTTTCGGATCATGTAGTTGACCGTCAGCAGAGTTGCCGTGTACCCAAGACTAACGCCGATCGTGCCTGCAATAAGCAAGGGCCAGTCGTAGGGGGCTTGAGAAAAGAGTGTCAGCGCGGCGAGCAAGCTACCCAGCGTTAAGCTGGCCCCTAGATGTACCGCATTTCGCGGGCGGCTTACCCAAGGCCACTTTATCCGCAGCATAATCATAGCGAAAACTGTGAGGAAGTAGAGCAGGATTAGGGGTGTCAACCGGTGTGCCTCAAGAAAGCTCTGACTCACACTCCAAACTAGCAGCAACGCCATCACCCCAATAGGCACCAGGTGATATTTGGCTCCTTTGGTGTCCCAGAGAGATGTGAGTATCGAGGATACTGTGGCCACGATCCCAGCCATGCTGAGCGCGACTAACAGCATCTGAGCGCCCCCTGTAAACCCGCTAGTCTGGAAGGCAATGCCACCCACTGCGGTGAGTCCCCCACCGATGAGTGCGATGGATCGAGTAATCACCCGATTCAGACGCTGTGGGTCTCTGAGGGTTGTGCATGACTGCCGCGCCCGTTTTATTGTGGGACTGGATGTCCGATCAACATAGTCGATGGAGAAATTGGTTTCCGAATCTGTGTGCCGAGCCGCTTCAATAATGCTCTTGATTCCGTCTAGGCCTGCGTCCAGGCACGGCTGCGCAACATTGGCGCCTGCGCCGATCGCAGTCGGGTGGGCAGTGACGTCGCTGATATCGACGGGTTTTCCGGGGAACACCTTGAGGCGCCAGCAGTGACTTTCAGTCAGGATTAGAAACGATGCGTCCTGATTATGGATTCCAAGAATAGCCGTTGCGTGGGCCGCGAGATCGGCCTCCAGCGGAGTTAAAGGCCTAGTGGTACCAGCAGGCAGGTTCCGGTCAAGCAGGTAGTCAACAATCAAGTTGCTTACTAGAACGTTTCCGGATGCGCCCACGGCGACGATAGGCGAGTGCTCAAACGTGAGGGGTTTAACTGGGACCCAAAGCTTGGATTTCAGTGACCAATCCCGTTGGGCGATGAAGCCGGTCTGCACCATCGCTGCGCTGTCACTCACCAGAGTGTCGGCGCTGAGGGTTTTCAGATCCCATGTGATCGTTGTCAAAAAGCACCTGCGATGAAGTTGATGGGAGGGTTGACACCGTCACAGAGGTGCCAGGTAGGGGCTGCTGCGGCTGGCCTGTTATTCAGCCGGGAAATATTCCAGGGTTTCTGTATCAAAGCGAGTGTTGATAGAGTTCATTACCGCCTCTTCAAAGCTTTGGCCCTTCGCTTCGCACCAGCCGAAGCCTTCCACGTGCCAAACGGCACGGTGTTGTTTGTAGGTGTGGTCGCGGTTGAAGTCGATTTGAACGGAAGCGAATCGACTGCGCTCATGCAGCCACTCCCAGCATTTTTGCATATTGTTGGCCATGATCTGTCCAGTCCGCGGCTGCTATGCGATGACCAATCATCATGATGACCATCAGTGAGTTGGTCATTCGAAAGACAAGAGCCAATCGCGGACTACTGACTTAACATCTGCGCCGTCGGCCAGCAGGGCTGCGGCTAGGCTGTCCTCATCGATGGACTCGATACGCTCAAACCAAAGCGTTCCATCCCAATCGTCACCTTGGTCAGTGCTCTGGAGGGCGATCTCGGCCGCGGCTTGGTCGGCGAGGGTGAGGATGCGTGCATAGCCGACACACACCAGCGATTCGTCAGTGCGCTCCTGGTTCGCTTCAACGTAGCGGATGAGGGCATGGTTTAGAACTGCGACGTCTTCGATATCTTTGCTGCGGTCATTTGTGGAGATCATGTTCGAGCCCTTACGGTTTGCCGAGGGTTGGTTACCTCTTGATATGGCAAATACTGAGGGTGAACGGCGCGTGCCAGAAGCGGCTACACAATAGAATTGGATCCCGTCATAAGGGTTTGAAGCAATGCGGATGCGGGGCGAGAAATTGAAATGACAAAGCCCCGACTGGCAGGGATTTGGGGTGGGGGAGCGCAGCGGCTGGTTACTGCGGCGACGTATCCCGAAGTTGTGTGGTGCGGAACATAGTTGCAGATGCGAGGTGTGCCCAGTCACGAGGTGTGACCTCGAGACAGTCGCTTTCAAACAGCTGGTTGATGGTGTCGATTAGTGCGGAAAGAGCCTCCTCTGTTGGTGCGCTCTCTACGGCCTCAAGGGCCTCATCGAAGTCACAAAATGTCAGGGTGGCCATTCCTTTTCCTTGTAGGCTGTTTGACTGGTTTCTTTTTGGTTCACACCCGCCGAACGATGTCGTTTATGCATTCGACATTCGAATAGAGGCGCCCGCTGCGATGCCAGCTTTCAGCGATCGCCGCACTATCCTCACCATAGAAGCCGTTGCAGTCGAAGCTGTGGCGCTGGGTTGCACGAACTACCGTGACGCGTTCGCCGCCCCGAGTGATGTACGCACCTGGTTCGGTGATGACTGCCGGAAGGGTTACGAGGGGCCAAAGGTAGACGGACATTGCGAGCACTCCATAAGCTGATGTGCCTATGTTGTAGGCGACTGCTGTGTGCCAGAAGCTACCAATGACGATATTTTCCATTCCCGCTGTGAGGGTGCGGCGATTTACGCCCGGTCCATTATCTTTGATCTGTCCTGATGAGATGAGATCCACCAACCGAACAGTCAGCTTTGGGGCGTCTGATGGTGGTGCAGCGCTACCGCAAGCCTGTCAGGGCAATATTTGATATTTCCCCAACAGGCGGTTCCGTTATGACTTACTGGAGCTGCGGGTAAGCCAGGTAGCCATAGAGATATCCTCAAGGGCGTATTCACCGCGGTTTGCCTTCCAGACCAGCTCTTTGTCCCGCAGCACGTCTAATGCCTTCTGTACGTTAGGGGTTGAGGCATTGGCATCGACTTGAGCGTGTTCAAGTTTTCGGTTCACGTCCTGAAATGTTTGATCTGAAAAGGGCACGAATGGCTGTTTGCTGATCGCCCGCTCGGCCATGACCTCAAGAACCGCTTGTTGGATAGGGGAAAGCCCGTTAAAGGCGCTCTCGTAGTCACTCCACACTCCTGCTTGGTGGTTCAGCGCGCCTGTGCGCAGTAACTCACCCAGGTTGCTGGCCTCGCCTAAACCGACGCTTACCTCAGTGAGGAGCTGATTCAACATCTCAGGCCGGTGTCCAACAAGGTCGAATGCGTCAGCCAAATCCTCAACGCTAAACTGATTGCTGGATGCGAGGCGGGCATTCCAGATTTCCGTTGCGAACGCGACAAAGTCTTTTCCCAGCAATGGGAATGGAGTGATGTTGGCACCGTAGAAGGGCTGCTTGCTCTTGAGCACCAGGTTGGCCAACTTGTCTCTACTCGAGCCGGTGAAGACTAGGCGCAGCCCGTCGTCCCCCACGCCGCTGTTGAGGTGATCACGTGCTGCCTTGAGGGCGAACATGGTGTTCAATCCACTCTCGCTGTTTAGGGCATGCTGAGCTTCATCAATAATGAGTACGATCAATTGGCCTGAGACCTTGTGAAGTACGTCCAGCGCCTTCGCAAGGGTAGTGCCGGCAGGCAGGTGAGGCTTTGAGAAGTCCCAGCTGAGGGTCCGTAACAGGTTGACTTTCTCGATGCCGATCTTCTTGGCAGCCTTACTAACAGGGCTGTCGAATTCCCCCAAGGCAGACCCGATCACTCCAGCTATCAGTTCGGCCGGGTCAGTTTCGCGGTTGGCCCAAAGGTCGACATACACTGCCAGCCAGCCACGCTTTTCACATTCGGGGATGAAATCGTTTCTGAGGAAAGTGCTCTTGCCAGTGCGCCGAGGCGCGGCCAGGAACAGGCCTGAGCTATAATCGACAAACGACTCACCGGCGACATCTCGCGCCAGAGATTCTGCAAGCGCAGGGCGTTGGAAGATAGGGCGTTTCTGACTGATGCTCATGCTATATCCTCAAATATCCGAAAGACTATAATCTATAGTGTAGCGGATATTTCGAGATATTCAGAGTCGGCGTCCAACATCACCAAGCTACGGATGAGACTCTGGTCTAGCCTCGGTATGGCGGATAGGCCGCGCTCGATCAATGCTTTAGCGCTGCGATCAGTTGAATTGTCGCAGTTGCTTTACGGGAGCTGTGGATACACGACATTGCAACAGGTGTCACGGTGGCGACCACAACGGCGCAGCAGGCCGCCCACCCTCCAGCGACGTAGGTGCCAATTGCAGCCAACACCAGCCCTATAACGAAATATGCCTCACGCCTGTTGAAAATGTTGGCAAAACCTTTGTTCTTTCGGGCCATTGCTTCAAGGGTCGATCTCAATTGCGCCTGATCTTCAGGCCGCACCTGGTTAACCATATTTTTAGCCGCTGAAATGGCTTGATTCTGGTCGACGCGATAAAGCGAGTAAAACTCAGCGTTCATCCATACGATGAAGTCTTGTGAAGGGGGGCGCATTGGTGGGTTTAACTCCGTGGTGCTGAATGTGCCCGTTCTGACAGTGCACTGCTCGCAAGATGGTCATAGGTGCTTTGCTTATGAAGCCCTAACTATGGCTTTTAACCGTTTCCCAGGGCACGGTCGTGCTCGATCAGTGCAGCAGCTTTCGACTTGAGGCGCCCCTCCGGCCAGGTCTCGCATTTTGACCGCAGCAAGAATCCCAGCCCGCGGAGGGTGGGTTTAGGGGTGTCGATGCCAAGATCCTGACAGACCCTGCAGGCCACGATTCCAGTATCGGGGAAGTATTTGACGATCGATGTCTTGTGGTTGCAGCAGGTGCATTCCATGTCCAATCATTCCTTTCAAGGCGCAAGTGCGGGTTTAGCAGGCTCCATTCACTTCACCATCCCAGGCTAGGTTATGGACGCTCGCCGTACTGCTTGGCGATTTCGGGGATATTGATGCGGGGTCTATTAGGGTCTTCGTTCACAAACAGGCCGTAGATGTGAGCGCTAGTTTTAGGTCCATGTTTCTCAGCGATGTTCTTCAGCATTCGTGAGCCGTGCCAGGGTTGCAGGTACAGGTGCTCAGCCAATGCAATCGCTGCCGTAACAGCCATGTACGTAGTGAATCGCATCATCACCGACATTTGGTCAGTGACAGGCTCTAACGCTACATAGCACACCACAAAGCCCCCAACGTAGGCAGCCCAGCTTGCGGAGGCAAAGCCGATGGTGTTGAAAACCTTCCGCAACGCCTTCCGGCTTTTAGGGGCGGTTACGCTGTCCTGCACACTCATTGGACCATTCCAGGTAGAAAGCAATTCGGTGATGTTGCAGTCGGGCACTACGCCTTGCAACCCAACTGGGGGCTTCCTTTTTCGCACCCAGCTTTCGCTACATTCCATCAAACGCTCTTGATGCTTCAGGCTTTACCTTGGGCAGATAAGGCGCTAAGTGACGGCGGCCGGGGAGCCATTTGGACTTCCGCCCGCACATAAAGTCCGTCTTGCTCGCGCTGCCTCAGTCATCGATTCCTCAGGTGGAATTTCAAGGGTGGGGTTTGCCTTGATGACGCTGGCCCGGGCGTTAAACTGCCGTACTGAGCTACATCCTCTAAAAGCCTATGTTTGAAGGATCACCAATGAAGAAAGCATTTTGGGGAATGGCACTGCTGGTTCTCGCAGCGCCGGCATTTGCGTCTACCAACGAGATCGCGATTCCGGCACTCACCCCTATCCCTTTCATCGTCAGCACTCCCGGAGACCTACTCTTCGGCGTCGTGAAGAACTGGGGTTCCTTGGGCGATGAGAAAGGCCCGATGACTAAGCTTGCAAGCCAAGTCGCGGATCAGCTACAGGAGAGTAAATGTGCGTTTAATATCCGGGTCTCCAGAGGAACAAATGGCCGGTTAAAAGCTCAGGAGGGGGTTGCAAACCTCGCCTGTGCGCAGGCTGACGGTTCCTTGATAGTGACAGAGATGCCAGGCCTCATCTGGGACAAAGATGGGATTCTAGGACTAAAGAAAGGTGAGGTTGGCGAGAAAGGATTCTTCGTTATCACCACAGCTGCCCATATCCGCCAGTAAATAGCTCACACACACTAAAAGTAAATCGGGGACTGAGTGCCTGAGAACAGATTTGAATGGGGGGCAGAGGCAATCGCACTGTTGGGTGGGGTTTCCGATAGCGCACTGGCTGAACAGCTTGGTATTTCGCGTCACGCTGTCAGGTACAAACGAATCGCACTTGGCATTCCTGCTTGGAGGTATAGCGCCGGGGTTTTCTGGACACCGGAGCGAATTGCTCTACTCGGGAAGGAGTCGGATTTAGTTATCGCCTTCCGATTTGGACTTACTAAAAACGCGGTAGCCCGGATGCGTGAAAAGAAGAAAGTGCCGCTGTTGCGACATCAAAAGTTCTTTGACTGGACTGAGGACGCTATAAATCAACTCGGCACTTGCTCCGATCGGCTTCTTGCTGAGCGCCTCGGGTGTAGCGTAAGCACCGTTTATTTGAAGCGGAAACGGTTAGGGGTGCCTCTCCTTTCCGCTTGATTGTGAAGCTGCTGCGCAGGACCACTCAGCACGTCAGCCCTTCGGTGTGCGCAGCTAGGCCGCCCTCCAATCCCCATTGTACAAGTGCCCCGGGAGTGGGCGTGGTAAGCCCGTGCGCCGCGCGGTAGGCCTTGAATGCCTTGAAGCTGACGGGCAAGCGGAACCTCAGTGTCAGACCTGCCCATGGGTTCCGAATCCTACTTAGAGGATCCAGTCGGGTGAGGATGTGGTTCCCCGTGTAGATATCCAATCCTCGGGAATGAAGTTCAGCCGGGATGTCTGCAAGAGAAAGGCCGGTAAGGACCTTGATGTCGTGGATGGTGTCGGTACTCACGGTGATGAACAGATTGGCCTGCACGTGCTCCCCAGGCTGAAGGTAGCAATCCCACTGAAATGCCGCTCTGTTAGTGACACCAATGAAGTGCTCCAGGCGCACCTTGTCGCGGCGGTCGGGGGCGTGCTGCTTGCTGGGTGGCTCGTAGATATACCCAATGTGTCGCATGTTGGTGCCGTTCACGCCCATCATTGGGCGGCCACTCTCCGTACGAGGCAGACGGAATCGTGCATGGTTGGCTAGCAGTAGGTCATCCAGGATCGCGGGCAGATTCTTGGCCACGGCCTTGTAGAACCATTCCTGCACTTGAATCTGCCGGTGAGCGTAGTCTGCAGCTGCAAGGCCCCGGATAATTTCGACCTGGTTGTGACGTGCCGTGTAGTGGGCGTCAGCGATGATGCGCTCCGGGGTGTCCAGGGTGTTCATCGCAATCGACTTCAATTCAGCCACGAACAGCCCCTTGCCCGGCTCGCCGTGGTTCATGGTCAGTTCGCCTTGCCCATCCATGCCAATCTGGAGCTGGCCGGCCTGTATCACTGTCTCAGGGATGTACAGGCATTCCGCGGGCACTGCGGCGGCGAATCGATCTTCCATCCAGAGGTTCGGATTGGCGCACGTTTCCCACTGTGGCTCAGTTTGATAGAACCATGCGGCCGTCAGATCCTTGCTGGCGCGTGTAACCAGATCCAGCTTTCGGCCAGCAAGCGCTGGGAGATGATCACCACTCTCTGCAAGTTTGTGCCCGAGGCTCAACATTGAACCTGTTGCGAGCAATGGCTCGGACTTGCCTTGGTCGAAGTAGCGTGCGCGGCATTGGTCGATAAACAGCTGAAGCCAGAGCAACTCGCGGTCATCCAGCTCGCTGATGTCCGCCAGGACCGGCAGTCCGGCCGCGGCGGGTAGGTTGGTTGCGCGCGGCTCACTCTCCAGGGCTGTCCGGCCCCGGTCCATCCACTGAATCTTGAGCAGGGAATAGGGAAAGTGACTGCCATCGATACGCTGGGCGTTGAACCGATCGTTGCGTGCCTGCATGCGTTCTTCTTGGAGAGGGTGCTCGAACTTGCCTTTGTCGGTCAGCGCCAGGATGCGTGAGCCGGTGCGCACCACCATGACGAAGTAACTACTAGCGATGCTTTTGCCTCGGATGACACACAGGGAGAACCCCGTGGGTATTTGGTGGGCATGAACCAGCAGGTCTTCGATACGTCCGATGTCGTAGATGTTTCGTCCAAGCTTCGCTTCCCCTGCTGGGGCCGGAACACCGTCCTTGATCATTAGGCGTGTCAGCCGGTCGATGCTGTGAAGCGCGTCGAGGCCAACACCTCCGGCCTGTGTAGCGACAAACTCCAGTGTCTCAGCGGAGAGTGCTGATCTGTCCAGATTTCGGTAGAAGGCCAGTGAGCCTTGAGCATAGTCCAGGTACTCATCATGTAGCCTGCCTATGGCTGAATCTGCGAACAGTGCATCCAGTTCGCTCATAGCCTCCAGCATGGTTGATATGCGTTCTGAGCCGCTCCGGTACTCACTGAGGGGAAAGGTCGCCGCTCTGGCATAGAGGGGCATCTGTGAGCGTATGAGCAGGTTGACGATGGCTTCGTCCCCTGTCTTGATCGCCGCGTTGATTTCTTTGTTGGCGTAGTAGAGGCTAAAGCCATCTAAGTCCGAACCAAAACTGAGGCTCTCAACTGGCTTACCGGTCAGGCGTTCCCACAGCACAAGTGCTGTTTCGCCGGGTCGCTGGGGCAGGGTGTATTGGCTCATGCATGGACTCGCTGGATCGTTGGGTGTGCCCTCGAGGGGCTTCTACAATGAGTCCAGTCTGATGTTATAGCTGGCGTGCCAGAACCTAATGCGTTATCGGCGTTACTCTGCGAGGTGAGATATGTTCTGGACCTCCCTTGGGCGCGTAGCGTTAATGCTTTCTGTGTAAGGTGGGATGCCTGCCTTTTTGCGCCTGAGCCAAACGCAGGCGGTAGTGACCCCAAAGCGCCTGGCCAGATTAGAATCTGTGTCCTTACCCAGCAGATCATTGAGTTCCTCACTGGGGTGACCAAACTCAACGGTTGCGCCGATCCCGAGCCTTCGCCTGTATGCACTGATAGTCGGGGCTGATACACCCACAGCCTTAGCGATCTTTGCGTCAGAGACCTTTCCAAGACGCGTCAGATATTCTGCAGGGAGCTCGAAAGCTTCGGTAGGCACATTGAGGGGCGGGATCGAGCTTCGAGTTCTTCTTGAGGTAACTGTGGATTTGGGGATGCCGAGTTTGTAGGCGAGTGATTGGTCGCACATCTTACCCAGTAAGGCTAAGTGCTCTTCCGTCCACACTTTATTCCCCGACCTCGTCTTGATGCCCCGGGCTTTGCGCGCCTGGAATACTGCCGATTTTGTGATCCGAAGTTGGGCCGCCACTTCCTTGTCGGTTAGTCTGCCAAGCAGGGCTACGGCTGCTGGCGTCCAAATGGAATCCGCGTTCCTTGCGTCATTGTCGTTTGCCATCTTGGATCCAAGTCTAAGTGGATAGGCAAAGTTTAACGCCGATTTTGCAGGGGGCTAGCCAAACCGGGTCTATGAAAATCCCCGGCTTGCCGGAGGAGCTAGTTGAGGCCGATATGCCTAGCCGTTACAGCGGGCCGATTCCAAGGTCAGGGCTGTGATTTTCATAGTGAACGTGAATGGGGGATTTCCCATCTTGCGTCGAAGCCAGACACAGGCCCCATGCCAGAGATGGGGATTCGAGATCCCCACCCTATCGGTTCCCACCGGTGGATAGTCGGCAAGGCTCGTGTTCAGGAACCGTAGCCAGACAGTGTGTAGATGGTCTCCCATTTCTCAGCGCAGTCATCGCACGAAGTCTGTTGACCGATGAAGTCCCCGCCGAATGTGAAGTCGGTACCGGACAAGGTCACGTTAGATGATGCACACCACGGGCAAGCAAACCCAGCCGGATGATTGATGTAGACGTGATCGGTAACAGGCTTTTCTACGCGTTTGAGCGTACCCGCACCCTCGATCACGCCGCAGCCTCTTGTTTGTAGTCATTTCTGATCCGAACCGCCTCAGGGATCAGCACCTCAAACGTATAACCTGGATCTGCACTGAATTTGGTGGTGTCTCCGCGCGCTGTTGCGATTCGGCTTGCATAGTCCTTTGCCTGTTCGAATTGCAGGACTGAGAAATAGGATTGCTCTTTAATGTTGGTGTTCGAGATGTCAGTACACAGCACTGCGGTACCGCCGTGGTTGTTGCTTAGGCCAAAGGTCATCACCACGTAGCGCGGCTCGCCTGCGGGGCGGTAGACCTGACCATCGATGAGGATGAGGGTTTTAGCCCAGCCGTGAAGGTAGTCAGCGATGGCCACCTTCCCCTCACTCACAGAAACGAAGATGCCTAAATCGTGGCGGCTCATGCTGACGCTGTCGGTCACTAGCGAGAGTTCTGTCCCCGGAGCAGCGTAGTCGTAGTCAGTACCGCCCGATGTGCGCGCCTGGCGCGAACAACCGTACACGCTGCAGGAGGTCCAGAGTTGACCGTCAAACCAGCGGTACTCGATTGGCGGCTCGCTGCTATTGCTGGCGCTGATGATTGCAACCGGCGCGGCCTCGCGCGGGATCTCGCGGAGGTTTACAACCTCAAGTCCATCGTCGAACCGAGCGCGGCGGGGATTGCGACAGCGTGGCGGGATGATGTTTTCGACGTAGGTGTATTTGACGGTGAGTTGCATGGGGAGCTCCCTTTGAAGTTGGTACCAGGATGCCTCGAGCTCCTGCGTGCCAGAACCAGCGAGATAGCGAATGGGGCAGGCGGGGTGTACTCAGCCTACAGGCCGTCAATCGGGCTTATGAATCCAGAGATTCGATGTCGATGGGCTTTGTATCTTTGTTGATCAAGTCCAGTAAATCGCGGGCTGACATGCACATGACCTCGGAATCATCGTCCTCACGGTAAATGCCGATCAGGTTTTCCTCCCAGTCCTGTTCATCGGGCACATCTGAGCCACACTCCGACGTAAGAAGCATGTAGAACTCGCCTGCGTTGCGACGCATAGCCAAGCAGCCCCCGCCAGTCTCAACGACCTCAAACCCATCCAGCCCCGTGAATTTGAGAGACCCATCAGCACCAGCAATCGATTTGAAATCGGAGAGGGCGAAACCTGCACCAGTCAGTGCCTGCTGGTTTTCGAGGAGGGTTGGCATGTGTGGCTCCAGTAGAGGGCGAGTTCGTTTTTGATGGGATCCATTGTCGGGGCGGTTTGGGTGTGCCAGAACCTCGGCGCCCTTCGAAAATCGGCCGAATCCGCTGATGGGGAGCGATTCATCCCAAGAATGCCAAAGGCCCAGCATAAGCTGGGCCTCAGGTGTTCTGTGTTGTGCTCGTAGGTGCCGATAGCGTGCTTAGGATTTCTCCAAGAACACCCGTCGAATGCCCTTCGTATTTTCCTCTTGGAGCATCAGCCTCATCATCTTCTCTCCCCAGTGAATTCCGGCAGCCTTGTACCGAATGATGGAAATCGTTAGGGAGAGCAGGTAGATCTGCGGAGTGATCACCACTACCCACACGAACACCTGACCGATATTCACGTGAAAGGTCGGAATCAGCGATGAGAACTGCAGTGGCACGAATTGGGATGGATGCAAAGCCATGAGCATCTGGACAACCACCATGCTCGGCACGGCTAGAATTCCCATCCTCAGGAATGAACCAGAAGTCCACCCCCACACCCTCGGTGCGAGCAGGGGCAGGGTGAAACGATTGAAGACCAGCGCTGTGAGCATCCAGCACGTGATAAGCAGGTAGTCGATGCCGTACCTGAACTGGTCAATGAAATATTCCATTGGGCTCATGAATGCCTCCATTACACCTTTGGGGTCAACGAGAATCGCAAAAAGCCCAAGACACCACTCGCCTTTGCTGTGCTCATTGGTTGCATCCAAATGAAGGATGCTCATTAGCGCGTATAAGGCGAAGAGCACCGCGAACATCGAGTTGGCCAAACCAAATACGGCGCTCCAGCGGAACTGCTTGAAGGTAGTCATGATATGGAGCGTGGAGAGGTGGCGGGCCATGGAGAACGTCGTTGCGTCGTTCGGTGTGATGATTCCCTTACGAACTGGCGAACAATCATTGATATCTTTGCCTTTGGCTTGCTCGGTGATTAGCTCGCGAGCGATCTTGCTGCTCGATGCTTGGAATACCGCCTTGAGGTTCTTATGATCCTTCACACCCTCCAATGCTGTCTTGAAACCCCCGCTGAGAATATTGTCCAGGAACACCGGGACCAGCGTCGGGCCAATGAACTGGCAGGTGCCGCTCATGCCTTGGAATCCGACCTTTGCTTGCGCAGCTAGGACGTGGCCGGTACCGACGAACACGTTCGGGTTCTCATTGGCAAGCTCGTAGCGGTCGACACTGAAGATGGTGCTGCACTCGGGTGCGTTCATCATCTCCTTTAAGGCTGGCGCAAGCCAAGGCGCAGTGAGATTTTTCCAGCCGTATGACACCTTAGTCTGGGCATAGACGTTCAGGTTGTATTCGTACGTAAGCTGACATGCGCCCCTGCAACTGCTGCATTGAACCTCGCCCAGGTTGCATTGCCGGCAGTTCTGTCTGCCACCGCCATTGCACCCGTTGCAGGTCATGGTGCCTGTAGCGTGGCAGCGATAGCACGGACTACCTGATTTGCCGGTACCGTAGCACTGGTTGCAGCGGTCGCCCATTCTCGCACCAGAGCCACCGCATCCTGGGCAATAACGACTGTGTGAGGTGTTCCCGGTGCCGCTGCAGTTTGTGCAATGCATCCGGCACTGGCCATTACATTCGCGGCAGGTGTGGTACATCGTGCCGTTACAGGTGGAGCAATCATTCTTGCCTGATCCGCCGCAACCCCGGCAGTCCTCCACGCTGTAGCAATATGAGTCATCACGAAGGATCAAATGCTTCGAGACGGGGCTGCGGTACAGGTTGGGATTGCCCTTTAGTTGCCCCTGCATGAGGTTGCGGGTGTAGGTAGCATCACTGAATATTTGTTTGTGGCGCTGCGCCAGGACCTCACCGATGTACTCACGTTTGTAAGCCGGGCCGGACGCGTACTGAACCTGACGGCTCTCGGGTTCGCTTGTATACGAAGCGGTGACCGTATAAGTGACGTCTGCCCTGTGATTCTCAATTTCCTTGATCGCGAATGGATCTGTAACTGCTAAGCCAAAGGCATGCTCAGCTTTTGACTTGAGCGAATGCGCGATGTCACCTGCTTTGAATCCATTTGGTGCTGCCATTGCCGATCCTAGATCCTAGATCTGAAGTGAATTTCCCAGTTGCGAGCCATTTTGCCATCACTGCACCTGCTCAGGCACCCAATTGGGCACCCTCAAACCGCTGAGTTAGAGGACTGATGAAACAATCACGCGCGTGAATGCCCAGCAGTGCTGGGCGAAAGAGAGTGGATCTGAAAATAGGGGGATTACCCTCCGTTAGGAGTCGAACTGAATACGTTCGCAGAGTGCATCAACACCCTCGGCAGTAAGGCCTTCGTGGGTGCCGTTGTCCGTGAGGATTTCTCCGATGTCGCCATCACATGGGCGAACAAGGCCACCCGTCATGGATGCACCAAGCAGCCGTAGGGCAGCCAGTACGGCATCGAATTCAGCTTTGTTCACCGCCGGCAGCGCGATGCTCCGTTCGCCTTGAGAATACGCAATCACGTCAGCGTATTGCTCGATGAGGTCCGGATAGCTGGCCAGAACCTCGGCCGAGGGTACCGACGGCTTGTTTGGGATCTCTGGTGCGTCCGCCTCGTTAAGGAACAGGGCGTTGTTAACGGCGCCGTGGTGGGCATCGATCAGCGCAGCCTGAGCTGTGTCAGCATCCGAGAAGGAGTTGTAGTTCCCCATGCGCACATCCCACTTGCGCCCATGATTGAGCAGGGGTACTGCCTGGGCGGTGGCGATGAACTGAGCTTGAGTAAGCAGGTGAGGGGCGATGGCCGCTGCTTGGGTATTAGCATGAGTGTTGGTTTCGACGTTCTGCATGGTATGGCCTCCCGGCTCTGTGTTGATAGAGCCAGTGTCATGCCCTGAAGGGTGTGCCAGAAGCGGGTGAGTCATACTTTGCCAGTGACGGTTATCGGCCCTCGGGCAGATTCACCGCCCCAGTCAGGATTTCTGCGAAGGTCACCTTCAGATCCGGGTAGTCGTCCAGTACGTCTTGTGTTGGCATCGACGGTAGATAGCCTCTCTCACTTGTTCCTGCGCTGTTCCAGTTCAGCGAGCTTTCCACTTCACGCCGGTGTATCTGCCTCAGCGCGGCTTCAGCACTGTCTGCCTCTGCCCAGGTCAGAAAACGACCGTGACTGACCTCCCAGCTGCGGGGATTGCCCACAACAGGCAAAGCGTCTCCGTGCTCAAGAAACTGGGCGAGCGTTAGCCGGTGAGGGGCGAGGGTGGAGAGACGTAGGCGCGCATTCAGCGAAGCAACATCAGGGTCGATATCGGGCACGTAGGAAGCCTCAGTTTGGTAACCGTTATGGCACATTATCACTGGGATAGCGCTGACCAACAAAAAGGCCCGGTGTGTGCCGGGCCGGGGGAAGTAGCGGCATTAAACGCCGGCGAGTTTCAGAAGATCGTTGTAGTCATCACCATCAGGGCATTTTTCATCAGCGTCCAGCTTGTCGTTGTGCATGCGGATAGCCTGGGGGAGGGATACCAGTCCTTGAAGGCCAGCACAGGCCGAGCGCACCGTCGACTCGCAGTCACCTACCATCATCTGGTATGCGTCCTCGGGATTGGTGCTGCCATTTACAAATGCCAGGATGCGCCAGTACAGACCCCCGTACTCCCCGCTGCACAAGCTGATCTCGGTGCGGTCTGCTCCATGAGCGATGTCGTAGATCTCAGAGCCCTCCGGGGCGACCACTAGCCCATCCACACCTTCAGCCTCAACGCTCACGAGGGTCAGCCCCATCTCGTGGTCATCAAAGCAGTTGAGCGAGGCCACAGATGCAAGCGCGGACGGCTCCTGCTGCGGGTGGATGGTGCGGTAGACCACATCATTGTCGTAGTTAACCCGAATGCATGGGGCTACGGAAAAGCTGGTGAACTTGATGGCTTGAGGGGAATTGGCTTCGGGCATGTTCGTAACCTAGTTGGCGATCAGTTGATGGGGACCATGTTGGGGGCGATGCTGGTGTGCCAGAACCACCCCTGATTGGAAATTCTCTCCAACCTAGATGGCGGCCTCTGCCTCCTCAAACGCATCCGCAATAGCATCCTCTTTGCCCACGCCGTGGCAGTAGCGCTCGAGGTAATCATGCTTCTTAGCATCGCTTTCCTGGCTGAGGGGCCGAACGATCACTACGATATCCAAGGGGTGATCGGAGTAGGCATCGCTGATGGTAATTGGGCCGGTACAGTCGATAACCACACGACCTGTCTTAGGCCCCGCAGCTGCCAAGGATTCCACGTCTACGGGCAGAAGCAGGCCGGGCGCTGAGATGGCTTTGAATATCGCTACCGCTCGGGCGTTGTACGCCTCGGCGTTCATCTTGTCCGTGCCTTCCTGTGCAGTTGAAATCAGGGCGTGCAGGCTATCAAGCTGAGCCTTCAAGGCTTCGATCTGCCTGTTGAGTTGAGCCTCGCGCAAGTAGATGAGGTTCTCAACCGATTCTGCGAGGTCGCTGGCCTGGCCATTGGTGACGTAGCCGGTTGAGCGGAGGGTGGTGTGGATGGTGTCGTGTAGAGACATCTGAATTGACCTTGAGAGGTTGATGATTTCCATGGTCAACCCTGTATCCCAGTGCCAGAAGCACCTGGTGACTGGAAATTCATCATCCTCAAGAAACCCTAGTGTCTCAGTGTGGATGGGGAGCCTCAAAGGCAGGCTAGACCCGAGCTCAGGATCTGCACCCCGTCCAAACTCAAGGCAAGACACCTACCCAGACCGAGGGAATGAATGCGAGCCTTGACATGATAAAGCCGCTTCTTAGAGCGGCTCGGGTAGTTAGGCAGCAGCTTCGTCAAAGTCGTCTGGTGGCCGACGGGTGGAGCACGCTGTGTCGAGTGGTGGCGTTACCAGGTTTGCCACGCGGGCCTTGGCCCTATCGCATGCAGACAGGTAGCCAGAGAAGGTCGGGGGTTCCACCTCTATCTCGTCCGCCAGCGCTAGGCAGTAATTCACTAATTCAAAGCCGGTCTGAAGGTTTGCGCTTTGCCCGACACAGTAGTTGAGCTTGACCTCTACGACGAGGGCCTCTCTATCCAGATCTGAACGTTGGAGCCGGAATGCGCCATTCGATTCCTTCCTGAGCCTTTTTGTTAGCGTGCCCTGGTGGTAGGTCTTCACACCATCAAGGACAGCTGCGAGACGCCTAACGAGACCAAACACCTCCTTCCAGTGGGCTTGCTGCTCATTGACCCTTCGCATCTCCTCAGCCGCCCAGCACTGCTCGTACTCCGAAGGGTTCATACCACGATACTGAACGTCCTCAAGCAGCTTGCGCTCAAAGCTGTCGATGTACCGATTCCTCGTTGCAGACACGTAGTCGAGCAAGAGATGCATGCAGTCGTGCTCACGAAGCCGTTCGATTTGCTCTGTTAGGGAATAAGCCGACTCCCACATCCAGGCTGGACGGAAGCAATCCATCTGTGCCCTGATGTATTTAGCCACGGACTGGGTATCTAAAAGGATTTGGACCCAGAGCTCGAGTGTGATTTCACCTGCTACATGATCTCGTGGGAGTCTCGAGAGGCGGGTCATCGCCGCTGTGGCGGATGAATGGAAGTTCGGTAATGCCTTGGCACCGAATGCGCGCGCCCGACCATGAGCTCGGTCTGCACGCATTGCCTCGAATGCTGCCGCCTCATCGACTAGCTCACCAAGCCACGGGGCTCTGCTGCTGAGGGCTGTGAGCCTGCTGTGTTGGGCCTTGCTGAAAGTCAGGTCTGGGCCCGCGGGAACCTCAAACCATCCAGCCTGGACGGCAAACATGATCAATCGGACATCCACCAATACCCCTGCTGGGACGCTTCGGGACGCAATGGCGTCGTCTAAGCTTGCACCCTGTCGCATATCGCGGGCGACTTTTCTCGCAAATGGCATAGCGCCACGGTTGGTGAGCGCGGCTATTAATGTCGTGTCCATGGTTACTCCATCTGTCGGTGACCCATCCTCGCTAGTGCCGGACTGTGCCACCACCACCACATTGCGAACCTTCAGGTTTTAGCCTTCCCGACATTCGTCCACGGGCGCAGGTCTGAATGGCTCGCTGCCTCAGGCCGGAAGGCAAATATTTTAGTTGGAACCTGCAAATATGGGGCACTAGATGGCCACTATTACTAGTGGAGGCCCCTGCTTATGAATCACGAAACCATCAACCGGGTCCTGCAGTCAGCTTGGCGCTCACAGGTCTTGCCAAGGCCAAGCGAGTACACCCTTGAAGCCTTCAAAGCCGTAGTTGCCAAGGTTCGATCAAGCACCATCAGTTCCCTATCCGGGGAATTCGCGACGGAGCTCGGTTCGCTTTCATCCCTCATCAGCAGCAACCAATCACTGACAGCAAGATTATTAGAAGGAATTGATCTGCAGATGGACACGCTACAGGCGGCAAGCCGGCGGGAAAGCGACGCACGAGCCAGTGATCAAGGACCATCAGCCATCTACATCCCCGGGTTCGGAAACCGTGGAGCATTCTTTGCCTCAGGCTTAAGCTCTATGGGGCTTAAGATCCTGTCACTCAGTCTGGATTCCAGCTCGGATCTTGTAGCCGACCTGAGGGAACGAATGCCGACCTCAGGTTTGGTGCTCGTGGGTAGCGCTGTTGTGGACCACCCAGAAGCATGTCGTGCGCTCGAAGCTCTGGCTGCTCATCATGACAGTGATTTGCTGGTGGTCATTGCAGAAGATACACCAATGACATTCGAGCAGCGCTTGGTTGCCGCGACCTTTGGTGTAGTGCGGTTACTAGGGGTTGAGGCCGACGTCAAAACGCTTCGATCGCTGATCCGTAGCAGAGCCAGAGACTCGCAGATCAATGGGTACAAGGTTTTGCTGCTCGATGACTCCAAAACGGATGCATACCCGGCAATTAAATTCATGCGTGAGGAAGGGATTGAGGTACTCCATATCCTTTCTCCAGCTGGGGTTTTGAAGGCTATTGAGGACTTCAGGCCTGACGTGGTCGTAACTGACTTCCATATGCCGGGAGCCAATGGCGCCCAAGTTGCCAGTGTTATTCGCCAAGATAGCGATGCAGTGATGCCTATCATTTTTCTGAGCAGTGAGCGGAACACAGAAACCCAGCTGATCGCGCTTTCGAAGGGGGCAGACGCTTTTGTCCAGAAACCATTGAAGCGGGGAGCCTTCATCAAAGCCCTCAAGGCGCTCATATCGAGGTCTAAGGCGTTTGACTCGCGAATGCGGCGCGACCCTCTCACAGGGCTTCTGAACCACGGGCAGTTGATGGCATCAGCATCACGTGTCAGTGCTTCAGGCAGCGTGCCCAACACCATGGTGATGATCGACATTGATCACTTCAAGCAGGTAAACGATACGTTTGGTCATCCTGTAGGTGACAAGGTGCTTGTTGGGCTTGCTGAGGTGCTATCAGACAACCTTCGCTCCACCGATTTCATAGGCAGGATGGGGGGCGAGGAGTTCGCCGTGCTGATGGTTGGCGCACCGATGTCAGATGCCAGGAATGTAATCGACAGAATTCGCGAACTCTTCAGCAATCTTCAGTTTGAAACCGGCCTGCAGGATCAGGGTGAAAGTGGGAAATGGTTTGCCTGCACCTTCAGCGCCGGCGTGGCTCTGCTGGATGGGTCCGCAGCGGTTTCAATGAAGGCTGCAGACCACGCGTTGTACAAGGCAAAGCATGGCGGTCGAAACCGTGTAGAGGCTGCTGACTAACCAGTTCCGATCTGCGGATATAAAAAAGCCCCAGCATCTGGGGCTTTTAATTTACTGAGATCAGGCTCGAAAGGTTTTCTCGGCCGGGGGGGCGAAGTGATGGACATTGTCCTTCACAGGTTCAGAGAAATTACCCTCTGAAATGTCGCTGTGCTCTGTTATGCCCTGGATGTCATCTGGCTCGTCGAAGGTAAGCTGCATCAGCACGCGCTCCATTGCTTCGTTCGAGTCGAACTCAGCAGAAGGGAAGTCTGCAGGCATTTCAACGCGATCAAGAATGTGCTTGAGGTCCATGTACATCAGGGTAGGGCGGCCACGCATCAGTTTGACCAGCTCAAGGATGAGGCGCTCGTTCTGTACCACTGCTGCGTGGCAACGTTGCGATACGTTCCCCCGCAACAGATTCAAACGGTTAGCCTTCATCACTACTTCGTGGTCCGACACTGGTTTGAAGAAATTCCCCTTGTTTGTCATTTGCAGGTAGCGCAGACAAAGCTCGTCGAAATTCTGAAGATCATCAAGCGCTGCGTCAGAAGACGTATTCATGATGCGCTGTTCTGCGGCACTGCCGATCATCAGCATGTGCATTCGCCAGAAAACCATGTCTGAAGTAGAGAGGAGGTTAAGATCTGTGAAGATCTTTGCAGTCCGAGTGTTGATGTCAAGGTGAGCGCTGAATGAGTCTGCAATCAAGCAGTTACTGCCTTTGTAGGCAATGATCCGAGCCGCTTGATGAATCATGAGCCGGGTTTGGTCTGCCATTGTCACCTGAAATGCCGGCCGTTGCTCTGGTGTTGGGGCAAATGAAAGTGGTAGAGCGACTGCGCTGCTCATTGCGCCACCAAGTTGATCTTGATGAGCCTGGGCCTTTGGCCGAAGTCCTGATGCCCAGTAACCGACACCAAGAAGGCAAGCAACTCCGATGGTAGTGACGGTATAGAAAATGTTCTGTGTGACCAAGCGGTATGCCGGGGTGGCACAGACGTAAACGCAGAGGCAAACGGCCGAAGTGACCCATACGAATGTTAGGCCACGTTGAAAGCCTTCGCCGATCGCTGACACGACATTGCCAGCTTTCGCTTTTGCGATGGCACTTACCATGAATACAAACCCGACAAGAAGCGACAGGACAATGGCAGACATTGTTGCGAAACCAACCAGTTCGTCAGGCTTTTCCGCAGTCATGTAGCGGGCAATCACGTACAAACCAATTGTTGCCCCCGCAAGAACAAATGGGGTGAACCAGGCCGGAAGCATCCGGCTCGCGTCTTTAATATTGTTCCAGCTGCTCATTGTCCAGCTCCCTTATAAGGTGACGGTTGCTACATCAGGCTTTTGCTTAGCCTGCTGCTGCGGGTTTTTGGCCTGCGGTTTTGCTTGCTGGCCTTTAGGTGGCTGACCATTCTGCTGAGCAGGTTTTTGAGTTGGCTTCTGCGGTTGTTTGGCCTGGGTTTTGGGTGCTTCGCCGGCAGGGGCAGTCGAACCATTAGCCTCAGGCTTGGGACCTTGCGCAGGCTTAGATTCGGCTGTGGGCGTAGTAGTGGCCGCCGGCGCAGCTGAATTCTTTTGTGGAGCAGTCTGTGGGCGCGCCTGAGGCTCGCGTCGTTGTGGCTGCCCTTTACTCTGGCGACCGCTGCGGCGTGAATTCATATCCACGTCCTTCTCGATCTGCATGAGAGCGTCTTCGAACTCACCGAGCGCCCGAGCAAAGCCTTCGTTGCCCGAACGATATTGCTTGCGACCTTCCACGGAGGGGTTGCCTGCAAGCTCACGAAAACGCGAGTCGAGCCGTGCAACACGGATCGCCAGGGTGTACATCGCCGCGGTACGCTCGCCGTCAATGCGTAGGGTGCGCTCTGGAAGTTGAGGCGCGGTGTTGCGGACTTGGGTAGTTTCGTTAGCCATGGGGTTACCTTACTGGTGAGTGCCAATTGATCTCAGCCATTCCCAACCAGCAGCTTGTTGGGTGCATGAGCGAAAAAAGTCGCTGACGTCACTTGCGTGACTCAGGTAGCTGGCGCTGTCGTCAGGGACGAACAAACCCCAAGCATCAATCCAAGCGAGTTGGAATATTTTTTGCGGGAAGTAACAAACCTCGACGTATCGATACTCAGGAGCTCTCAGGTATATCTTCGCAACGAAGATAACGAGAAAGACAAAGAGCACGATCTTGAGAGATTTCACTATCGGGCCGGATGACGACCCCTGTGAGCTCGACTCAGCCATGAGCGGCATCCTTGGTGATGGTGATTTGGTATCCGGTCCTGCGGCGAATAACACCAGAGGCTTCTTCAAAAGTGAGACCACCCGAGACCAGATGGCTCAGTGCCCGTAGGGCATCAGATTCTTCATCGGCGGCGATGCCTAGGCTCTGGCTGAAATCCAGCCATTTACGCTTGGAGGCAGTGGTAAGCCCATTGGCAATGGCTCGTATCTTGGCTACGCGCCGTAGGTCAGGAAGGGGCTGGTCGAGTAAAGAGGCACAATATCTGGCCATATACTCACCTGCATTCATCCTTGAGTTGATCAGGGCTTTGAGTGCGTCTTCACGACCAGCTGTTCGCATGGCATCGGCATCATCCATGCCACGGCCAAGCGCTATGATGCTCAAGGTTATGCCAACGGCTTCAGCCTCACGGATCGACGATAGTGCACCTTCATAGCCGGCATGATCGCCATCGACCATATGAGCGGCCTCTGTAATTCCTTGGCTGGCTAGGTATGCGGCCTGGGCTGAGTTAATTGATGCTTGCCCAATGGCGCATCCCCAAACCTTGATGAGCTGCAGAGCCCAAGCATCCAACGTCCCTTCCACGCAAACCAGGATGGACTTCTGCCGCTGCTTGAAAAGGTAAGGGATATCTTTGGACGATTTTGGTGAAAAACGGTATTTCGGATTAGACCTGGCTTCACCTTGTCCTGATGGGATCCTGCCCCAGATACGGGCCTCGCCGTCTGGGTGAGGCCAGTAACCGATAACTCGACCTTCCATCCCCGACCAGACAGATGAAGGGGTTTCATCCTCAAAGCTGACGATCCCAATAGAACGGGCTTGCTCCCGGGTAACACCGTGAGCCTGAAGAAGCGAAAGCACTTCATCATTGTTAGTGAATACGCCGAGGCGCAGCGTAGCCATGACCTCGTTTGTATACCCTCGGGATTGCTGGAATTCGTCAAGAATCCCCTTGTTGCGTTGAGCCAGTTGCTGAGTCACCAGAATGATTGCCTGGCCCGTCGTGAGGGGAGGGCGACCACCATTGGCTGCGCGTGACTGCTGCTTGGCTTCGTTGTCCCGGTTGTCAGGGGGTTCAACACCTGCGGACTCACAAAGGGTTTTGACGATATCGCCGTTGCTCATGCCGTTCTGGGCGAGGGCGTCCCACAAAGGCGTGTATGGGCTTGGGCAGTTGTCCTTACGATTGCACTGAATCCCGGACCTGAATGGGTAGTAGAAAGCGCGGTCTTTACCACAGGCTGGACAGTCGAGGACATAGGAGCCATTGGCTGATAGCTTTTTGGGGTGCAGGTGATTAAGAAGGCCACGATCCACTGCATCTAGCTTCGGGTATACGGCGTCTTTGATGAAGTCTGTGATTGATTGCTTCATTCGCCGGCCGCCGCCGTCTCTTTCCCTCTCAGGCTTGCGACGACGCGAGGGCAGATGCCCTGGTCAATCGCTATTTCACCGAGTTTGACCTTGAGTTGGCGACGTACCTTCCATACCTGCTTTTCACTAAGCCCAAGCATCGAGCTCATGTCTACGGAGCAATGTTGCTCAAGAACAGCCAGGCGGAGGATCTGGTGTTCACGATGTGTCAGAAACCTGCGCAGCGTCTCAACGTGAGCATGGCGCTTCTGCAGTCCTTCATCACTGAGCACGATGCCGTCGGACAGGAACTGGGGTAGTGCCGACAGGCTGTCAGTGTAGTTGGACGCAGTGTTGAGGTAATCAGGTTCTAGACCATGAGCGCGCGGCGCATAGTCTAAGCCGTCGAGATCCGCAAAGTTGAATGCGCCAGAACCTGGAACCTCATCGATGACGCGGGCATAACCGTACTTACGTATGTAAGAGAGGGCGTAGCCGATCAAGCACAACCCGCGTCCGTCAGGGGAGCCGGCAGCGTAGTTTCTGATGGCGCTCTTTGTGGCGTCATAGATGCCCGGGTACAGAATCTGAAGAAGCTCCTCGTCCGTTAGACGAACAGAAAGCTTCGAGCGGATTTCAGCTACCCACTGTTGTTGGGATTCGACATGAATGACGAACTCCCACGGGTCAAGACTTAAGAACTGGTCGCTGGTAAGCCCGGCGAGCCAGTTGCTCCTAACGAGGCGCATGCCTCCCTCCTCCGATCATACGATCGGCTCCTAAGCGCAAATCCAGTCCCCTGGAATTTGCTTTGTCCGGTAGCCACGACAGCCACCGACCCCCTTCTACATACGGTGAGCAATGCTCAACCGCTTGGCTCCTCGGACGCCCCGTAGGTGTGTACCGAAGTAATTGAGCGCGATTCTATTGGGCGCGGATGGGACAGGCAACTCTAAAAAGGGCGTGATTTTTCAGTCAAAAGCGTTGAGCTGGAGGAAAAGTGAGACATCAGGTACCCAACTGTGTGCAATGACGTTCAGCTTGTAAATCGCTACAGACCCTGTCCCGTAAGGAAGTTGACGCCTGAAACCCGGCGTTGATGGCACACCAATGGCCACAAGATGCTCAATGGTGGCAATGTACTACCGTTCGTCGCTGCTCTTGGAATTCACGAACGTGACGTTAAGGTGCGCTCATCACCTGTAGGAGTAACCATGATCAACGCGTATCACCAAGCCATTAGCTCGGCTCGTCAAGCGGGATTTGCTTTGCAGAATCGACTGCATGGCTGGGCAGCTATCAAAGAGGGCATTGATACTGTTCTCGTTAGCTTCTTCTATATCGAAGGCGGCCAGGTCAGTGCTCAGATTGTTTGGAGTGGGCCCGATCCGCGCGACTCGATGGACCTGGTAGCGCATCACCTCAATGGCCAGGCTGGTGCTGGGAGCGAACTCGTTCAAATGTTGATTGATGTTTATCAGGCAAGTGGTGACAGCGATACGCTCCTCCCGATGAAGCCATGTCCCAAAGGTGCCGTTCTTCACTAGCGGCTCCGATATCAGCCGGCGGCCTGATTCCACAGCGCAAACAAGTGACGTGGGCTGCGGGGACTTATACCGACACCGGCTCGGCTGTCTCTGGCCATTTGGTGGGTGCGAGTAGTCCGAGAGTGGCCGTATCGGCTCAAGGTGCTTGAGTTGCCTCTCTAGTGTGTTCCGATTTCCGAACTTAATAGCCTACCTGGATAGCCAGGGATCTCAGCTTGAGGGTTTGGAGCTTGTCACGGGCTGCTGGATCTTTCTTGCAGGTCACGGTTGTCACTAATCGGATCTGACGAATCCCGAATATTCCTAACACCAACTGAGTGCGCGCCGCAGCCTGCCTTCTTTGAGGGGTCGCAGACCGATCTAGTTATGGGGGAGGGCTCGAGCCCTACGGCGCAGCCTATGCCATGAGCCAAATCTTATGGTGGCTGATACTGAGTGATCGGTAGATGGTCACAGCCGCTGAACAGGTTGCCCTATTAGGTCATTCGTGAAATGGGCCTTCTTTCGCCGAGCGCGAGCTAAAAGCTAAAGACCCATGCATCACCTAGTGTGAGCGTTGTGATGATGAAACCTGGCTGTCTGGTACTGACTCTATGAGGTGTCGGTTGGCGAGCTAAGGTCATTCTTGGCTGATGCGATTTTCCATCGTGTAGAGCATCACTGACATCTTTTGTCTGCTGGGAACGGAGGAGTGCCGCAGGCCGGCTGGGTCTACCTTGGTACGTAAGGTCGTAAACGCGCTCAAGGGTATTCCAACGCCCGGCCCTACCCTGGCGGCAAAGAAAGCGTTTTGCCTCCCCTGTCTTCAGGGAGTTCAGGCAATGCACGATGCTCATGTCTTTACCGTTACAGCCCTTAGCAATGATCACGGGCTCTCCAGCGAGAAAAGCAGGGCTGTAACCACCAGTAGCAATGATGTGCACCCCATCGACCCAATCAGTTAAGACCCCTTGAGTGCGCCCCCCGCCTCTTATGGGATCGTTGTTCTCCAAACCTCTTGCTTGCAATCGAAGTGCTGCCGCCTAACAAGGGAACAAAATGACGGGCACGCCGTGAGTGCGACATATCTCAGTGATTACTGCTGCAGTTGGTAGGCCGGCAGCATTTGCGGGAAGCGCAATGGCATGAGGTTCGCTTTTCTCAATGAACGTAAGAAGCAGAGATAGGCATCCAGCTCGGCTCGTCGCGGCAAGCGGAATGCTAGCTGCCGTCTGACCGAGGATTCGGTGACCTGCCTGAACCTTAACCACGAGCTCCTGTAGAAGACTGCTTTGGATGTACCACACAGTTGCAGTCGTCAGAGTTCCGAGGCGGTAAGCATCAACAGAGGACCTAAGCCAATACCGCCGACCACCCCCTGTCTCTCCGTCATGTTCAAGAGTTTTTAGAGCAACCATGCGTTGGAGTGTGTTGCGGTGGATTCCGAGGATTGAGCTGACCTCAGACCCCCTCAGCTGATCAGTTGGTTGTGGAGCGTGGTGCTTTTGGCTAGAGCGTTTTGGCATTCAAGAACTCATTTTCGAACATTTGTGATAACCCGTTGAAATAGAATCGGATTTATCAGAATCGCAGAAGGGCCCGTATTATTACATTAGACGGGGATTTAACTAATTTCCCGCCTACTCTATGTTGTCGGATGCAGCCGGCCGGGAGCACCATCGGCATATCCGTAATGTGCATTCCGACACTAAATGAGTCCAAAAACAACCGGAATTGACTAATGGATTTCGTATGGTGCTTTTGAGGTGCGTTGCTGGGCAATAAGGGGATAATTGTCGTGTGCCAGTGGGTTTTAGTCAGGCGTTACGAGGGCGTATGACGTTTGCGTTCGAATGCTTATACCTATGTGATTGGGGCATCAGTGGGCAGTCAGTAGTGTTGCTTAGGTGTGTCAGAAGGTGCTGCCGGGCTTTGGAGGTGCGCTACGAGTGCCTAAAGGGATTTTGCAGTGCTCTCTAAGACACCGTATTGGTCGTAAACAGCAATAACCACAGTTTTGAGGTTGATCTGTGCGTAGAAATGTTCGTGATGTTGAGCTGGCAGGTCCGTTCCTTCAAAAGCTCGCCGAGATGACAGAGAGGCGAGAGCACCTCTTGATGGGGATCGTCGACCAGATGGCTTTTGTCCAAACTACACTTCAGCAACTTGCTGACAAGGTTAGGTCCTACGAAGGAGGCTGGGCACAGAGACGCTCTCAGGATGGCTGGTCATTAATGTGGATGTGGCGAGCAAGCGAGAAGGTTGGGCGGGTTTCGTGTGTAGAGGTGTACCTGTCGAAGGGAACAAAGAAAGATGGCGATTTCCACCGCGTTTCATTGAGGACAGTGGAGGCACGTCTTGCTCACATGACTCCGATCCTCGGTGCCAAAAGGACTAAATCGTTTTCCAGAGACCTTGAATTGTTCCTCAATGCAGCGAGGCGAGCGGTACGTTGGGTGAATGCATTTCCTGGTAATGATCTCGGGATCCTTGTTCCGAAATCAAAGGCTTCCGGGCTAGATGAGTGGATCTCGGCATTGGCAGTGTCCTGCGAGACCCGAAGCGCTAAGGCTGCCGGTTTGATCGAGAAGTACCTTGAGTTGGATAGTGAATTAAATCAGCTAGCTTTTGAGTTCAATGAAGCGCGACAACCGGTAAGATTCAGGTCGATCATTTGCAGGCGTGAATGCCCTGCTCTCGATCCGCTGTCCCCTGCGGAGCCGCGATACAGGGTGGTTGAATACTTCGACCGCCGGACAGGTAAGCGAAGTAGCCGAGATGTCAGCAGCTACAAGCAAAGGCTAAACCAGCAGAAGGTACGAGAGCGTCTTGCGCTCTCACTGGGTCGCCCTCCAACTGAGGCCGATTTGTCTGCTGTCATATCAACTAGACCAAGCCGAAAGCCAACGCCATGGCTGACAGCCGAGCTGATTTCTCACTGTCATCTAGGCAAGCATTCGGGAAGCATCAACAGACACCAAAAAAATATGGTGGCGATTCTGGAAGAGTGGGGCTCGTTGAGAGTCCTTATCCGAGCGCTACTCTGAGTAGAAGGAAAAATAATGTCTCATTCTATCGAACAGCTGATTGCGATCGACCTTGGTAACGGCACCACCAGTTACATCGCAGGTGCTGGCGAAATTCGAGGGTCTTTTGCGTCACTTGTTGCACCTGCTCAATCGAACCAAGGCCTGGGTGGTGGCTTCACCCGTGAGTCTTTCAAGACAAAGTTCGGATCTTTCTACATCGGCGATGACTGCCGGGAAGATGGTGCTGCCCCCCGTAGCACTGACTCGAGCTATTACAGTTCAGAAAGCATTAAGGTTCTGTTCCTCAAGGTCTTGAAAGAGGTTGGTCAGAAAAATCCGATCATCGTGACGGGGCTGCCGACTGAGTTTTTCAAGCTTCGCCGCAACGAGTTTGCCTCCGATCTCAAAAAATGGGCTATCGAAGAAGGTTACCAACCAGCAAGCGTCAATGTGCTACCACAATACGTTGGCCCATGGTTCGACCCTGAACTGTTGGATCCGGAAGGGAAAGTCATTGATCCCCGTGTTGTGATGGAGGGGAAACTTGGAATTATTGATATCGGCCAGGGCACCACAGATGCCGGACAATTCGTCGACGGCAAGGTGAGTTCTGACGATAAGCTACGTTGGGGTGAATCTAGCGGGGTTTCTGACATCCACAAGAAACTGTTTACACAGCTAAAGCAGGTGGATGCACTAAATACTATCCTGCCGGCAAAGTCCCGACTGCCTAAGGATTTCTCTCTCGACGCTCAGACTACTGAGTACACGATGGATACCTGGCTGAGGAAAGGCTTCATCCCGTGGCGCGGATCCAGGATCGATATTGATCCCATCAGCCTACCTGCACGGCAAGAGTTCGCAGATGACGTGGTCGTACGGTGTATCAACACCGTCTGGGGGAAGACTGACTTCATGGCCGGTATGGTGGTGGCTGGTGGTGGTGCAATTGTTCTGGGGAGGAAACTCCTCCAAACGTATATCAACACGGTGATCTACATGGCCAAGGATCCTGAGAACTCGATCGTGCGTGGCTATCATCGTTTTTACGTAACGCAGAACTTCAAGGAGCAGGCCCGGATGAAGGTAGCTCAGCGTGGCTGAGACCCAGAGCGTTGTGATCCGGGAAAGGCTTTATCCAGAGATGCATGAAGCCCTTGTCGAGGTCCTAGCAAAATACCCCCGACAAGCTGGTAATCAGGTTGTGCTGGCTATGTCAGAAGCGTGCTTGAGCTTTTGCCCCATTTCTGAGGCCGACTACAACGTAGCCGACGGCGGTGAATTTCAGAACGTAAAATTTACACTGTCGGCAGAGAAGTATCCGAAGTTATATGCGTTGTATCGGGCACTTCCGAGGGGGGTCAAGGGGCAAGCGATCATCAACTTACTGAACCGTCATCAACTATTTAGGCAAGCTGATCCGGGTAAGGTTAACGATGCTCTGAATGAGGCGCTGCTCGGTAGAAAGGTCACAGACGGATCATCGACCGACCTGGCCAACACGAAGATGGGTGTAAGTGCAGAAATCGAAAGGGAGGTTGTGGCGAGACCAGTTGCTATGGTCGTGTCCAGCGTAGATCAGGCCAGCATTGAACCTGCTCCGGGCAACTTCACAACTGGAACGAAGCCACCGGTTGAAGCGTTGGTAATTCAGGTGGAAGTGGATGATCCATTGGCTGATTTGCCACCTATGGATTTCTCCTAGATAACCCATACGTCCAGCAGCCCTTCGTCCAGGAGGGCTGCAACTCTCACCTCGCCATCCCAACGAACGAAACAATCAAGAACACGGGCCAACTGTCGCGGTGTACCGTCGCATGTGAGAAGTGGTGGTAATGCTTGAGTATGGGGGAGAACCTTGACCGCCTCCTGGGTGACCGATAAAACGGTCACGCCCTCTACAAAGTTGTTGAGCAGGGTGGTCACCATAGTGTGAATTGGAGCTGCTGCAGTAGACATCATCAAAACCCTTCCACCCAAAATAGACCTTCAGTTGCATAGATTCGAACATTCGGACGCCGAGATCTGAACCAGGTCAGCGCATAGTTGAGAAAGCCTGGATTATCAGCTTCGATAGGGGGGTCTATGTTGGGGATACGGTCAACCAGGCTGTAGTTAACGTGAGCCACACCCTGAGATTCGGACAGAACGAGATCAAGAGAAACGCCTGTATGCTCGGGAAGGCTCAGTGCGAGATCTGAAAGCCAGAGATTGAAGTCCAGCTGCGACAGCGACCCGAATACACCGACCTTCGCCTGTGAAGCCGAGCGCGCGAGAAAGATATTCGCACTTGGGAGCCAGTTAGGCAGCAGATGGTTGACATCGAATGCGTCCGCCTCCTGAAGATAGCCGACATCAACGTTATAGGTTTGCATCTCTTTCTTGCTCCGAATCTGGATCAACATATTTTGATTTCTAGGTGGTGGCACGGTCTGGATCGGGGCAAATTAGGCAGATCGAACTAGAGCTTTACGGTATACCTTCATGCTCGACATCCAACCAGCTGTCACATACTCAATAGGCGGAACGCTCAGCCCAGCGCCTGCTGCCTCATGGAATCCAGCATCGAAATTCGAGATAAACGGAATTTCGAAAATCCCGTTTGCAGCTAGTTGCTCACGGACCGCCACTGCGTCAGCAGCTGAAAGACTTGGCAGCAAGTCGATAGCCTGGATCACAACATCTTCGCCCTCTGAGACAGGTATGTGTGGTACGAAGGGGGCTGTGGCCGAGACCAATTCGAAATCTCGGTACGCGCGTTTAACTTCACCATGGATGCGCGCTACAAAGGTCAGACGTTCAAGCACGGCACCTATTGTGATTGTCCATGGAAAAGGATTCACTAACTCGTCAGCGGTGGAAACTAGTTGAACGCCGAATGGGACCAGACCCAGCTCTGGTCCAGATTCGTCACAGCGAATCAAATTCCCAAGTGAGTCTAGGCAGTAAGAGGGATACACATTGTCATTAACCGTGAAAATCACTGCGCCTATCATTTCGAGTTCATAATCTCTTGGAAGGTTTCTAGGACCTTGCCCACGCCGGTCTCGATGTAGTGCTGTCCATAGTAGCCTTGGGTTGGTGGTCGTGCTGAGTCCGCTTTCTCACTGACGGCCACCTTGGCGTAAGGCCCACCAACATCAGCAACAATGGCAGCCTGAACGCGCTGAACCGTGGCCGCGTCATTTTTTTGAGGAAGCCAGGCACGTGTAACAACACCTTCAGGATTCACTAGGAAGACCATAGTAGGCCAGATGTCATAAAAGGGACTTTTTTCGTCTTCCATCCCGCCCCACGAATCGATCACAAACTTGCGGCCTACAGCCGTGTCGCCTTCCCCAAGGTTCAGGTATGGCTTGATCCAGTCCTTGTAGCCCAAGCGCTCACCTCCAGACAGGCGGGATACAGGCGAGACAAAGTAATTGTCCACGCACATACGAAAAGCTTTTTCACAGGGCTCGTTGTTCCAGGTCAACCAAAAACCTCTGTATGCATCGTTGCTCTGCATCAGGGATTGCGGGAGACCATCGTAGCCCAGGAAGTTGAGCTCAACGTCTACGTGATTTTCCTTGAGCCACTTGCTCACCCCACCGATAAAAAAGCTTTCCTTCTTAGACCGCTCGGCTGCCGAATCTGCTCGAGCAAACCCATGTTGCAGCATGCTCAAATCATTTTTCGGCGCCTTGTAGTCCGAATACACGTTGGAAGCGACCCACAGTGACCAACCCTTCGGTTTCCAATTGGCTTTCTCGAAAAACCAAGCTTGTCCGGATTGAGCGTTGGAATCCTGTACGCTCTTCAAACCGAAGGTCGAGCCTGGCAACCGGAATTCTGGTTGGTCGACGACGCTTCCGCCGATCCATTTCGTGGAGGTCGGATTCGATGAGTCCCCGCAACCTGCGATCGCCACTGCAATCAGTGCCACAACCATTAATTTTTTCATAATTCATCTCCGTGATCTGGACACGAACTGTTTTAACAGGTCAGCCCAGGATTCCAAGTCTCAGCGCAGGTTTAATGGGATGGGATTATGAAGGGCTTCCTTGATCAGTACCAAACGTGAACGGCTCGGGCAAAGAAAAGCCCGCTCGCGCGGGCTTTGATTAGGGCTTGTTTGGCCCCTTTGGAGTATCTGGACCCGGTGGGGTCGGGGGCGGCAACGCGGGGAGATTAGGTTTTGGAGGCGGTGAGCTTGGCTTAGCGAGCCTTTTGCTGGCTTGGGAGGCTGATCCAGCAGAAGCTTTCGGGAGCGATTGGACAATATTTGTAGCTCGGTAAGCCCCAGTTGTTGCGCCTGCTGCACCGTTAGCTGCCGAACCTGCTCCCGAGACAACTCGCCCGAGGGCGCCAGCAAGCTTGGCCGGTCCACCAACGAGACTCAATGCAGCACTGCCGAGTTTGACTGCTGCACCAATCACAGCACCACCGGTTGCGGCCATTCCAGAAGCTGCGCCGGCTGGGTTAAATCCTGAAAGACCTTTGACATCATCCCAAATCAGCATTTTAGCAATAACTATCTCTACAGCAGTCAAAGCCATGAAGATAATATATTGTGCAGAGCCTGCTGAAATGAGCAGGGGATAGTTCTCATAAATGTTGCCCGAAGTTAGCCCTGTCATCAGCTCCCCATTCATTGCAAGCAATGTAGCAGCCATTGTTAAACAAAGGTTGTTGACGAATGGGATCATGAAAGCAAAGCTAAGAATTTTAACAAAGCTAATCAGAATGCTCGGATTAACAAAAACCGCAAATACACATATCACCGGGAAGAGCACAACCATCATCCCTGCGAGCATGGCGCAGCCATTGATCATTGCAGGTACCTTGAAGGTAAGCATCCATTCTTTAAATGCTTTGCCGACGTCCTGGATCTTGGTCATTATGCTGTCAGCTGCATCGCTGATCCCCCAGTTCATGTCCTGACCATTACGGCGTTCAGAGCCAATAATAGGAAGCGAACTATCTGAAAACTTATCTCGCTGCTCAATCATATTGTTTATGTTTTTGATCATGAGGGTCTGGGCTTCAGTCTGATCTCTCATATATGAGGATCTTTGAGCCATTGGAACCTCTTCTCTGATTGCATCAGTCCAATTCTGAACGGCCTTTGTCACCATGCCATACATTTGGAGGCAGTTTTTAGGGTAGAACCTAACTTCTTGTCCCGCGGCGACCGATGAGCCCTCAGTTAGCTGTGGGTTGCTATACATTGAGCTATCGGCATTGTCAGTAGTTTTATCGAACTCCGAGGCGCCTTCATTTGCTTTGGATGGGAAATACTGTCTTACCCAATACTCTTTTGAAGGTAAAAGATAGCCCCCGGGTTTGACATTATTGCCTCGGAACGGATTCTGATCTTCAGGTATATTGAGTAGTGCGGTTCTGCCGGCGTCCACCTTATCGGCTACCTCGCTGTCTGCGAAATACCTTCTCCATGAATTGATTGATAACCCAAGGCCAAGAACGTTCATCGGCGATGCACTTCCAACCTTGTTGCCAGCCTCCATTTCTTCATACTGCTCCTTGCTAAGTTGACTCACTTCAACAGGGTTTATCATTGTTGAACCGTAGAGACCAACTGATTGTCCTACGAGCCGGGTATCTGGGGTGCTACCAGCCGTAGCAGACAGCGCACCTTGACATTTATCTATATAGTCTTGGTACATATCCTTTACAGGGCTATTGGCGAATTTCTTGAGTGTCCCCTCGTTTGTCACATGATAAGCATTTTCAAATGCCAGGCTCATTGCCGTTTCTTTATTTACATTATCCAGAGCTGATTTGAAAAGCTGATAAATATTGCCAATAATTGAAACTGACCAGCCAGCACCCGCCGATAGTCCTACGCTTCCACCAGCGGGCCCAATTTTATAGTTACCTGGCTGTAGGAGCATGGCAACCAAAAGTACAACACCTATAGCGCTCGCAGCTGTCTTGAGCTTATCTGCAGGTGCTTTCAGGGTCAAAATACTTACCCAGGCAAGTCCTCCCCACAGACAGAGGTTCATCGCCGCCACAGTGAAGGACTGGTTATAAGCCTGCCACATGTTGATGTAATGACTAACAAGATCGCCAAAATTGGAATTGACGATCTGTAGGTAGTCAAAATTTTCAATATCAGTCGAGTCTGACATTAGTTCGTTACCTGTTGGACACTCGCGAATACTTTGTTGCGTTCTTGATCGTGTTTGATTCGTGCCTGAAGGGCGATGTATTGTTGGCGAAGGCCCGCAACAGAGGTTTTAGTGCGGCTGATAACCTCATCACTCAGGATTACGTTATCAGGTTGATTGGCGATACCGCTTGAAACGCCAATTTCAATCTTGGAAATTACGTCGTCCAGCTCTTTCATCATTCCGAGCGTTGATAATTGGCGCTCTGTTGAAATGAACATGGCCGGGCTCGATCTGGCAAGGTTTCGCATGTATTGATGTTCGTTCTCGCTGACAACGATGTCAGCTCGAGAGATCAGATCTTTATATGCCTGTGTATTTTTGAAGGATGCGGCATCTGCAGAGTAAACAGCTTTGTACAGGTCCATGTATTCAGTGGTCAGGGTTTTCGAAAGGTTCTCAATGTTTTCAGTGCGCGGGGTTACCGAGGCAGCATCATTGTTGAAACCATACGAAGGTACGAGGCCACCATATTTCTTGATGTCATCACAACCAAGTTCCGATGCCGCGAGCACCAGGCCGGCGCTACCATCTTGTGGGTCATTGCTGCATGATTTACCGCTAACAGAAGCTTTAACTGAGCCAGTGCCGCCGGTTCCTGTTCCAGACCCAGTGCCAGCGCCTTTATTTGTTCCGCCCGAGACAGAGGAATTCCAACCAACCAGCCCGCCAGTAGCGCTCGACACCTTTCCCATCATTGCGTTGGCGCGATCGGAGGTTTTCTGCTTGAACTCCCCCATTTGGTTGAGAAGAGATCCGGTTAAACCCTCACCTGCCATGCATTTTGAGCTTTTATAGCCCTCGTCCACAGTACAGTCGGCTTCAGCTAGGGTTTGCTTTTTCTCGTCATATGCCTTGTCGGCCAGAGACCGTACGCCCGAGCAGGTCATGTTTGAGAGGTCCAAGCCAAACTGACCAACGCTATTAAGCTGGTCGATCACAGACTTGATGGTCGGCTGGCTGTAGGCTAAATACATGATGGCAAGCGCCGGAGCATTTTGGATGAACTGTTCAACCATCTCCTGGTACTGGCCCAGTTGACCATCTAGTACAGTGCTAAGATTGAGCCCATTACAACCCACGCCAACTTCAGTAGCGCCGTAGCCATTTACTACTGAAGTCCGCTGGTCTTGGAATGGGGTGAAGGTATCGAAGGAAAAGCTGCCTCCTTTGTTCGCGTCGTTCACCGCGCTCCCTTTCACGGATTCACCAAACAGGCCTGTAACGTCGTCCATGCGGCGTGTCCAGGGAGAGTCCGACCCGTCAGCCCCAAAATCAATTGACGCTGCGAAAGTATTTGTTGACATCACAGCAGAGACTGTCAGCGCGAGGATCGATTTGATATAGCGTGATTTCATTTTCATGCGCCTTTCTTCTCTGGCTGGATATATGTCATAGCCTGAAAGTGATCTTCAAGCTGGCGAAGTGTTCTGTTACCGACAATACTTTTGCGTCTGTTGACCTTAGTGTTGTCGATCCATGAAATTGGCCATGACGTCACTCCCAGCTTTTGCAAACTAATACGTTCTTCGCGAGAAAGTACGCGTCCAGACAATCCTCGTTGAGTTACATGCTTTGTGAAGGCATCACGATCACCGTCAAGTTGAAATATCTTTATTTTAAGCTTTGGATATTTTTGTTGGACAGTGGAAAGGATTTGTAGCTGTTTTTCACAGACAGGGCAGGTTGACTCTACGAACACAGACATACTCACGTTGTCGGTATCTATGTATTTTACTTCCTTAGCCTTCTCAGTAGCAGCATCAAGTCCTTTAATGTTTTTCAGGTCTCCGTTTTGCCACATTGCCATTTTGTAGAGTTCGGCGGACTTGTGGTACTCACCCCAGGTTTTATCCATATAAGAGACAAGCTCTGATGCCGCCTCAGGGGTTTGGTTGAGCTGAAGGTTGATTACGGCGCTTGGCGTTCCCGGTTGAAAGTTAAACTCCACACCATTTTTGCCAATCATTCGCATAGGCGCTTGTGGGTTCTTCTTCGCGTTCCGGTTCAACTCAGAGCAATTTTTCATCCAGTCCATATTCTGGCAGTCGAGAATATTTGGAAGCTTGTCGATTTCAGCGTTCTGACGATCATCGTTGTACTTGTCAACTTTTGCCATCGCTACTGCGATAGCGTTTGACAACGCTTCATTTGGACTTGATGCGTCGGAAAGTACGAAAGGTGCATTGGAGACAAAACATCCAACCAGAAAGGCGAGAGAGATCTTAATTGAAGTTTTCATACTTTCCTTACCTAAGAACAGCAGACAGTTCGGTGATTACAGACTGAGCATTGCTCAATATTTTTGGTTGTCCATTTTGAGGGACTAGCACGATAGCTGGAGTTGAGCGGACACCATATTTCAGTGCTTCAGAGCCGTTCATATCAGGTCGGAATCCGGTCAACGGAAGATTTCCCGATGCTGGAGTAAAAACACGTCGAGGATTCCAGTTAGCTTGATCAATTAATACATAATATTGAAAGTCAACCTTTTCCCCAAATCGGGCTTTAGCATCGTTTGATATCTTCACTAACTCTGCAACATTGCTTGCATTTTCGGTGATGAACATCTTTATGGTTGCAACCGGTTCAACCAATCGTTGGTCGCCAACAAACCGACCGATTTGTGACTGCATGCGCGCGTATGCTTGTTTTGCGCCCTCAATATCTTTCGGTACTGGAACACCGCTTGCACCGCCAATTGTTGGTGTTTGACCACGCTGGCCAAGCATTCCCTGGACCTGAGATAGCATTGCAGCACTACCCTTATGTCCTCGATCAGCTGCAGCTTTAAAAAAAGTAGCTGCTCGCTCCAGATTATTCGGATATTCGGGAGATCTCAGCATTAGATCACCAAGGTGATACATGGCAATAATGTTGCCTTTCTTGGCCTCAGGAAAAAGGATGTCCCATGCTTTCTGTTTTTCGCCTTTTAGAATAGCCATGATGCCTTCGCCGACTCTTTGGTCGGTAGTGGGCTCAATAACGCTGGCCATTACATTGGTTGAAATGAAGCTAGCGAGCAGCAGCCATAGATACGGTCGCAAGTCGTTTCTCCTCGTTGTACTTTGGTATGAAATATTCGAGATATTTCTTGCGGTAAACCGGGGTTGCTGAGTGGTAATAGCCAACGGCCTCGATCTCGTTCTTGTGCTTCTTTTTAAGTTCTGCAATACGAGTCGCTGCGAATTCAAGGTTGTAATGCGGATCAAACCATGTCTGAACAGTCGCAATTCCTTGACCGTTCCAACGGTAATTAACTTGAGCAATCCCTATATCTGTATTTATTAGTCTTAGTGCTCGAACCCGCACCTCTCCTTTGTTGACCACTTTGCTGTCATCTACCCGCAAAATCAGTCGACCTGAATCTCGAATGCTTTTCGCATAAGAATTCGCACTAGCCTGAGAGGTGAAGAACCGGCGGAACCGCTCTCCTTTCAAGGAGATGGCTTTGACCATCCAAGGTGCTTTGGTTAGTGACCAGAGCACTCTTACTGCGGTTTCTTTATCTTGGTAGCGGAAAGGTTCTCCATCAGCGTTGAAAGTCCATGGGTTTTTGTTTGACTCATGCGCTGCTATCGCACGCAGCACGATTGGATCAACGCCGTGGTTTCGAGCTGCACGATCAATCATCGAGTCATAAGGTGAGCAGATTGCATTAGCAGCGTTAAGTGCCAGTGCAAGCGCGACAATGGATCGAATCACACCCGTACTCCGTCGATGGTATGGAAACTGTGTTTCTGCAACCAAGCGATGGTTCTGGCGCGCTCCGGAAAGCTTCGATCAAGACGCCTGAAAAGGGGAGGATGGGGGTCTTCAGGGCTTGTACCCAATTGCTCGTGGAGCATTTCGTGATGGGTCACATATTTGACAACGCACCTGGGGGCATCATGACCTAAGGACTTACTCAAGCCTTGATGAATCAGGATGACCTTCTGGCCATCAATCACTTCCGTACTTCCGGCTGGTACGAACAGAGTGTCGGTGCTAACGCGGTTGATGCGTCGGGCAATTTTGTCCCAGTCAGCTACACGTAGCTTTTGAAGGACCTTGATGTAGAGCTTGGATGCTTCTTCATGATTTATAGCAACGAACGGCTCAAGCGCGCTCTTGGCAGCTACATAGTCCTGCTTTACGAACAGAACTACTGCGGCCTCCAGGGCACATAGCTGGGCCTGAGTTAGATCGCCTGGATGTAGCTTGGGTTCGTCTGCCTCGCTTGCGCTGGGAATTCCCCAGCGCACGGGGACATGGTTAGGTGCACGGAAATGACACTCTGAGACCTCAGCAGCTAGTCGCGCCAAAAACAGCTCGTCAGCGCTGCTGATCTGCTCATGAATGTTAAATCGACGGGCACCCATTTGGAGAACTCCAGAACTTATGGACTACTTGGCCATCCGAGTTCTGCAAATCGAGACGATCACCGGTGATTGCAACGCGATATCCATCGAGGAAATCGCCTTGGCCCACCATATTCTCCGCGCCGGCATCGACTACGAACGCATGAGCTACGCACGTGGTGCAATTACGCGCTGGTGGTGCTACTGCTTTCACGCAGAGTTTTGGTCTCGAGACAACCTTCGCCACTGGCGGTACAGCCTTGGTGGGCGATCGTTGTGCAACGCGGGCCGAGTGCTTAGGGTTGTGAGCTACAGCAGGTTTGGCTTGGGCAGGCTTGATGTTGCTACCTGGTTTCTTTGCCAATTGATCTTTGAGGGACTTGATTTCATTGTCCTTCTGAGCAAGCTGAGCTTTCATCTTCGTCACATCAGCCGCGTCTTTCTGCAGACTCGGTTTCTGACTACTATCCGGGTTTTGGAGTGAAGTGCTACCCAAAACAGGGTCATGTTTTTCAGCTGAAAGTGAGGCTAGTTTAGGGGGTGTTTCTCCCCCCACAGGCATCTCACCAAATGGTGAGCCCGAACCAGCAGTGATTGGTTCCGGCGCTACCTCTGGAGCAGCGGCGAATGGGCTGTTTGCTCCGCTTGGCAAAGGAAGCTGTTCCTTCGGCTGTGAGGCTGTTGCTCCAATTTCAAGAGGTGGTGGCTCATTGGCTAGCTGGGCAGGAAAGCCAAAACCGTCAGCAGGTATTGACCCTGAATCTTGCGCTGAAACAGTCTTGCCGCTAGCAACCAACGGCTTCTGCAATTGTCCGTCCAGCTGCAATTCGTCCAGTGTTTTTCCAATCGCCGGATCAACAACTGCTTGCTCGCCAAGTGCGGTAGGTAACCCGGCAGTCAAACCACCATCATGCATTTGTGGCAGCGATGGCTTGTCTTCATGCGCACTCGCATCGGCCGTGGGCGGATGTGTTTCTGGAGGTGATTGATGAATCGCAACCGGTGTGAAAATACCGTTTTTAGCCATAACACCAAGGGCGACAACCACGGCCCCAAGCACGAGCTTTTTCTTTAACGACATCTTCTTTGGATCTGGCTTTGCTGGTACAGCCTGGTCCTGTGGGTCAATGAGGAGCGGATCGTTGTAATCGTCGATGTGCGGGCGTGGGGCGTCCTGAGATTCAATGACCTCAACGTTATCAGCGTCTGCGTCGGTGCCTGCGTCTCGTCGAGGCTTCTTCGTGCTTGCCGCAATAGTTGCTGCACCGCTTTTGATCTTGCCGATCAGATCGCCGAGACCGCCTGGTTTGTTTTGTTCACTCATTTTTCTGATCCGAGCAGGGGAAGGTAAGTAGGCGCCTCTTCGGAGAAGCGGCCTGGGGCAATTTGTACGCATTCTTCGTGTTCGGGTGACAACATCCCATTGACGACACGTGCGGGGATTTTCACTCCGCATTGAACTAGTGGGGCATCCCAAGTGAAGCGCTCGCGAGCCCGCATCTTTCCTTTCATGTCCGTTAGTACCTGGCTCACTCCTTCGGAGTAAGCGCGGCGCTCGAGTTCAGTATTCGGTGCGTACATTTCTTTGACTGGCTTGGTTTCGGTGTCAACGATCGTTTCGCGAGGTTCGTATTTATCAGTGCACCCAGCCGTGACGGCGATGCATAGAAGGGCGGCAGCCTTAAACAACTTGGCCATAACGTGCTCCGTATGGGTGAGTTTTTGATAGGTCGATGATTGCTTGCTGGCGGGCGACCGACGATTCAATTCTTTGCTCGTTTACGATTGCTTCAGTCCTAAGCTCTCGCATCCGGTAATCATCAGGGTGCGAGCTTGCAATCCACAAAGTCATCGGGGCTGAAAAGAGTCTAAATACACCTGAGTAATAGAGGCTCTGGCTGGTCCGCATCCTGTAGAACACCTCTGAATACATCGGAGGCAGCGAGGCTAGAGAGCGCCACAGATCGATTTCTTCGTCGGTGAATGCGAGTTCTTCTTTGGCAACTCTGTAGTCAGACTCCGAGCAGGCAAGGAAAAAGTAATGACTTGTGTTCTCGAGAATTCCGTCTTGCGAGTCGCCACCACCGCTCGTCTCTGCTTTGATCAGGTTCACAAAGTCTTTAACCGTCTGGCTTATCAGCAAGCAACCAGCACCATAACGGCGCAACTCACGATAAAAACTGGACAAGGCTTTTGCGGCGTTCGGATCGGACAGTGTTGCCCAGGCCTCATCGACAGCAACCACCTTTTTACGGCTGCGATCGAGCTTGAACTTGCAGTACAAGTCGATTTGGCGGAATAGAGCCAATGTCACAATGCCAAGCGCAGGGGACTTCGACATGCGCTGTGTTTCAAGTACCGTAAAATCGTTTTCCCAATCAACATCCAAGTAGCCATCGAAAATGGCGGCGAACGGACCAGTGCCGTAGTACAGCGTCAGGTTCTGTGCGAGAACCTCACCTTTCTGCTCATGGAAATTTGTCTTGATCAGGTGAGGGATGAAGTCCCTGAAGCGCGGCTCATCCATAGGCCGCGTCTCAACCCAGTCACGATAAAACTCCTCAAGTGCTTGGTATAGGAGAGATGAAGTCACCTTGGTTAGATTAGACTTGGTGGACCCTGAGCCGTCCCCGGCCTCCATCATCATGATCAGCATCCGTGCGACGAAGAAAATCTCGTCAAGCTCGGGCTTCACATTGCGATTATTCTCATCACGCTTGAGGGCAAATGGATTAATACAGATTGGGTCAATTGTGCGGCCGGAGACGGGCTCAACAAACCGCTCGGTCGTGAGGCGGACGTAATTACCATTCAACACCAGACAAAGGCTTTCGTACGAATCACCTTTGTCAATGATCCAGACCTTCGGTCTGTATTTCACCCTCAGGGCCATCAACAAATTGTTGAAAGTAAATGACTTACCTGAGCCTGTGGTCCCGCAGATCAACGAGTGAGCTGTGTTGACGCTGTTACCCCAAAGGTCCAAGAAGATCGGCTGACCAGCACGATTGTTCATCAGGATCGCAGGGTCGGGTACTCCTTGGTACTCAACAAACATTGGGGCCATGTGCGAAACGCTCTCCGTCAGGTGAGGAATGCTTCGCTTCAGCAGTTTCATGCTGGTCTGGCGGAAATTAAATGGCATGCTGTTACGGACCACAGCATCCCCACGCAATACTTCTTTGTGACCGATACGCCACAGCCGACGCTCAAGCGACATGGCTTGGTCGTCAATGATCTCTTTGTTGAATCCCATCAGATTGATGTGAACAGACAGGTCGAAAAACTGCTCCCGGTTGCTCGCGTTCTCTGAGGACACCTTGCTCCTTACAGCATCAAGGTCGCTACGCTGCCGTTCACGGGTTTCTTTGTCCCCTACGCGCATCGACTCCTTAGCCGCGATCATTCGACCGCGGATAGCTAGCCGGCTGGTCACGACAACAGCGCGTGGAACGCTCCAGTTCATTGTGATTAGACTTTCGGATTCAATCCCAGCCATGGCTACCTGGAGCATGCCAGGTGCGCTGCGAATCGGCTTGCCCATAACGGACACAGGACGGATGTAGTACGGGACGCCGCGGTCGTGAATTGTCCAGCCGTTAGGCTCCGTTTCTACATGCGCAAAGGTAGCTGTCGCAGCAAGGTTATCCCGGGTTTCAACGATGTCTGGATTATCCAGCGCATCAAGTATTGGTATGTCAGCCCTGTACTTCGGTGGCTCGATTTCAAAGCTCCGGACAGGGTTCATCAGCCCATAGTGAAGGTTGATGTAGCCTTGACCAGTCAAAACCTCAGGTTGGAAGCCATAGGTAGCCAGTGCTTGTTCGATCTCAGTGCAATACTGACCAAAAATCTTAGCGTGCCCGTTATAGGCACGCTCAGCCATTTTGTTTGCGTCTGCTAGCCCTACCGAAGCTAGCGCTGCTTTGACGGTAGTGTCAAAAAACTTCCCGAAAATGTATTCAGGCTGCCACATGAACACGATGTAGAAATCGTTTACGAAGGGGAAGCGGCCTTCCCGTACCTCGCGCTTGATTGCTTCAGACGCAGTTGCCCGGACATCTTCATCAGTCTCGTCCTGCTCAAGATCCGCAAGAGCATCGTCCTGCATCTTTTTCAGAGTGGCCGCAGTGGCATCGCCGAAGAATCCATTGGCCGATGTCGCAGCCGAAAACTGCCGGTCCATTATGGAGTGGGCGATTGCGGCGGCGAACTCACCGGCTTCAGGGTCAATCTGATCTTGATAGAGCCCCATGATCTGGCGGATGTCGCGATGTGTATGTCGCAGAAACTGCCCGGTGCTTCCCGCTGGATACTTGTTCAGAACGTCCGAGAAACTGCCGGTCACATCAAACAACATGTCGTTGTTGAACATGGACGCATCCACACCGGAAATCTTCCAAATCTTTGCGAACCGACCATCCAGCGTATGGAAATAGCGACCTTGCTGCTCGTATAGGAAGGCATCGGACAGCAGTTGAATTGGCATGCCGCCTTGATAGTTGCGACGACCCAGGCCAGCTAGCTCAGAGTCGTATAGGTGCAGATCAGACTTTTTAGCCATTCGTTGATACCTTCTGTGTTGCAGTAATCAGTCGCGATTCGGGGTAAACAGTGATGCGTGCTGAACTGACCCGGGAAACGTATTCAGCAATGTCACGAAGCGAATTCGGTGATGTGTTGATCAGCACGATTTCGTTCTGGTTTATCGCCGGGTCAAATTCCGTTTCATAACCACTTGCGGCCGAGGCCAAGTTAAGAATTTCACCTAGAGTCAGATTTTGTTTTTTGAAGATCTGAGGCCAAGGAATTTGATCCGGTGGGGGTAGCGGCCGGGTGTCAACTTCGTTGGGTTTCGTAAAGATTCTTCGATAAAGATCAACGTCGGGTTGGCGAACGGTGAGGTCCTGGCCTCTCCCTAGGATCTGCTTCTCGTAATACTCACGAATGGCATCTTTGTGGTATTGCGTGATCCCTTCGGCTTGAGCAATTGGGGCAAGTAAAAACAGTAGGCTCAGGATTAGTTTGCCCATCCCGCTTCCTCCATGATCACGTAGTCCCAGCGACCGCCATGCTTCACGCCTGTGCGCTTGTCGGCATATGGCACTACCCATACAGGTGCAACGACATCTGGATTTCGGATTGGATAGTAGGGATCGCTTGAACCAAGTTCAGGCCTGGCGCGCAACCCTTCACGCAGCAACCGGACAGTGTCAGCGCCACCAGAGGAGTTAACCGTGTCGTAGATCTGATCCATGGTTGCACTGTTCCGGAACGGTTCTTCATCAGTTGCGCAGCCGGTGAGGGCCATTGCCAAGAAGGAAAGAAGAATCAGCTTCTGCATGGTCTTTGGCTCACTCTTGTCACGTACGAGATTTGCACGCCGTGTAGCTGGAAGGCGGATTTGGATTGAAGTCATAGTGCTGGCCGCCTTAGATCAGGGTGTCGTACATCGAGGCGTCGATGTCGAATGGTTCGAGGGGTTTCACAACACGGATTGGCTGGTCAGTCACAAAGCGCAGTCTGATGCCCGGCTCGACTTGAATGGTGTCGACAGCAGCATCTGCTTCAGCTTCAAATCGCTCGCTGATCTTCTGGAACATCGAACCAATACCCTGGGCAACTGCTGCTTTTGTTGCGTCGCCTGTCAGTTGGCTCGTAGCACTCGAAGTGCCGTTTTGTGTAGAGCTGGTGTTGGTGAATTCCGCTGAACTCAAAGTTGTTGCATAAGCGGCTGCGGCTGCGGATGCGGCTTGCAGAGCCAGGGTTCGACCTGAAGCTTTGTCGAGCCGTCCATACACGTCTTGTTCGTTGTCCCGCATGTCTACGACGTACCCAGTTGCCGCTACCATCTGCGCTCCGCCCGAAGCATCCCAGTAGCTCAATTGCTCAATGCGGATAAGTGCTCGGCCAGTAGAAGACGAAGAGGTTCTCCGGCCCGAGCAAAGACCCATAAGGTGGGCAGTACCAATGTCGCGCTCTACGCCATTCGGTCCGTGAAATATCCCGTGAACTGGAAGAACAACTGGGCGGGCTGGGATCTTTGAAGAGTCTGAAGCGCCCGGGGCGTTAGCGCCGATAGGGCAGCTGACGCCGTGCAAAGTTGTGACCTCAACAAAGGAAAAAGCCTCGACGGTGTAGGTATCTTGAGCTTTCTTCTTCGCGGCAGCCTCTTCCGCAGTTAACCCGGCTGGCTGAGCAGCAGGTTGGCCTGAGCTTTGAAACGCTTGGTTGTTCTGCTGGGCAGTGTTGGGTTTGCCATATACGTCATTGAACTGAGCGTTCAGGTTTTCGTTGTTGGTCTGTCCTGTTTGGTTGCTTGGGGTCGGCGCAGACATGTCATTGAAAAGGGATGTTTCTGACTGCGTGCCTGGGCCACCACCACTCTTACCCTGGAAGCTCGATTGAGTCTGCGCCTGAGTTTGAACTGGCGGGGCAAGCAGAATGTAGTTAGGACCGTATTGGCTTGTTACCGGTGTTGTCATTGTCGACGGCAGTGCGGCAGGACCCAAATCAAGGTCTCCGTCGAACGATAAGCCACCCGATGGAACTTTTAGACCCTGAACACCCGGCATGTCAGGAATCGTATTTGTGGTTTTGTCCTTTGCATTAATAGCGGCGTACAGGTCGTCAACGCCTTTCTTTTGAAGGTCGGCGATCTTCTCGCTCAACGCCCTCGTTTGGGCATTGTTTTGCTGTTGCATCTCACGCAATTGCTGATCGCGGACTTTATCCGCTTTGATCCGCTCAGCTTCCCCGCGATTAGCGTCGGCTTGCATGGCCTCAAGTTGCTTGCGGAACTGTGTGAGTGCCGCATCTTTGTCTTGGGCAGTGATTTGATTGACGCCTGCAGGGCCCGCCTCAATTGCTACCGGCGTCGACTTACCAGTAACAGGCGCAGTGCTTGAACTGTCCGACCACTTGCCGAAGAGGAACATGGCGCCACCAACGGCAGCGAAGATCCAAAGAAGCTTTTTGTTAGGTCCTGATGGTCTCGGATTCGAATCACTCATTTGCTCTTCTCCGATACGATGAAGAGCAATCCACGATGTGAATCACCGTAGACTTCAGATATATATTCGGGGGATGGACCTAAAATGTGAGAAGTCGGTAGCATCGCTACCTGGCGAGCCGTTCCGATTGAGTCCACCACTGCCTTGTTTGAGTAGTCGATCTGGTCGATTGCAAGCTTGAATGCAGTGCGGCCACGATTAACCACCTCGTAGGTGGTGCCGACATATGTTGGTCCGATAACTTGGGATTGGAGTGAAAACTCGACAGAACCCTGGCGGAAAACAACACGTTGCTCTTTAGTGAGCTTTGAAAAGTTATTTTTACGGTACCCATTTGGAACTGTTCCATCGAACAGGTAGTTCATTAGTCCCTTGACGCGACCTTTACCATCCTTTGCCAGCTGGGAGCGATCAACTGGTGCTTGATGCGAAATCGTCACCAAGCTATCTGCGCAGCCAGGGCGGGCTATCAAATTGACTTGATAGGATTGACCAGAAGGACCATCTACAGTTACTAGGCCAACGTATTGCCCGTCTGTAGTATTGAAGGCTAATTTGTTTTTTATCGGCGTTGGGAACAGCTCAAGGCCAACAGGTTGTTCACGGTTCACACCCAAAAGATATGTTTCGGGAAAAACTACCTCGGCCCGTTGGTTGTCGTTCGAAATATAAACATCAATTGGTGAATTTTCATAAATAACTGAACGTGGGGAACGGTTGCATTCCTCATCAGCAAAAACGGGTGAAGCAAAGGCTACGGCAACCATCGCAGCCAGAATTGTTTTTTTCACTGAGCAATCTCCTGAGTTTGCAGATCGTCAGCGACGATGGCCCACTCGAAGTATTTCGACTGTTTGACAGGTTTCATCAGAATTCGGACGTTGAACTTGGCCTTGCCGAAGACAGTATTTAGCGTCGCGCGGTAGCGCAGCGCCTGGAAGGTCACAATATAACCTTGGGGTGTAGTTTCAATTTTATACGGCGAAGTTCGAACAAAAACCTGGGTAATCTGTTGCTCAGATGATTGCTTTGCAACCAACTTAAGAGTCTCTTCCTGAACAGCGCGGAACCGAGGCGACATTAGACGCAAGGCTTCATTTGCATTGCTAAACGAAGAGTCCGGCGTGAAGTTATAAAAATTGTCAAGAAAGACAGAAGTAAAAGCGATGATGTGCCGCTCAGGAACTTCATTTTCGCTTACGAATACACCCTCTGCGTTCGGGTATCCGTACATGACCCGCTGGCCCTGTAGTTCAACGTTCACATCCTGAAGATGATTGTTCCAGTTAATAAGGTACACAATGACCCCTGTCAGGATCACAGTGACTGCAATGAATGCAACGTTGATTCTGCTTGCCCTCAACTCACCCCGACCGAGCAGGTTGAAGTATCCAAGCGGTACGCCGTATTTGTCGCTCATTCTTAAGGCTCGTATCGGTTGCAATAGGTAGGGGAGGGGAGCAGGCCAACCTCTAACCAAAGGTTGGTTAGGAATCTGTTGAGTGCCCGAGCAACCTTTCTGACAGCTGGGTACATCGTCGCCAGGTCGCCGCTTTCAAGTTGACCCATAACAATGCTCAGTCGCAAAACCATGTGACCTGGAGGTGTATTTGCAGTAAGCCGTTTGTAGAGCCACAAACAGAAGCAACCCACAGCAAACGCATAAAAGGGGTCGTCCATGATGTTGTTCGCGATCGCCATCGGGATGATCCAAAACAAGAGGTCCTCTTTCTCTACTCCGCCAAAATTCAGCGGGGAAGTTGCGTACGCGTAAGTGTCGCTTTCTGTTGTGGTTCTAAGGTGCATGGCTTATCTCGTTACCTAGGTCGTAGCGAAGTTGGTGAAACCAGCCCATGTAGCTACTTGGGTGATCGCTTTTTCGCCGAATAGGCAAATGAGGAACACGCAGACAGGGATCCACCACCACTTACCACCAAGGAAAAAGATGGAGAACAATAGGCAGCCGATTGAGAGCCACAGCCCCCACCCTGCTGCGGATTTCCACCAGCCTTGAAGGCTGGTGTTCGTGTTTTTTGTCAGGGACGCATCTGGGCCAAATTGACCGTTCCAGGCTGTACCGTCGGCTGCATGAGCCATCTCAGGTATCAGAAATAGAGCAGCAACAGCGAGCAGCAGAAACAAGCTGGCCATGAACCGCCTCATTTCCTCCATGCGTACGTTATGGGTGATTCCAGTGACGGTCATCGTCTCAATCTCCGAGTCGAGGTGGGGTAGTAAAGAACTGCCCATCAGGTGTTAGCTCCTGATACCGAAGGCGTTTCTTCTCCGGGCGCAGGACAACGTTGATGGTTTCTTCCACGGGCCTGACCTGGCTCAACATTCGAACCAGATCCAGTCCAGGAAGGGGGTGGGAGGCCTCGGCTTTTTTCAGTTCATCTTGAGCAAGGCGCAGTGCCTGAGCAGCGCTCGCGAGGTGCTCAATTGCGATCTGATACTTCGGATCGCGCTGGTCGATGACGTATGAATCGCTCGCATACTCAGAAGCCACAGCGTTAAACGCAGAGACTGAAATGCAGATGGCTAGAAAGACGGCTTTCATGAGGGTTCTCCTTTCACTAAATAGTGGAAAGGGAGTGCCCCATTTCGGGATGTTTTCCAAAAAAAAACCCGGATTGCCCGGGTTTTTTCAATCAGTCGCGACGTGTACGGCCGGCAAGGGCAATGATCCAGCGGCGAGAACGGTGAAACATCGCTAGCAGGAGTCTGCCGAAGAATTTGAAGAGGTCGGCTGTGAGCAACGTCAGGACGTTCTGTACAAAGGTGAACACCATGCGGAAAACACCACTCACAACCAGGCTTGTCACTCCTCGTGTCGCCGGGAAGGCAAGACCCAGCCCGATAATGAACAGCACAATTCCGATGTAGCCCCAGATCCCTGCGCGCTGGATGTGGAATTCCATAAGGTTCAAGACCCACTCTACAATCCCCTCCAGGCTGTAGTCCCAGTTCTTGATCCGTTCAAGCCATGTCATAGAAACCCCCTTAAAAGATTCTGCATGCGAAATGTTTTGTCAGACGTCGCCCAGAAGCCTGCGGTTGAAATCGGTAAAGTCTTTCCAGGCATTGATGCCTGCCCGCCCGCGGGAATGTCGTCGCGTCAGTTTCATATCTCGGAAATGTACGTTCGGGAAACTGCTGCGGACCATTGGCATTCGAACCCTGTAGGTACCAGATTTTGCGATGATAATTCCGTCGCCCTGGTCGAGGGTTTGGAAGTCATCAGGCTGAAGTAGGTCTTCACGGGTCGCCTTAGCACCTACACTGGAACTCGCTCCCGTGTTTTCATTTGAGATGAGGCCTGACTGCTCTGTGCTATGGCTGGCACCGGAGCTAGTGGCGGAAGTCTCCTGCTCAAATTTCCTGAGGGTTGTGCCGGCAAGTTTGCAAGCGAAGGCTCTTGTTTCAGCATCCCTGATGTCGCAGTAGACGTGAGTCCAACAGTTACCCAGCACCATCTCCACGAATGGTGCAGATTTTTGCTGAAGGAAGCCGACACCCTGGAAAGCAATGATGATTGGTACGTTTGCACTTCGAGCAAGCTGGAAAAGGGTGATCTGACCTTCCTCCGCGAACGAACCATATTCGTCAAAGATCGCTGGGCAGATCATTAAAGGTTTCAGCTTAAGAAGCTGGATCTCACCGATAGCACGGGCCAGGTCGGAGATGAATAGCTTGCCCATCAGCTCAACACCGTCTTTGTCGGCGAGAGCCGACATGGACAGCACAACCACCTCGCCATTGAGGATGGCGTCTTTCAGGTCAACATCAGGGCTATAGGTGTTAACAATGCGTGAGTATTCTGAATGCGCGAAGGCAGAAAGTTTTGAGATAGCGCCCTGCAGCATGGTCTTGAAGCTTTTACGATTCCACTCCTGTTTTTCTTCGTCGTACCAGTAGCGGAGGTAGGAAAATAGGAACTCTTTCCCGTCCTTGTGAGCATCTGAGTCAGACTCTCGAATCGATTTCACGTATCGCAGGAGGATATTGAAATCAGAGAGGACTGCGATTAGATCCTTAATGTGGAATGCAGGCTCACCAGGTTGAAGCTTCATGCATAGGATTGCTGCAGACAGTGAGTAGCGGTTTACGTCAGTCCAGAACTCCTCTTTTGACGCGGCTTGCATCTTCATCGCTGTCGATAGGGTGGCGCGAACGCCGCCGGCGAAGAATGGGTTGTAAGTGTGGCTGATCTCTGGGAACTCGAAGGATATGAGCTTGAACTGGTCCAGCCTGCCAGCGGCTTCCATCATTGCGTAGATTGCACCCGACAAATCAGAATCAGCCTTGGCCTCGACCAGCAGTAGGCCTGCCCCTTTTTTGATTTGTTGTTGGGCGATTGCGAGGATGAGTTCGGTCTTCCCGGTCCCGGTCGCGGCGAGCAGCGCCATATGCCTTGTCATGATGTCGTCTGACAGCATGAAGGGGATCATTCCGGGGTATGCCTCGATTAGCGACTGACGCACATCGTCGGCGCTTGCGATACCCTTCGCGTTTGAGACCGCATCTACACGTTCCTTCCATTCCACCCATGGCATGGTTTTGCCTAAGAAGGTTGAGCGCTGGAAGTCGCAATCGGGTATGTCAGTCTGTGTGTAGCTACGGTCCCAAACCAACGGAGTCACTGCCTCCTTGTCCTTCCGATCAAGGTACAGAGTCCATACAGCACAGCCCACAGCAATGCCGATTGCGAGTGGCAGAGGCACAAAAGGGATTGCAGCTCCTACAAGCGGGAGACTCAACGCAACATTGCGGGCCTGCTGTGTTTTCAGCTTCGCCCGTTCCTGTGCCTCGAGTCGTGCAGATCTGATCGCCATGTACTGTTATCCCGCGTGCTGGAGTGTGAATTGTGGAATGAGCTCAGGCTGAGTTGTACTCACCCCATGCATGAGGGGACCCGGCCAGTAGGAGGTCGCATTACTTCTGCGGCGGGTCAATTTGATCGCCATCGGTGGCCATCCATTTCGAGAGTGATGACCTCACCCGTGTGGGCTCATCGCCAGGAAATGAATCTGCAATACCGTCTAGCTCGCCTACCAAAATCAATGATCTTTTTGCACTGTTCAGGAGGGTCGAGAGAAGTTCGGCATTGAACAGCCCCATGTGCTCCTTGAGCACGATCAGGATTACAAACTCGTAAACTCGACCGCGCGCAAATTTTGGTGTCAGTACACCGCCGTGAAAGATGTTGAGATTCCGCTTGAGGTCGATCACCGCTGAGTTTCCCGAGCGGGGCGTGGCAAGCATTCTTTCGCCAGAAAGTTCAGTGGCCTCGAAAATAGAGAAGGCAGGGTGTTCCAAAGAGAGAGCCTGGTGCACTAACACAGGCATGCCCTTAAACAATGCTCGTCCATGAAAGTCGACCGGGTCATCCTTACCAACGAATTCATGGGCGATCGAACGAGTAAGCCAGGAAACTGCATCAGTACCTGGGACCTCTGCGTGCTGGCGCGCCACGACAGGTTTGATGTCGTGCAATGGGGATATTTGGCATGAGCCAGACAGCTCACGGAGCAGCACATTCACCACATCAGGAATGCTCTCTCGTGGCGTATTGAGCCAACTGATGGGCTTGCTAGGATCAAAACTGTCATCAGGCTTAATCGATCCCGACCACACGTCCTTTGCTGCTTTTCGCTGTTCAGTACGGGCCGGCAGCCAGAAACTGGCGATGAATGTTCGAATTTCTGGCACTTTGGCCATCTCATCAAAGGGTTGGCCGATTGTTTGCGACGGGAGATCCTTGGGGGCCCCAAGCATGAAAACTCGGCCAGCTTCAGGCATGGCTTCGAGCAGATAGTGAATTTCTTCTACCCCCATAGAATCAGTGCCAACCACTACGACCACGTCGGTTGGTATAGGGCTGGCCCGGTTCTGTTGTGGGACACCTGTCACCGGGTCGAGCCCAATCAACTCCGCATAGCTGACTACCGGGGCCTCATCCCCCAGAGTCAGTTGAAGCTCGGTCACCATTTCCTTGGAAGATGCAGTGATGAGTGCGTCTGTTCCGAAAGCATTCAGGAATAGCTGTATGCCCTGGACGATGGTCAATTGATCGTGAAGGGTCTCGCACTGGACAAGAGCTAAGCGCTCAGCCATCAAGTGGCATAGACCCATTGAAAGAGTCTTCGTGGCGGGGGCACCAAGTTTCAGAGGGCGGAGCAGTTTGATGCCCATTTCCTCGCTCGGAACCAGATCCTCTAGCTCGGCCGCGGTCAGCCTTGTCCAGCCGATCGCCTTTTCAACTAGAGACTTTTCGATCTCATATAGGTTGTACAGCTGTAGTCTGCGTTCTTCTGCGCGAGCTACCTTTGCCCGCCTCAATTCGGTCACACCCTCTTTGATTAGTGGATAGAGCACTGCGCGGTCGAGCTTGAGTAATTTGGACACGGCGTCGACTAGGGGGACGCCCTCGATGTAGCTATGGCCCAACCAAGCTTCCTTGCGAAGCACGGCAACGATTGCGCCCTTGACTGCGGACACAGTGTCGTTAGTGACTCGGAAGCGCTTAGCGAGAGATTGGGCTGTCGAGAACAGCATGTCGTCAAAGTGGACATACAGGAGGTATGGGTCTTCACGCAGCACAAGGTTCAAGTCAGTCATGTACCCCAGGCGGCGCTGCAGGGTGGCCAGCTTCTCTGGAGGAATGCCTTCAAGGTCTATCTGCGCCAAAGCTAACTGATGGGAACGCTCTGTTGCCCACGTCGTCCCGAGAAGCTCAGCATCGCTTTCTGAAACGCCCGCTTCCGTCAGCCGAGAGGGTGCTCGCTCGAGAATGTCGATGAGATTCTCGCCGAAGTGCTGAACAGCCTTGTTAGTTGCAGCAATAGCAACCCTGTTCTGAGTCAGGCTCGTCAAGTACCGCGGAAGGGTTTCTAGAGCTTTCGGTGGCATAGACGAAAACGATGCAGTATCGAAATCCCCGCCCGGAATGTCTGGGCTCCATTTCCCGTAGAGGATGAACTCCTCATACAGGATGGGTTGCCCGAAGCTTCCTGTCGCCTGGAAGGTCGTCCCGTCCTCTCTGCGGAAGGTACCGATCCCCCAAGGGCCGTGTGGGTCACGATATTGAATTGAACTTAGAATTGCTTGCTCACGCACCAGCCCTTCGACTGCTTCGGGTACACGTTCCATATTCATCCCTGTTCGAAAGCCCGGCCGCTGTTAGCGATGCGAGAGGCGCGACGGACACGACATAAGGGCCGCATGGTCACAATCATTGCTGCCTTTCGGATGGCTTTTGGCGACTCGTCGAGATGGCTTGGATATTTATAGGTGAGGGCGACCAGATGGTCATAGAGGGCAACAAGATCGACTGCTCGCAATAAGTCGTCCCAGTAGATCATCCCGTCCGGGTAAGCGGGCTCAGGTTCATACCCGTCAAAAAGCCCGTCAGTGGGCAAGCCGGCGTATTTATCAGCGATCGCCTGTACTTTCTTGAGGGCGGCATCGACACCACTGGTGAACAGTGTGGCTGCCGACTTACGTTGTCGAATCGATTTGCACGAGAAAACAGTGCTCGATCCGTCGTGGAGAAATTTGCGGAGCGTTCCCCGCTTGAGAGTGCCGTATACAACCGGGTACGTCTCGGAAATCAGGGATTTAGCTTCTTGGGTATGAATTGGTTGCATTGAAGGCCTCAAGGTCTTAAACCAATAGTGGCAATGGAGTGCTCCATTTTCGGCCTTTCAATGCAAAAAATCTTAAATCTAATCGCCACGCATACGATTCCGAGGCCTGAACTAGCTCTTCCTATGGCTAATTCCCACTTCGCTTCCCGCACACGCAAGGTCGAGTAATCGAACAGCTGCACGCTCGAAACTGTGTCGGGTCGGTTTCGTCAGGGAACTCATTTAGGATTTTGTCGCTGATGTGTACCACTCGACTATAGGAATCAGGCGGCCCGAAAAATGGGTGGCGACATGCGTCCTCTACCTTCTCGTCGTAATCCAAGCCAGCAGTGTCTACGCCGGCGGAGAGGATGACATCTGTTACAGACATCTTGCGCGATGAGGACTTGCCTTCTGATCGGCGCCATGCAGCCTGGAGCCGCGCACTGAGCTCTGCGCCGTTGAGTTCGGCCCAGCTGTCCAGGGACACGTAGAAGGCGTAGTCATGTGACGGGTTCACGATTGCAATTCGTGTCTCGACCAAAGACAGACGTGGTGAACCGTCCTTAAAGATTCGCCCAGGCCTTACGTCATTGCACTGGACCAGGAGATCAGCTTGAAGCTCGAATGTTTGACCAACTGATGTGACCATGAACATTGCAAATGGTACCGCTGGAAATCCCCGAACTGGGCGCAGGTCAACCCGATGGATGATTGATCCCTTAGGTAGGACAAGCAGGCTAAGTGGGCCCTCTTTCTCCAGTATGGGTACCGGGTGCCGAAGGAAAGGCCCTATATAGTCGATGCTTTTTAGACCCTGCTGCTCCATGTATTCCGCTGCAAGAGCTGCCTGCCCTAACATCCAGTCTTTGCCCTCAGGGCTGGTGTCAGCAAGATGCGAGTTCGGATCGATAGACCCATTTCGAAGGGTGTCTATTGTGTACATTTCATCGCTTCACATTTCGGGGCTGAGAAAGCAAAACGCCCCGTGGGGTACGGGGCGTTTGCTCACATCGGGTTCGATTTAGGCAATCGCGTCTTTCAGCGATTTGCCGGCAGCGAAGTGAGGTTTTTTTGCGGCCGCGATTGTAATGGGAGCACCAGTCGACGGGTTACGACCTTGACGTTCAGCAGTCTGTTTGACGCTGAAATTGCCAAAGCCCACGAACGATACGGCGTCACCCTTGCGCAACGTGTCAGTGATGGTTTCCAGGACTGCGTCAACGGCGCGCTGAGTGTCAGCTTTGGTAAGACCCGACTTCTCAGCGACGGCGTCTACAAATTCACTTTTATTCAATTTCATTCTCCAGCGTGGGTTGTCAGTGAAAGCACGAGTATAACGAGGGGCTTGCACATGACGAATTCAAAAGCACCATCCCAAAATCATGGGGTGAAAATAATCTTGGCGACTGCTCCAGTGATAAATCCTGCAGCAACTATCAGGCACTTCAGGGCCGTATCAGGGTGGCCTGAGCGCTTAAGCATGAGGCTGCCGAAAGTTGCAATCGGCAGTAGCAACAGCGCCCATAACATCTGAGGGGAAGCCATTTTTTCAAGCCAGTTGGAGCCCTGGGCTACATTCGAGCCGATGATGTCTGCAAAAATAAAGGCAGCAAGCGCCAGGCTGGCAAGCGTGAGCAAGAACCGATTGTGTGTGTAGCTGAATCGTCCAAGCTGAATGTCGCCGGTTGGATTCTTGGTGTTGTTTGCCATGGAAAACCTCCAGATTCAGCATAGATAAGCAGATTACATTGATCCTGCCAACTGGCGGGCTGACTCAGCTGACTTGAGAAGGAGTGCTGGTAGGGCGCCAGCGTCCTCCAGGTCGCAATCTACCGAGAATGCCTCAAAAGCCTGTTCCGCGGCCGAGGCGAATGCACTGATCGAATCAACCAAGTCCAGCATCGCTTGCTCATCGCACGACGCTGCTATCGGCAGCAGGCTTACCAAGCCATCAACGTGAACAGTGGTATCCCAGCCTTGGACTTGAGCACCACTCCGGCTCTGGAGCAGGAAGCTCATCTTGTCTTTGAGGTTGTGTGAAGCAGCTCCGTATGTGGCATCGAAGTGGTCCGATCCGGATTTGCGGGATTCAATTGCCATGGTGATCTCCTGTGGTAGTGGATGCCAACATAACGTTGATGAGGGTTCTAACAAGGGAGGAATTTCCTGCTAGCGTTCCGGGTTGCAAACCGGTTGCCCGGCGTTACCCTGAGATATTCCTTTAATTCGATACAATTGGAGTCCTCTTATGGTTATAGACGCAGCTGCATTGCTAGCCCAGCCCACCGACAACTACATGGACGCTGTCCAGCTTCAGTTCTTCAAGCAGCTTTTGCTTTCGAAACAAAGCGAGCTGACCGCGCGGATCGTAGGGCATGAGGAAGCGGTTTCTGTAACTGAAAAAGTCGCTGACTCATCAGATGCGGGCACTATCGAAGAGAACCGCGGGCTTCTGATGCGCATCCTGAAGGGGGAGCGCGCCGAAGCTATGGCTATCAAGGCTGCGCTGGTTCGCATCGAAGAAGATGCTTACGGTTGGTGCGATGACTCTGGAGAGCCTATCGGGCTTAAACGCCTACTCAACAACCCGACCGCATCTCGTACCACTGAAGCTCAGACTCGTTTCGAGCGTCTGGGCAAGCATGTCCGAGCAGAGGCAGTGTGAGCTATGAGGCCGGCGCCGTTTTGCAGCTCTCTTCCGATTGTGCGTAGACAGGTCCTCGATCTAGCTAGGCTAGGAAGTCTATCTGGTGTTGGCCCATCTCAATGGATACGCTTTGAACAGCCTGTTGTCTGGCTACGCGAGGCTACCGCTCAAGTTGTTTTTGAGCACGGTGGCCGTGTGTTGGAGACCGGTGCTTCTTACGTAGATTGTGGCGATTACCTTTCATCCCTCTACAGCGCCATCGAGTCTGCAAAGCATGAGTGCGAGGTCTACGAAGTCAGTGCTGATTCGAGCCTGATTGTTCGTGTGGCTGTGTCGATCCTCAATATACCAGTTGTCGCCTGTCCAACACCCTTGGATGCCTTTCCTGTTGGGAGTTACTTCCAAAAGGCCGAGAGTGAGGAGGGCGCCTGGTTCCACTTCGCAGAAGCTGATATGCGAGCGGTAGCAGAATCCAAATCTTCCATTGAGCGTGATACCGCTTGGCAGGCTCTCAGGCGATTGGCATCCGTCGAGGTAGAAGTTCCAGAAGGTCTCTGGACTAGCCGTAGTGGAGCTTCTTGCCTCTCTGATACTCACCTTGTGGATCAGTATGTCCACCAGCAGCGGAACGCAGTTCAAGCATTGATTGCTGAAGCTCAGATCACCGCTCTCCGGGCTGGCTAATTAACCGTGCTGAACGCAGCGCTTAACCAAACCGACTCCAACTTCTGAAAAGAAATGCCGCGGCCTCGAAGGGCGGCATTTTCGATTCAAAAGGCTCGGTTAGCTTCGTGGTGCATCTGGACGTGGCGGAGGCGCACCCTCGCCGCCAGGCCGGCCCTGGGGGTGGCCGGGGATTGCTACTAAGCGCCCATCGAGTAGCTGGCAAACCCCGACGAACTCTTTTCCACCTTCTTGGGAAAACTCTACGATTTCGCCAGGCTGAAGGCCGTCACAGGCCTGATACGCCACATCCGGCGGCAGCTTCGGAGGAGGGCGATGTTCTTGTGGCTCGCTGGCGCTCACAGTTCCTGACGCAATCATCACAGCAGCGGTTAATGCTGCCCAACGAAGTACCTTCATGTTCGTACCTTCTTAAATATGATCACAGCTAAGAGATGCCATGCCCGGCGTTATGGCGGTTAGGAATTTCTTCACCTATGTTGCCGATAATTTTACTGAGATCTCATCCGCGCGCACCCCGAAACGGGGTCGCTAAATCCTTCTTCCCGGAACCTAGGGTGGGGGCTGGTTGTTTTCGCATGCGGAATTTTGCGAATCCTACGCCAGAATTTGCCACCCTGCTTTTCACTTGGTGATGGTCAATAAATCCGTAACCTGTCTGAGTGATGAACACATACAGGAAGCAATAATGCTTGCGGATTTTGAGGACATCGCAGAGGAGATTGGCCTGACAATCCCCGCTGCGCTCGCACAGCTGATCGAACTAGGCGCCCAGCCTTTCAAGCGCGGAGTACCCACGCTGTTCGCCAGCCTTCACGATATAGAACTCATCGACTGCGGTGATGTGGAGCGACTGCTCGGTGACTGGCTTGGCCGTGACAAGCAGCGTGGTGCAGGATTCACATTGCTCCCATTTGCGATGTCATGCGGAGTGGATGCTTATTGCTACGTCCTGTTTGAAGAGGGTGACGAAGGCATCGCTCGAGTAAAGCACGATGAAGAGACCTCAGAGCTTGAGTACCCATCAATTTCGCACTGGATTGCGAGCGAATACATAAGAGCGTTCACCAATCTTGCCGAAATTGGATGCTTTGGTGCAGATGGGGGCGAGCGCCTGCAGAGCGAGCTAGGTCTCTTGGAGCGCATCCTACTGCCCGAACACCTAGAGCTTCTTTTGGGGTTGTTAAGTGCCGATGTAGTGGTCCGCCCATTCCGTGCCGGCCCTAGATCCGCTTTGCTCGAAGTGCCTTCTCTGTTGGGACAAGACCAAGCAGAAACCCTAATCCAATCCCTGGCTTTTGAAAACCCGCTTGAGTTTGACGTACTCCCGGAGTGGGAAGACTGAAATCAACCCGATATCAGGAAAGAACGATGTCTCAATTTAGTTTTGAGTTCGCCGGCAGTGAAGTCGTTGCGGGTGTTGATGAGGTAGGCCGGGGGCCTTTATGTGGGGATGTGGTTACGGCTGCAGTCATTTTAGATCCATCACGGCCAATCCAAGGATTGAATGACTCAAAAAAACTCAGTGAGAAGAAACGTGATCTTCTGTACGACGAAATTTGTGAAAAGGCTCTAGCGTGGTCGATCGGCCGGGCAAGCGTTGAAGAAATCGATCAGCTAAACATATTGCAAGCCACCATGCTGGCCATGCAGCGAGCTGTCTACGGCCTGAATGTTACTCCTACTTTGGTGCTGATTGATGGTAATCGATGCCCAATCCTACCGATGCGAGCAGAGGCCATCATCAAAGGGGACGGGCTGATTGCCGAAATCTCAGCTGCATCAGTGCTTGCCAAAGTCGTCCGTGACAGGGAGATGCAATCGGCAGATCTGCTTTACCCAGGGTATGGGCTCGCAGGGCATAAAGGCTATCCATCCCCGGAACACTTGGAGGCCCTTACCCGATTGGGAGTAACCCCGATACACCGGAAGACATTTGCTCCCGTGCGAAAGATTCTAGCAAGCCTGAATTATGTTGGTGGGAGCGCAGTTAGTTGAGGCAGGTGGCTGACCGTGCAGGCTTGTTCTAATTTCTCAGCAGTGTAGTGGCGCTCTTGATGGGCGTGCTATTGCTGCCGGCCTTTGATAAGGCCGATGTGCCCGCTGTCTTATTGCTAGGAATAGTTTGTGGGGCTATTGGGACAATAGTTTGTGCTGCTTCTGAAGAGCCCAAAGGTTTTATATGGATGGGCAAGCAGGAGAGTAGTAGTGCCCACCCTCCGACCGCTGATGCTTATGGATTAAACTCGACGCCTGAACTTCCTGAATGATCGGTACAGCTCAAAGAAAGCAAAGGTGCCAACGACAATTAAGTACGTCACCTTAATCAGTGCCCCCTGGTGTGCCGCGAGTTGATCGATGCTGACGGACTCCACTGAATGAGACCCGCATACCTTAAGATGGTCCGGCATGCGCGCTGGTTCGATTGGCTTGTCATCGCAACTCTCGATGAGCACCTGCCCCGGGATGACCTTGTTGGTTCCTACGAGCCGCTGGGACATCTCCATGGTCGACAACATCATATATGGAATTTCTGCAAAGCCTCGGCCTTGCATCCCTATCAGCGCGACCATGCAAGCCGAAAGAATCGCAGGGTAGACGACTGCGACTTTGAACACAGTACGGATAGATCGTGAGACAAAAACGAGCTTTGACTCGTACTGGTGTTGCAACAGAAAATCTCGAATTTGAGTTAACTGCATAATGACCTCGCCAGCGAATGAGAAGTTATGATCAGTCCTCGCCTATCCATTCACCAGCCAAAATAGGGCTCCGTTTTTTGGTAACCTGATCAGTTGAGTGCTTTGCAATCAGCCTCAGCTTGTGCAAGCTCATCAGCAGCCTGTTGCACCGTTTTTAGATGTCGGTGTAGCGCCCCTTCGCGCACCTCCGGACCCTGCCTGATATCTTTTAGGCCCTGCACCATCAGAGCAGAAATCTCGACTGCACGCTTCCGCACAGCACTCTTAACTAATTGCGTGTCCGCAGGCGTGATGGCGGTTGCAGGGTTAAACCGAAAATTGCGCTCATGAGAGTCTCGCCAATCCAACAGTACCTGGATAATTCGCTCTCCAAATCCTCTTATCTGCATGATCTTGCGCGCATTGATCTCTGCGGCGGTTTCAATGCCGAACGCTTGCAAAGCTGCTCGCTTAGCGGGCCCAACGCCTGGCAGGACGGCCTTCTCGATGTAAAATCGCTCTAGGTACGCTGTGCGTTGGCGTTGCTCAGCTTTACTGCGAAGGCCTGCGAGATCTTTCTGCTCCCTGATAGCCAAGGTGTCAAACTCAAGCTTGAGCCTGTTTAGCAACTCGCGCTTGGCTGCTACCTGATCAACACCGGAGTCTGCCTTCAGTTCCTTCACTGCATCTTCGTGTCGTTTACGAGCAGCTTCCCTCACAAGGGTTCGACGCTGCTTCTCTTCCGTCTTAGCTTTTGTGCCAAATTGCCCCACGAACAGCCAGGTCATAGCAACGATCACTAGGTATATGAGCGGATACCCACCCACGGCCGACCATATCGCGATCGTAATAGCCGTCAGCGATAAGCTCATGATGTGCTTGGCGGTTGTGCTGAATACTCCAAGCGGCAAAGGATCTGGCTGCGGGCTAGGATTTCTCGCTTGTGGGATTAGCACTGGGGCAAGAACTGGTACTTTGGTTATCGCTGCCCATACTTCACCAATCCTGACTGGGGTACCGTTATTTGCCTCCCCTGGTGCGTAGATGGGTGTGACAGTGAAGTAGGAGACACCCTTGCCATCCATCAAACACCAAGGGCAAGTGCTCAGATGTGACGGAAAGGTGTGGAGCTTTGATTTCGCACATGGCCGGAGCGAGGACCGGAGTTCGTCCAGTGCGACCATCCATTGATGGGCAGTTGGTCGACCTGCCTGTTGGCCTGCCACCGTGAATGTATTCTCAAACATCCCGGCAATTGAGCCTGGCACCGTCGATAGAGGTAGTGCGTTGGGGGGCGGAAGTAGAAGGGATTGGCTGGCGCTATACGCAAACCTGAATTCTGAGATGTTGTCTTCAATCGTTTCGCCGACACCTTCCTTCTGAGGCACGCCGGCGAAAGGGTGCCGACCGCCCATCAAGAGGTGCCAGATGAGCAGACCAAGACCGAAGTTATCATGGTTTGGCGTTCGCACTACTCCGCGGAAACTTTTGCCCTGAAGCTCAGGGGGTGTGTAGGTCCCGACGCCGACTTCGCAGAGGTGCTGGTTAACGCCGTCGCTTAACTGGTACGAGTCGCAGTCAATCAACTTGACCACGGCGGACTGTCCTACATAGAGATTTCCATGGTTTACATCGCCGGCTACAAATCCGCGATCGTGCAGGACGGAAAAAGCAGCTGCGGTGTTTCGAGCAGCGTACACGAGGAAGTCCCAGCCCCTTTGCGGAAACTCCTGCTTTCGCTGTGCCGGGCTATAGAGGGACTGGATCGGCTTCATCCCGCCGACCTTTTGCATCGTAAAACCAACCACGGGCCCGCCGCGGGATTCATGGAGCGTCGCTTGAGGCCAAGCTGCGTACTTCAGTAGTTTTTCATCGTGGACACCCACCATGTAACTGAGCTTGGTTTGTTTATCTCGATCGAGGGGGGCGTGGTACACCTTGGCTACAACATCTCGCGTTCCTTGAAGGGTGAATACCGAGCCTTCGCCACCTTTGCCAAGTACCTCAACAAGTTCACACGGGTTACCGTCCGCTGTATAGAGCCTGCGTGCCATCTCAGACCCTCAATACGGCAATGGCAAGGGACTTGTCGTCATCAGTCCTTTCGTTGATCCTGGAGCTTCCGAGGAAGCCTTCCAGCGCAGCACCTATCTGTGGTCGACTTACATCCGTGAGGAATTGCATCTTCCGAAAAATTGGTTCGAAAAAAGGCCCGTGAGGTTCGCGCTTGGCCATGTCCAGAGCAAGATGCTGTAACCCATCAGAGAAGAGCGCCAGGGCTGTTACGCCCGCTGGGTATACACGAACGGCCAACTTCTCGATTGCGTCTTTTTGACAGATAAATAAAGTTTCGTTTGCGTAGTGCCCGTTCATGGGCTCAATCGCTAATTCAAGTCCATGCTGCCCGTCGAGAACGATTCCGCCGTCACCAATCTGGAATACTAGTGTTCCTGCGGAAGAGGTGAGTGCGCCGAGAAAGGTGCAGGAATACGCTCGGATCGGCAGTTGGCTTTGATCAGCAGCTTGCGAGATGGCCTGACGGATTTCATTTACGATCTGAAGAGCTAGGCTTTCATCAAGCGGTAGCTCGGCTAGTTCCATCAGCTGTGCGACGGTCTCGTTTGCTGTACGCACGGCAATATCTGCGCCTTGCTCTCCACACTCGGCACTGCCGGCGCCGTCGGAAACAAATAGAGCGACCCATGGCGAGCCGGCTTGGTCAAAAACCTGAGAGGAACAGCGATCTTCGCATCGGCCGCCACGCTCAGTGTGCGCGGTTCCAATCGACACCGCGCTAGCGCATTCCCACATCACACACTTGCCCACCCGGTTGGCGGAGCGAGTTGAACCTCGGTTCCTGGTGAAGACTGCGAAACCGCCTTCATTGAGGCGGAAAGCCACTGGAACAACTCGCGGAACTTCAGTCCATCAAGTTTCAATGGAGCGCGTACGCTGATCTGGGAGAGCACCTCCATATTGGCTCCTTCGACCCCTACGGTGAAGAGGGCGAAACGCTTGTTCTGCTCGCCATCACGAACCAATGCAGCAGCGTGCTTCCAAGCATCAGTCGGACCCCCGTCAGTGATTACCAGAATCCACGGTCGAAAAAGTGCTACCCCGTTCTCCCGGATGATCGCCTTACGGTCTTCAAGCATCTTGAGGCCGGTGGTGATGGCTTCGCCCAGAGGCGTATCCCCACGAGCTAAGAGGACAGGTGGCATAAATGCGCCAGCTTCAATAAACGGAGTGTGGATCTCAACTGGGCCGAACGTAACGATACCGATTTCAACGCGTTGTAAAGCCAATGCGTCCGCTGCCAGCTCGTCTTTGAATTGTACGAGTCCATCGTTTAGGGCATCGAGTGCCGGGCCGTCCATGCTCCGCGATACGTCCAGGAGGAGTAGGCATGGGCAACGGGGCTCGGGGTTATCGGCGAATGAATCCACCTCTGCGAAGTCGATCTGGTCTGTCATTGGGAATAGTCCGGCGTCATGAAGAGCGTAAGGTTACTGTTGGAATATTCCAAACACATCCCAAAACGATACGTCGTTTTCCGTTCAAGTATCTGCAAGCGCTTATCTACATGTCGTTCTCTGGCGCGTTTCAAAAGGGTATCGGCATCAATGGCCGTCGAGTCCACACAATCCGCAGCAATGAAGTTTTCCGTGTACACCGCGCTTGGCCTGGCCTGTTGGTATGCTGATTAGGAGGGTCCGCGCCAGCTCTCTCAGGATCGGCCTCGATCCCCGTTCAATCCTGACAGCGAGAAACAATAGCCACAGCCTCCCGGCGCGCAGCATGTCTTCGTCCACGCCAAAGTAGCCACCTGAGCCGCTTCGCATCCGTCAGGAAGCATGCCCGAGCGTGGCGTGATGCTGCTGTATCTCACCAACACCACCAGCATCCATGTCAAAGAGTTGGCTTTGCTCGAGGCTGGCGACGTGCTTTAGCCCGGCAGCGCCATCCGCCCAGAGACCTAGACCGAGAGTACCAAGGGCTGCCGGCCTCGCAACATCTACCCGACCAACCCAAAGTGCCTGGCCGCCATCGAGCATTGGATTGGCGTGCGATTCGCTCCAGCAAACGATCTGCCGACTCTACCGGGAGGCCAGCTTCACGATGTCTCGCATAGTGTCCGGCGCAACCTAGTCCCTACTTACTGGCAGCGACCGGTGAGGTGGAGACGGTGCAGACCATCCCGGGTCAAAATCTGGATCGCAGCAACCCCTACTTAATCGTCGATCAGGCCACCATTCGAAAAGCTTATGAGCTTGCCCTTTACTGAGTTAAACGACTTTTAGGCCCCCTGACTTGGGTTGCATTCTCCAGATTTGTGGGAGAATTCCCCAACGAGTTGGAATTCGCAGAGCGGTGGTTATCTTGAATACAAGAAACTGAACTGTCGGCCTGGTAGCGCGCCACCCCGTAGACGCCGAACCTACAACAAATGCATAGGGTAAATAGGGAGAAGTAGCATGGAACGTATCGTTTTTTCGTAATAGTTATGGCTTTGAGCTGGGGCGGGTTTTTCGCTTGGAAGCTCTCGTAGCAGTCAGTGAGGCCGGATTGACACGAAAAGTCAGATGAAACCGCTACGTGAACAACTACTAGCTCTCGATGACGCGGGCTTAGCGCGGTTAGTGATGATCGCGGCTCAAGCCCTCAACGATCAGAACTGGATCGTGGAGATTGCAGACCTTTGCGATGTACCCCTCGCCGAACTAGAAGAATGGTCGGTGCGTGTTGTGTTGGGTGATGCCAATGAACCAGGGCTGCAAAATGCAGCCGCTGTCACCCTCGGTTGGTATCCAGAACCTGAAACTACCGGCTGCGAAGAAGACGCCCAGTAATCACGGAAATTATGCTGGCCCCGTTCAAGGGGCCTTCGACGGAAGAAGTGCTATTCGGCATGGTGATGCCATTCCAAATATCATTTCAACAAGGCCACCCCAGCCTGTCGTCCTCGCCGGAAACGGTACGGTGAATGGGGGAGTAGACGAAGCTTGTTGGCAACCATTGCCAGGCATCGAGAACGAGGACTCCGACAACGCTATGCGTCAACCTGGCTCACATGGAAACCATCGACAATGACTTCAGAAACTCTTAAAGCTCGCGCCAAACAACTGCGTCCGGCAGTCGCCGAAATGTTCAAGGTTTCGGTCACGCACTCTCAGGCCCTGGAGCTTGTGGCGAAGGCAGAAAATTTTCCCACTTGGGACGCCGCGTGTGTGTCCTATGGGCAGTCGGACAAAATCCAATCCCCCCGCACCCTTTACCCGACACAAAATATCAAGGTAAACGCCCGTCGCGATCAAACGCGAAGCATGGCCACCATCTTTGAAGAAAGCGAAACGATCCCTCTGGAATTACATCGTTTGTTGGATCAATCGGATAACCGAGGGGCGCTGGTTCTTGTTTGCGGAGCCACGGGACAGGGGAAATCAACCACAGCCAATGTTGTGATCAACGACCTACTGCGTGCAAATATCAACACAAACGACCCCACATTGATTGTCGATGTGGGGCTCGGCAGCGAAACCTGTCTTGATTCCCCTTTAGGTCAAAGGCTGGTGTTGGTTGACGAAATTCGTTCTGCACGGCTTGCATTTGAGGTTGTGGCACTGGCGAAAGCAGGCGTAAAGGTTGTGGCAACATTGCATGGGAAACCGGGGATAGATCGTCTTCGCGTGCTCTTACGTCAGTTTGGGATAGGTGAAGTGTTTCTTGATGGGCTGATTGCCGAAGGTCAGATCTTGTCGATTGATCAAGAACTCGTTTGGCCTGATGTGGCCATGCAGATTCAATCAAACAGGGAGCGCCATGAGCTGATATTGCGTCAGCATGGTTTTGATGAGTCCAATGTCAAGAGTTTGGTCGATAAGGGGCCGCAGGCTGTTTTAGACGCCATTCTCCCAAAGGGTGAGCCTAGTCAGAACTAGGATCTAAACGTATTAGGGGAGAAGGCTTAACGCTCCCCTTTCTAAATATGTAATTGGTCACGGAAATCGCCATGAAACATGAAATTGCAAAAGGTAAAACTGAGTTTTTCGACAAGCTTACGAAGTATCTCGCCGGTTCCCAGATTCCGACTTTCGACTCGACGAAGATGCTGTTGGATGTGGGCTCCAATACTGCTGATGCTGTTCGCCAGCCAGATGGAAGCTGGGAGGTCGCTGGTCAGGGTAGCGCCAACCTAATTTCTTCCATGGCTGTATCTGCCGAGCGCAAGGCTCGCAAGGTCGCTTTTCTGCCACGGCAGGTCGAGCGAAAGGTTGCTCGCTCTGCTCGACTGGCGCTCGTAAGTACGGGCCAAATCACACTCTGTGACGGGACGGTTATACGCCGTGCCAATGGTCAAGGATGAGTTAAGGGAAAGAACGCCGTGAGTTTTCGTTTTTTGATTATTTTCATTCTTGTTGTTGTGATGGTGACGATCATCGGCTTCGTGGTACTCGGATCATAGGAATAGTCTTCTGCTGTACCCAAGCCCCGGCCTAAAACCGGGGCCACGTCAGTATAGGGATGCCGTTTTTGGCGTCCGCTAAAAACGGATGATGACAGATGGCTACGCATCGATTAGACGATAAACACGACGCGACGGTTCGCCCCATCGAAAAAATCTCATCGACGCATTACCGGTGCGAAGTGAAGGTGGGGCTGACAGACGGGTCGCTAACGGATTCGCGTTTCTTTGGCGAAGGCTCGACGGCAAGGCAGGCCGAAAGTGATGCACTTAGAAAGGCCAGCACCGCTATTAGCGCGGGACAAATTGAGTACCGACCTGCGCCTGTTCCGGACGACCATTGCCCAAGCTGCGGAGACTTGTTAACTGATGGGAAGGCACTTTTCTCCCTCCGGCAGCTAAGACCTAACGCAATGTGGGAGGGGAAAGAAAAAGCACCCGAATTGAGGGCTTGTCTGAAATGTCCCTCATGCGGCTATAGCGAGACTAAGGCTCCTATGTCATAGGAATTGATGATGGCGAGTGAACAGAAGCAGAGCGACAAAATGCGGGTTGTTTTTGGCTTGTTCTTGGGCGGTAGCGGAATAGTTTTTCTGAGCTGGTTGGCTTACCTCAGTCACAAGTCGGGCAATAAAGGAAAAGTATGAACAGACTGTTTGAAATACTTAAGGCAGCAGCCAATCACCCTCGCCGCCCAGCCACCCGCAAGGGTCTAATGTGGATGCTTGGTACGCAGGCAATAGTAGTTCTTGCTGCCACCATTGTAGTGACCATTTGGCCCGACAAATCGTTTGCCGTAGGGCCACCGTTGTTCCTGTGCTTTGGGTGGTCGCTTGTCCTGTTTTTAGAGGCCTACGAAGGCCGTCTTGGACGTACGGAATAGCTTAGGGAAATGATCATGATTGAACAGACTCAAGCCTCGCGGAAAGCCTATAACTGGGCGCGTTTCTTTAGGGTATCAGGCACTGCCAGACCTTTGAATACCCTTGGATCTGATCTGGGCACGCTCCTATTCGGCGTACTTGCCGTAGCACAAATTTTAGGCGCTTTGACGGATGAACAAACTGCAAGTGCTTGGCAAATCGCTGGGCTCAGCTTGTCGATCATTTTGACACTCATTTGCTCCTACAAAGCCCATTCGGCGAACGGATCGGACACCATTCAGAGTTAAAGGAAACGCCTTTCACCCATAAGTAAAATAGTTATGAACGCGTTTCCGATTAAGCCTTGCAGGATTTTCTGTATCTTGAACCTGAATGACCTATAGCGGTTTACAACCAGGCCTCAGATAGCGGCGAATTTCATAAGTTGGTAAAAGGAGGTTGTGTAGCTGGGGCTGAGCAGCTCACGCCTCATTTCCCAATCGGGTGATAATGGCATGCGCCCTGAATGAACGGCATTCTTCCCGAAGCGTCTGTTTACCTGATCCAGTACGCGCATCAGCGAATCGGACTTAATCGACTGTGAAGGAGTAAACAGATCCTCTGTATATTCCCCCCGCTTGCGCAAGTCCATTAGCAATATCTCTGCCTTGCTGTATTTGAATCCGTCACGCCAAATGGTGTTTATAGCTTCGTTTGCTAAACGAGTGAGCAACAGCACATCATCAGTGGGGTAGGGTGGGGTGATAGTCACCGCGTTTGAATACTTAGGCCCCTCACCGAAAGGGGAGGTGCGAATACCAATTCGTATGACGCCAGTCAGCGAGCGTTGTTTTCTCAGTTTTTGACTTGCTCGATGCATATAAGCAGCAATCGCTTCCTGCATGCCAGGCTTAGTGGTCACCCTGGTACCAAACATCCTGCTGGTGCAGATAGCTTGCCTATCAGGTTCGGTCTCTTGGAGCTCAATGCATGCCTCGCCACTAAGCTCACGCACCGTCCGCTCGAGTACCACGCCGTACCGCTGGCGAACGGTTTTAGGGTCTAGGTTTGCAAGCTGCCATGCCGTGGTCACATTCTGGGCGCTGAGATGCTCCGTTAGCCTACGGCCCACGCCCCAAACCTCATTGCATGGCATCCGCTGTAGAAGCCATTTCACCGCATGTTCTGAGCGTAGATCTACCACGCCGCCAGTTTGCTTTTTATACACTTTGCTAGCGTGCTGTGCTGCTTTTGCAAGTGTCTTGGTGTGACCAATCCCAATACCCACAGGCATGCCAACCCATAGCTTTATTCTTGATTGTATCTCTCGCGCGAAATCACCAACAGGCTCCTGTATGCCAGTTAGATCTGCAAATAGTTCATCGATATAAAGGAAAGAAGAACAGCCATGGACATGATTTCAGCTCAGACATTCCGCTACTCAATCTCTGATGCCGGATGTCCATAGAAAGAACCTCTTTTCCAGGAAATTGGGGCTTGAAGTCCATACCTGCG
>NZ_JAAQWI010000017.1:0-101969 GCF_012985385.1 Pseudomonas sp. WS 5503
CTTGGCGCGCACGATGGCGGCGGAGTCGTTGGCGGTGACGGCGCGGGCTTCCACGGCGGCGGCGGCGCCGGCACCGTCGAGGCGGTCCATGTTGGCTTCGGTGGCGTGGCCGGCGTTGGCGCCTTTGATCACCGCTGCACCGGTGTCTTCGTTGTCGACTTCATCCCAACTCAGCATTGAAATACTCCCTTCTGATCCGTTCTGACGGTGTTCAACCCGTCCAAAAAATGTGCGATTTGCAGGCTACCAGGCATTGAAATACTGCGCTGAGTGTGGTCGGTAAATACCGATTCTGCACACTATGTAGTGGTCTGTTTTGTTTGTGGGCACACTATATGGTGTGTAACAAGGTTGGTCAACGCACAAGATGTGCGGTTATAAGTCGCTGCCGAACGTTGGGCGCCGGGCAGATGGGGGACGAAGAATATTTACTTCATATGTCTTTATGGAATAGATAAATAAATATTTATTCCTTTTAATCTTTTCTATCGAGGCGCAATTTGAGGGCCTGCGCATTCGTGCGGATTGACCCACCAGCCAAAAGGAAAGCCGACATGACCATCAAAGCGATCAACGTGCGCAACCAGTTCAAAGGCGTGATCAAGGAGATTCTATTGGGGGAAGTGGTGTCGGAAATCGACGTACAAACCGCGTCTGGCATTGTGACGTCGGTGATTACCACACGTTCGGTGCGTGATCTGGAATTGAAGGTGGGCAGTGAAGTGATTGCCTTCGTGAAATCGACTGAAGTGTCTATCGCCAAGTTGTGAATGAATAATGTGGGAGGGGATTGCCTGCCCTCCCACGAATGCTCCACCGGGAGGTTAGCGCTGGCGCAAGGCTCGTTCCATGCGCTGTATACCTTCCTCCAGCATCGCCCGTGGGCAACCGAAATTCAGGCGCACGAACTGTTGGCTGTCATCACCGAATTCGATCCCCGCGCTCAGGCCGACCTTGGCCTGCTCAAGGAAAAACTGCTGCGGGTCATCCAGGCCAAGAGCGCTGCAATCGAGCCACGCCAGGAAGGTGCCCTGTGGTGCATGCATCACCACACCAGGCAAGCGGGTCTTTACTGCATCGAGCAGGTAGTCACGGTTGGCCTGCAGGTACTGCAACAGCGCAGCGAGCCAGTCGCCGCATTGGCTGTAGGCGGCTCGGGTGGCTTCCAGGCCCAGGGGGCTGACGCTGTCGACCATGCCGCAGCGCGCGTTATTGAAACGCTCGCGCACTGCCGCGTTCTGGACCACCGCAAAGCAGGTCTTCAAGCCGGCCACGTTATAAGCCTTGCTCGCCGACATCAGGGTGATGGTGCGCTGGGCAATCTCGGGGCTGAGGCTGGCGGTGGGGATGTGGCGACGGCCGTCGAAGCACAGCTCGGCGTGGATCTCGTCGCTGATGATCAGCGCGCCAGCTTCCACGCAGGCATTGGCTACCGCCGTCAGTTCCTCCCGGGGAAATACCTTGCCGATGGGGTTGTGCGGATTACTCAGCAGCAACGCACCGGCACCGCTCAATGCCTGGCGCATCGCAGGCATAGGCGTGACGTATTCGCCGTTGATCAACTCGAACGGCATTTCGATGCGTGGCAGATTCCAGTTGCCCGGCGCCAGGCGAATCGGCCGATAGTTGGGGGTTTGCAGCACCACCGCCTGGCCGGGCTGGACGAATGCGTGCAGGGCCATATTGAAGCCAGGCTCGACGCCAGGCAGGAATAGCAGTTCTTCGGGCTGCACGCGCCAGGCGTACTTGGCCCACAGGTCAGCGACGATGGCGTCGCGCACGTCCGGGCCGGCCACGCTGTAGCCGAGAATCTGCTGGTCCAGGCGCGCGTGCAGGGCGCGCAAAATGGCGGGCGGCGCGGCGATGTCCATGTCGGCGATCCACATCGGCAGAACATCTTGCGGGTAACGGCTCCACTTGGTACTGCCGGTATCGAAGCGTGGGTGGATCGTGTCGAAATCAAAGCTCATGGACAGGCTCGTATCAGGGCGGCTGCGAAAGAATGGCGCCGATTCTAGCGCCATTAATTTTATAGGCCAGAGCTGATTGCCGCCTTGCACAGCGGTGTGCGTTCCATGACCGACAAGTTCTGTAATAAAAACGCCATTGCGCTGGGGATTGAATCAGCGAGGGGCTATTTTGGTGCATCTCAATAATCAGAGTAGCCATGGATGAAATACCAACCCTTGAGTCACACCTTGATTGCTACCGCGCTGGTATTAACGATCAACGGGGTGCATGCAGCTTCCCAAGCCCCGGTTGCGGGTGAAAATGGCATGGTGGTCACGGCCCAGCACCTGGCAACCCATGTGGGGGTCGATGTGCTCAAGGCCGGCGGCAACGCGGTCGATGCGGCGGTGGCAGTGGGTTACGCACTGGCGGTGGTGTACCCGGCGGCGGGCAACCTGGGCGGTGGCGGTTTCATGACGGTGCAACTGGCGGACGGGCGCAAGACCTTCCTCGACTTCCGCGAAAAAGCCCCGTTGGCGGCGACGGCCGATATGTACCTCGACAAGGCCGGCAATGTGGTCGAGGGCCTCAGCGCCAAAGGCCATTTGGCGGTCGGCGTACCGGGCACGGTGTCCGGCATGGAGCTGGCCCTGAGCAAATACGGCACCCTCAAGCGCGCCCAAGTGATTGCCCCGGCGATCAAGCTGGCGGAAAACGGCTTTGCGCTGGAGCAGGGCGATATCGACCTGTTGCACACCGCCACCGGTGAGTTCGAAAAAGACCAGGATATGCGTGGCATCTTCCTGCATAACGGCGAGCCGATGCAGGTAGGCCAGAAGCTGGTGCAGAAGGACCTGGCCAAGACCCTCAAGGAAATCTCGGCCAAGGGCACCGACGGTTTCTATAAAGGCTGGGTCGCCAAGGCGGTAGTGGATTCCAGCCAGGCCGGCAAAGGCATCATCACCCAGGCCGACCTCGACGCCTACAAAACCCGCGAACTGGCCCCCATCGAGTGCGACTACCGTGGCTACCATGTGGTCTCGGCGCCGCCACCCAGCTCCGGCGGTGTGGTGATCTGCCAGATCATGAACATCCTCGAAGGCTACCCAATGGCCGACCTGGGCTATCACTCGGCACAGGGCCTGCACTACCAGATCGAAGCGATGCGCCACGCCTACGTGGACCGCAACAGCTATCTCGGTGACCCGGACTTCGTGAAGAACCCCATCGAGCATCTGCTGGACAAGAACTACGCGGCCAAGCTACGTGCGGCGATCGAACCGCAAAAGGCCGGTGATTCCCAGGCAATCAAACCGGGTGTATCGCCCCATGAAGGCAATAACACCACCCACTATTCCATCGTCGACAAATGGGGCAACGCGGTCTCGGTGACCTATACCCTCAACGACTGGTTTGGCGCCGGGGTGATGGCGAGCAAGACCGGGGTGATTCTCAACGATGAAATGGACGACTTCACCGTCAAGGTCGGCGTGCCGAACATGTACGGGCTGGTGCAGGGCGAAGCCAACGCCATCGCACCGGGCAAGGCGCCGCTGTCGTCGATGAGCCCGACCATCGTCACCAAGGACGGCAAGGCGGTGATGGTCGTCGGTACACCGGGGGGCAGTCGCATCATCACTGCCACCTTGCTGACCATCCTGAATGTCATCGACTACAAGATGAATATCCAGGAAGCCGTGGACGCGCCGCGCTTCCACCAGCAGTGGATGCCTGAGACCACCAACCTTGAGACGTTTGCCGTGAGCCCGGATACCCAGAAGATTCTCGAGAGCTGGGGCCATAAGTTTGCTGGTCCGCAAGATGCCAACCATTTGGCGGCGATCCTGGTCGGTGCACCTGCTCTGGATGGCAAGCCGGTGGGTAACAACCGCTTCTATGGGGCCAATGACCCGCGACGCAATACGGGGTTGTCGTTGGGTTACTAAGGCTTCACACCGTTGGTGTAGGAGCGAGCTTGCTCGCGAAGATCGTTAACGATAACGCGGGGTGCCTGATTCACAGCGGCGCACTCCGGTTTTTCGCGAGCAAGCTCGCTCCTACAGGGGGAAGGCGAGCAACTGCTTGACGGCGGTAAATGCCGCCTGGCGGCGCTGCTCCCAATCCCCGCCAATCACCACCAGCGGCTGTCGATGCTCCTGCATCCACTCCAGGCTGGCCTGAAAAAACGCCCGGCGATCCGCCAGTTCCGGCTGGCAGCGCTGGCCGTCGGCACTCCATTCCACATCCTCGGGTGAGAGCAGCAGGTGCAGGTCGTAATGCCGCGCCAGAAGTTCGTCATCAAGCCAGCCGGGATAGTCGCCGAACAGCGTCTGGCTCCAGAGCTTGTTGGTCAGCAGGTGGGTGTCGAGGATCAGCAAGGCGGGGCGTTTGGCGCGGGCGGCGTCCTCCCAGGCCAACTGGCCCTGGGCAATGGCCGGGATATCCGCCAGGGTGGTGTCGCGCTGATGCTGATCGATGAAGTGCCGCACATATTCCCCCACCATCAACCCGCCGAAGCGCGCGTGCAACTGCGCCGCCAGCCAGCTCTTGCCGCTGGATTCGGGGCCCGCCAATACCACCACTTTCATGCGCGTAACGCCGGGTCGGCGCGCCATTCGCGCCAGCCTTGCACGGCAATCACGGTAAACAATGCATAGAGTGCAGCCGTGAGATAGAGGCCTTTGTAGAGGAACAGACCGACGAAGATCACATCCACCACAATCCACAACGGCCAGCACTGCACGCGTTTTTGCGCCATCCACATCTGCGCGACCAGGCTGAAGCCGGTGAGGGCGGCGTCGAGCCAGGGCTGGGCGGCGTCAGTCCAGTGGGCCATGGCGGCGCCCAGCAGCAGACTGCCGACGGCGCCCACAGCCAGGCTGGCCATGATTGCCGGCGCTTTCAGGCTGGTGACCTGGCGGCCTTGCTTGACCTCGCCAGCGCGGGTCCACTGCCACCAACCGTAAACTTGCAGCGCCGCGTAGACCACTTGCAGCAGCATGTCCGAGTAGAGCTTGACCTCGAAAAACACCCAGGTGTAGAGCAACACCATCACCAGGCCGATGGGCCAGCACCAGGGGTTTTGTTTGACCGTCAGCCAGACAGCGATCACCCCCAGGGCGGCGGCGAACAGTTCAAGCCCGGACATGGTGGATCCTTGGGAGAGTGGGAGAGGGCGGTGATTGTACCCAGAGCTCACCGATCATCAAACACAGCAATGCGTCATTGCCCTTTGTAGGAGCGAGCTTGCTCGCGAAGATCGTCAAGGTTACCGCGTATTGTCTGAATAACCGCGGTGCCTATGGGTTTTTCGCGAGCAAGCTCGCTCCTACAAAAGGCCAATCAGCGCTAGATTCGGAATTGGCGCAGCAACCCATCAAGCTGCTCACTCAAACCACGCAACTGCGCACTCGCCACGCTCGATTGCTCCGCCGCCAGCGCCGTGCTGTGGGACAGCCCGGCCGCTTGGGTGACGTTCTGGTTGATGTCTTCCACCACATGGGCCTGCTGCAGGGTGGCGCTGGCAATCGAGGCGTTCAGGCCGTTGAGGTTGTGCAGTGCCTGGCCGATGGCGGTGAGGCTTGCACCGGCCTGGCCGGCTTGCTCGATGGTCAGTTGCGAGGCGCTGTGGCTGTCGCTGATGACCTTGACCGCCGCTTCCGAGTGACCTTGCAGGCGCTCGATCATTACCTGGATCTCGGCGGTGGATTTCTGCGTGCGCTGGGCCAGCAGTCGCACCTCATCGGCAACCACCGCAAACCCACGGCCTTGCTCCCCGGCGCGGGCGGCTTCGATGGCGGCGTTGAGGGCGAGCAGGTTGGTCTGGTCGGCGATGGAGCGGATCACCTCCAGTACCCCGCCGATCTGCGTGCTTTCGCTGGAGAGTGTGCGGATCACCTCCACAGCCTGGCTGATGGTGGTGGAGAGCTGGTCGATCTGCTGCAAGCTGCCGTCGATGTTGACCTGGCCTTGTTGTGCCTGGGCCTGGGCATCGCGCATTTCGCTGGCGGCGTGTTCGGCATTCTTCGCTACGTCCTGCACGCCGTAGGTGACTTCATTGATGGCGGTGGCCACCAGTTCCATCTGCTGCGATTGCTGCTGGCTGCGGTCATGGGCCTGGCTGGCGTTGTGGCCCAGCTCGGTGGACGACTGGCCGAGGGCGTTCGCGCACACCTGCAACTGGCCGACAACCTGGCGCAGCTTGGCGGTGAAACTATTGAAGTGCTGGGCCAGTGCGGTCAGTTCGTCACGACCGTGGGTGTCGAGGCTGTGGGTCAGGTCGCTTTCGCCGCTGGCGATATTGCCCATGGCATTCACCGCCGCCTGCAACGGCTGCACGATGCTGCGAGCGATCAACACCACCAGCACGGCCATCATCAACGCAATGCCCAGGCCAATGGCCGAGGCTTTCCACACCTGGCCCCTGAATTCAGCCTGTACATCGTCGACGTAGACGCCGGAGCCGATAATCCAGCCCCAGGGTTCGAACAGTTGGATGTACGAGGTTTTCTCTACCGGCGCTTCGGCGCCGGGTTTCGGCCAGCGGTAGTTGACGATGCCGGCGCCCTTGGCCTTGGCCAGGCTCACGAATTCGTTGAACACGGCGAAACCGTCCGGGTCGCGAATCGCCGAGAGGTTCTGGCCGTCGAGCTTGGGGTTGGCCGCGTGCATGATCATCACGGGGGTGAGGTCGTTGATCCAGAAGTAATCATCGTGGTCATAACGCAGGCCGCGCACCGCGCTCAGGGCCTGTTGTTGCGCGGCGTCACGGGTCAGTACGCCGGTTTTCTCCAGGTTCTGGTAATAGCTGAGTACGCCACTGGCGGTCTGTACCACGTGCTGGGTCTGCTGGCGCTTGGCCTGGTAGAGGTCGCCGTGGATCTGGTTGAGCATCAACAGCCCCAAGGCCAGCAGCATCAACACGGCGACTATCAGGATCAGCCAAAGGCGGCGGCTGATCGACATGCTGCGCAAACTGTTCATCGTCCTGTCACTCCCTGCTCTTTATAATTGTGGTGCTGCTTCGAGATTTCCGGCGTGTCTGATAGGCTTTCGGCCCGGAATCGAAAAACCTGAGTACTGCCTGATTTTTCACGGAATTTTTGCAGACCGGCGTTGAGAATCAACCGCGGGCGCTTGTGTGCGCTCGTCGTCAGTGAACTTAAAAAAGACTAAGAGGCATGCCGCGCGCATGACCTTTGGAGACAACATGGATTTTTGGACCGCCATACAGGCATTGATTCTCGGCATCGTCGAGGGGCTTACGGAGTTCTTGCCGATCTCCAGCACTGGCCACCAGATCATCGTCGCCGACCTGATCAATTTTGGCGGCGAGCGTTTCGAAGCCTTCAATATCATCATCCAGTTGGGCGCGATCCTGGCGGTAGTCTGGGAGTTTCGGCGCAAGATCTTTGACGTGGTCATCGGCCTGCCGACCCAGCCCCAAGCCCGACGCTTTACCGTCAACCTGATCATCGCCGTGCTACCGGCGGTGGTACTGGGGGTGATTTTTGCCGACCTGATCAAGCACTACCTGTTTAACCCGATCACTGTAGCGACTGCCCTGGTAGTGGGTGGCGTGATCATGTTGTGGGCCGAGCGCCGCCAACATGCAGTGCGGGCTGAAACCGTCGACGACATCACCTGGAAAGACGCCCTCAAGGTCGGCCTGGCCCAGTGTCTGGCGATGATCCCGGGCACCTCGCGCTCCGGTGCAACGATCATCGGCGGCCTGTTGTTCGGCCTGTCGCGCAAGACAGCTACCGAGTTCTCGTTCTTCCTGGCGATGCCGACCATGGTCGGTGCGGCGGTGTACTCGGGCTATAAATACCGTGACCTGTTCCAGCCCGCGGACCTGCCGGTGTTCGCTATTGGCTTTGTCACCTCGTTCATCTTCGCCATGATTGCGGTCAAGGCCCTGCTCAAGTTCATCGCCAGCCACAGCTACGCGGCGTTTGCCTGGTACCGGATTGCGTTCGGCCTGGTGATCCTGGCGACCTGGCAGTTCGGCTGGATCGACTGGACTGCGGTCAAGCCATGACTATCCAGCACCCACGCCTGAAGGCGCTGATCTTTGTACTGCTGTGTGCCGCGCCGCTGCTGGGCTCGGCGTTGCTGTGGTATCGCGGCGAAACGGTGATCCCGTTGATGGCCTACGGCGTGGTCAGCGTGGTGGCGTTCTTCTTGTACTGGAGCGATAAGCGCAAGGCGCAGACCGAAGGCTGGCGCACCCCGGAAAACATCCTGCATGCGGTGGAACTGGCGGGCGGTTGGCCGGGGGCTTTGATCGCCCAACAGGTGTTCCGGCACAAGACGCGCAAGGTGTCTTACCAGGTGTTGTTCTGGGTGATTGTGCTGTTGCACCAGGTGTTCTGGCTGGACCAGCTGTTCCTCGGCGGCACCTTGCTGTCAATCCTCTAGCCGCAAGCCAATCTGCGTGCGCTTGGGCAGCTTGCTCACCACCAACTGGTGGGAGCGCTGCAACAGGCCGCGCAGTTCCTCTGCGCCCAAAGGGTAGGGCGTGTTCATGATGACCCACTGCGCCCTCGCCAGGTAAGGCGCCGGGTGAATGCCCGGGCGGTCGACGTGACCCAGGAACAGTTCTTTGTCGACCTTGAAGGCCAGCGACTCACCGCGCAGGTTCTGCAAGGCGAACATCTTGTTGCCAGCAATCGAGAACACCCGCACGCCACCCCATTTATAGTCTTCCCGTGCGCCTGGCAGGCTCAGGCAAAAACGTGCGACTTGTTCTTCCGTCATGCTCATAGCAGCCGATCTCCACAGCCTTTGAAGCCTTCTTCCAGATAGTCGATCCAGGCCCGGATGGCCGGCAGCACGCCGCGCCGGTGCGGGTAGACCGCCTGCAGCCAGCCGCCTGGCAATGACCACTCCGGTAGCAATTGCACCAGCCGGCCGCTGGCCAGTTCTTCTTCGCAGTACATCATTGGCAGCACCGTAAAGCCCACACCCATCATTGCGCTGGCCTTGCGCACGATAAAGTCTTCGATGCCCAGGCGCGCCTCCATCACTAGCTCGTGCATGTTGCCCTGGGGGTCGATGATGCGTTGGTGCACCATTCGGTCCGCCTCGAGTGCGCCAAGGATTGGCAACTGCTTGAGGTCTTCCAGGGTTTCGACCCGCCGCTCACGCATGAAAACGGGGCTGGCCACCAGCACGGTATGCGCCTGGCGCAGGCGTTTGGTGACCAGCAACGGGTCTTCGTCGCCCAGTTCGCGTACGCGCAGCGCTACATCAATGCCTTCGGCCACCAGGTCGACGCGGCGATTCACCAGGGTCATATCCAACTGCACCAACGGGTGTGCGGCCAGAAAACCGGCTACCAGCTCCGGCAGAATTTGCTGGGCCAGCCCCACCGGGCAACTGACCCGCAAGCGCCCCCGTGGTTCGCTGGACATGCTGGCCACGGCCTCGTCGGCCATTTCCGCTTCAAGCAGCATGGCCTGGCAGTGGCGCAGGTAGCGTTCGCCGACGGCGGTGAGCGTCAGTTGCCGGGTGGTGCGTTGCAGCAAGCGTGCACCCAGGCGGTCTTCCAGTTCGGCAATGCGCCGTGAAAGCCTGGATTTGGGAATGCCAAGTAGCCGGCCAGCCGCAGCAAAACCGCCGGCTTCGACGACTTTGGCGAAATAGTAGAGGTCGTTGAGGTCTTGCATGGTGGGCCTATTGTCCTGTCAGTGGGACAAACTATCGCATTTCAGCTGGCTTATCGATCATTGGTTTCATGCGTAGCATCACCACCATCTGATCGCCACTGTCGATCCCACCTCGGAGATCCATCATGAAACTGTTGCACATCGATTCCAGCATCCTCGGCGACAACTCGGCCTCCCGTCAGCTCAGCGCCGGTGTGGTCAAGGCATGGCAAGCCGCGCAGCCGGGTGTGGAAGTGACCTACCGCGACCTCGCCAGCGAAGGCATCAACCATTTCTCCGGCGCGACCCTGGGCGCATTGGGCACTGCTGCCGAACTGCGCGATGCGGCGCAAAAGCACGAGGCTGAATTGAGTGCATCGTCGCTGGCTGAGTTTCTCGCCGCCGATGCGGTGGTAGTCGGTGCGCCGATGTACAACTTCACCATCCCAACCCAATTGAAAGCCTGGATCGACCGCATCGCAGTGGCCGGCCAGACCTTCCGTTACTCCGAAGCCGGCCCTGAAGGCCTGTGCGGCAACAAAAAAGTCATTATTGTCTCCACCGCCGGCGGCCTGCATGCCGACCAAGCCTCGGGCGCTGCCCACGAAGGCTACTTGAAGCTGCTGTTCGGCTTCCTGGGCATCACCGACATTGAGATTGTTCGCGCTGAAGGCCTGGCCTACGGTGATGAAGTGCGCAGCAAAGCCATGAGCGACGCCAACGTGCGCATCAACGAGCAACTGTTCGCCGCTGCGTAAGGCTTATGTAAATTTGCCCTGTCCTCGGTTTCATTCTGAAACCGAGCGCCTAAACTCTGTATTCTGATCGCCTGAACGCGAGCGGAGTACGGAGTTTTTTCGTTGTGGCCCAGGTTATGCACACATCCCTGCGATACCCTGGACTTTTTATTCGACAGGCCGGTTCTTGTGCAGCAAAGGTGGACGTCCCCATGATGCGTCTTTGTGCTGTTTTGGTACTTTCGCTGTTGGGCGGCCTGGTTTCAGTGCACGCCGCGCCGGCACCGCACCCCCATTGGAGTGTGGGGTTTCATCGCATGAGTGTGCTCGACCCGCTGGATTCGCAGCCGATGAAGGCCATCGCGTTTTACCCTTCCACCGATACCGAACGCACCACGCCGCTGGGCGCCTATCAGGTCGCGGCCAGTGAAGATGCCAAGGTTGCTATCGGCCGTTTTCCGATGCTGATGCTGTCCCACGGCAACACCGGCACGCCCCTGGCCCTGCACGATCTGGCTACGTCACTGGTGCGTAAGGGATTCGTAGTGGTGGCGGTCCTGCATCCCGGCGACAACTATAAGGACCACAGCCGCCTGGGCACCGTGAGTAATCTGTATGGCCGGCCGATCCAGATATCCCAGGCGATCACCGCCACCCTGGCCGATCCGATGCTGTCGCCCTTTGTCGATGTCGATCAGATCGGCGTCATTGGTTATTCCGCCGGTGGCGAAACGGCATTGATCCTGGCGGGCGCCAAGCCTGATTTCGAGCGCCTGCGTCGCTACTGCCAGGAACGCCCCGAAGACCGCGACGCGTGCACCACCAAGGGCGAGTTGGTGGTTGATCGCGACGACTTGCAACCCCAGGCTGACCCGCGCATCCATGCGTTGATGCTGATGGCGCCGCTGAGCTTGATGTTTGGTCGCCATACCCTGGCGGACGTGCATGTGCCAGTGCTGCTCTACAGTGGCGATGGCGACCAGTTGGTGGCGGTGGACAAAAACGCCGCCGCCCTGGCGCGCAAACTGCCAGAGCCGCCGGACTTCAAGCTGTTGGCCGGGGCAGGGCACTTTGTATTCATGGCCCCGTGCGACAGTGATCAGCTAGCGACAATGCCAGGCATCTGCACCGATGCCGATGGTGTCGACCGCGAAGGGATTCACCGCGATATGGTCTCCGAGGCCGGGCGCTTTTTCAGTCGCACCCTCGGTGAGGCAACGCGTGCCGGCCTGCAGACGGCTGATCAGTAGGCGCGGCGTCTGAGCAGTACGGTCAGCGCGAGCGCGCTGACCGACAGCAACGCGGCGCAGAAGAATATCCAGCCGTAGCCAAGATTCAACGCCACGGCGCCCATCAACGGCCCGGCAATCGCCAGGGCCAGGTCGAAAAATACCGCATACGCACTCAGCCCCGCGCCGCGGCTGCTGTCCGGCACTTGCTTGATAGCTTCCACGCCGAGCGCCGGGTAAACCAGCGACAAACCAAAACCGGTCAACCCTGCGCCGATCAAGGCCACGCTGGTAGACGGTGCCAGCCACAGCAGCGTCAGGCCCAGGGTTTCGATGATCATGCAGGCGATGGCGGCGGTGAACCCGCCAAACCGGCTGATGGCTGAGATAAACACCAGGCGCGAGAGAATAAAGCACACACCAAATACCGTCAGGCAATACGCCGCACCGGCCCAGCCACGATTCAGGTAATACAGGGTGATAAAGGTCGTCAACGTGCCGTAGCCAATCGAAGCCAGGCACAGGCTGGCGCCGAACGGTGCGATACGCCCGAACACCGCCCAGAACGGCAGCCGCTCGCCACGTACCACCGGCACCGACGGTTTATTGCGGATCAGCACCAGTCCCAACGACGCCAACACCGCCAGGGCAAGACCGAGGCTGGTGTAGCCGTAATCAGCCACCATCACCACGCCAAGTGGCGCACCAATCGCAATCGCGCCGTAGGAGGCGATGCCATTCCAGGAAATCGAGCGTGCGGTGTGCTCGGCGCCCACCGCGCCCATGCACCAACTGATGGTCCCCACGCCAATCAGGCCCTGGGCCACGCCGAGTAACAGGCGACCGGCGATCAGAATACCCAGGCTCAAGCTCGGCAGACTTTCCAGCAGCGTGGCGATAAAGGTCAGTACACCGCTGATCAGAATGCCGGCCAGGCCTAGCACGATCGCGCGTTTGGTACCGACGTTATCCGACATCCGCCCGGCCATCGGACGGCTGAGCAGTGTGGCAAGGTACTGCGAACCGATGGTCACCCCGGCCACCACGGCGCTGAAACCCAGTTGCTCGTGCACATAGCCTGGAATCACCGCTATCGGCAGGCCGATGCAGATAAAGGCAATGAAGGTGTAGAAAACGATGGAAACGATCTGCAGGGTGATCGACAGGGAGGAGGGGGCGGCAGGCATGAATACTCAATCGCTGGCGGGCGGTAAAGCATCATGGCATATCCCGCATTACTGTAGGAGCGAGCTTGCTCGCGAAGAACGTCAACGATAACGCGGGTTGCCTGATTCTGCGCGGCGTCCTCAGGTTTTTCGCGAGCAAGCTCGCTCCTACAGTAGTAGAGCGTATGCAAAAAAGCCCTGTCACAGGGACAGGGCTTTTGCTTGCAGCTAAGTGCTGTTCTTAGAACACCACACCCTGGCTACGCAGGTAGTCGTCATAGGTGCCGCTGAAGTCGATCACGCCGCTTGGGCTCAACTCGATGATGCGGGTGGCCAGGGACGATACGAACTCGCGGTCGTGGCTGACGAAGATCAGCGTGCCCGGGTAGTTCTCCAGCGCCAGGTTCAGCGCCTCGATGGATTCCATGTCCAAGTGGTTGGTCGGTTCGTCCATGATCAGCACGTTGGGCTTTTGCAGGATCAGCTTGCCGAACAGCATGCGACCTTGTTCACCACCGGAGATCACTTTGACCGACTTCTGGATTTCGTCGTTGGAGAACAACATGCGGCCCAGGGTGCCGCGAATCATTTGCTCGCCTTGGGTCCACTGGCCCATCCAGTCGAACAGGCTCACGTCGTCTTCGAAGTCGTGGGCGTGGTCCTGGGCGTAGTAGCCCAGTTCGGCGGCGTCGGTCCACTTGATGCTGCCGGCGTCCGGGGTCAGTTCGTTGACCAGGGTGCGCAGCAGGGTGGTCTTGCCGATACCGTTGGGGCCGATGATCGCCACGCGCTCGCCCGCTTCAACCTGGAAGCTGAAGTCCTTGAACAACGGCTTGCCGTCGAAACCTTTGGCCATTTTTTCGACCATGACCGCCTGGCGGTGCAGCTTTTTGTTCTGCTCGAAACGGATGAACGGGCTCACACGGCTCGATGGCTTGACTTCGGCCAGCTGGATCTTGTCGATCGCCTTGGCACGGGAGGTCGCCTGCTTGGCTTTCGAGGCGTTGGCCGAGAAGCGGCTGACGAAGGATTGCAGTTCGGAAATCTGCGCTTTCTTCTTGGCGTTGTCCGACAGCAATTGCTCGCGGGACTGGGTCGCCACGGTCATGTACTCGTCGTAGTTGCCCGGGAACAGGCGCAGCTCGCCGTAGTCCAGGTCAGCCATGTGGGTGCACACGCTGTTCAGGAAGTGACGGTCGTGAGAGATGATGATCATCAGGCTGGAGCGCTGGGTCAGGATGTTTTCCAGCCAGCGGATAGTGTTGATGTCCAAGTGGTTGGTCGGTTCGTCGAGCAACAGCACTTCCGGGTCGGAGAACAGCGCCTGGGCCAGCAGTACGCGCAGCTTCCAGCCGGGGGACACTTCGCTCATCGGGCCGAAATGCTGTTCCAGGGGAATACCCAGGCCCAGCAGCAGCTCGCCGGCGCGGGATTCGGCGGTGTAGCCGTCCATCTCGGCGAACTCGGTTTCCAGCTCGGCCACGGCCATGCCGTCTTCTTCGCTCATTTCCGGCAGCGAGTAGATGCGGTCGCGTTCGGCCTTGACCTTCCACAGCTCCTCGTGGCCCATGATCACGGTGTCGAGCACGGTGAATTCTTCGTAGGCGAACTGGTCCTGGCGCAGTTTACCCAAGCGCACATTCGGCTCCAGCATGACCTGGCCGCCGGACGGGTCGAGGTCGCCACCGAGGATTTTCATGAAGGTCGACTTGCCGCAACCGTTGGCACCGATCAGACCATAGCGGTTGCCGGCGCCGAACTTGACCGAGACGTTCTCGAAGAGCGGCTTGGCGCCGAACTGCATGGTGATGTTAGCTGTGGAGATCAATTACTTTACCTATCAATGGGTTGCGAGCGTGACGGCAGGTGCCTTCAGGCATGCGTCAACAGCGACATCAAGGCGCGAAACCCGGTCGCTGAACACAAAATTGGGGATGTGTGTTGGAATTTGGCGCGCATTGTCGCATATGTCAGGCGACAGTTGTATGGCGAGCGAAGGATGGTTTTGCCAATGTCTCAGGCATAGCCAGCCACAACAGCATCAAGGCAGCGGCTGCAACCGCTGCCAACGTCAGGAAGGCCGCGTTGTAGCCAGCCTGCTGCACCACGAAACCGGCCAGGCTGTTACTGAGTGCCGCGCCCAGGCCGAATACGGTGGAGAGGGCGCCCAGGCTGACGTTGAAGCGGCCAGTGCCTTGGGTCAGGTCTTTGACGATCACCGGGAACAGGGCGCCGAAAATGCCGGCGCCGATACCGTCGAGCATCTGCACGGCCACCAGCCAGTAGGGGTCGCTGGATAAGGTATAGAGCACGCCACGCAACGGCAGTATCAGGAAACCTGCAAGCAACAGCGGCTTGCGCCCCCAGATATCGGCCTTGAGCCCGACCAGCCAGGCCATCGGCACCATCACCAACTGTGCGGCGACAATGCAGGCTGACGTCAGCGGAGTGGCCATCTGCAGATTGATCTGCGCCAGTTTCTGGCTGACCAGCGGCAGCATCGCGGCATTGGCCAGGTGAAACAGTGCGCAGCAGATGGCAAACAGTAGCAGCGGTTGGTTGGCCAGCAATGCTTTCAGGCCCGAGGGCTGTTCGTGGTCGGTGTGATGGGCCGGATCAAAACCACGGGCGACCTCATGGTCAATCGCCTCGGCCGGCACGCAACTTACCGCAATGACACTGGCGACGGCCATAAACGCCATCAGGTAGAACACCACCACCGGCCCGAACAGGTAGGCCAGCCCGCCGGCCAGCAGCGCGGCCACGGCATTGCCGGCATGGTTGAAAGTCTCGTTGCGCCCGGTACGCCGGGTGAAGGCACGCGGCCCGGTGATCCCCAGCGAAATGGCGGAAATTGCCGGAGCAAAGACAGAGGCAGCTACGGCGCTGGCAGCTTGGGTCAGCGCCACCCAGCCAAATGAACTGACGAAGGGCAGCATCAGGCAACTGCCCGTCACCAATAGCGCGGCAATGGCAACCACCGCGCGTTTGCTGCGAGTGCGGTCGATCAGCGCACCCGCGGGGCCCTGGGTCAGCAAGGCAGCGATGCCTGCGAGGGTCATGACCACGCCAATGCTGGCCGGCTCCCATTGATGGACGGCCAACAGATAGATCGCCAGGTACGGTCCGAGACCGTCGCGCACATCGGCAAGAAAGAAGTTCAGGCTGTCCAGGGATAAAGCGATGCGCAGGTCTGAATGACGGGCCACGGTGCGACCTTCAAGAGCGGCGTTCAGGGGCTGAGCGCGCGTTGGGATAATGACCGGTGGGCTGGGCGATAAGTTTCGCGGTGGGCCAGGGTTTCCTCCTGCGCGCATTTAATTTACTTTCCGAAGCCCACTGGAATGAATTTCTGGAGAAGCAATGGACATGCCCTCAGCGCAAGAGGCGATCGCCAGCAATAGAAATGCCTGGGACGAATCCGCCGGGTTGCATAAAGACACCGCGACCTGGGCGGCACTGCTGGACTCGGTAGCCGAGCCTGATTTTTCCTGCCTGGACCCGACCATCACCACCTTGCTGCAAGAGGTAGGCGTGGTGGGCAAGGACGTGGTGCAATTGTGCTGCAACAACGGGCGCGAAAGCCTTTCATTGTATGGCTTGGGCGCCCGTTCGGTGGTGGGGGTTGATCAATCCCGGGCGTTTCTTGAACAGGCGCGGGAGTTGGCCGAGGCCTCGCCACACAGCCCTGAGTTCATTGAGACCGATATCCACCATTTGCCCGAGCGTTTGCAGGCACGGTTCGATATTGCCCTGGTGACCATCGGCGTGCTGGGCTGGATGCCGGATGTGGCGTTGTTCATGCGCCAGGTTGCCAGTGTGCTGAAGCCCGGCGGTACGTTGGTCATGTACGAAACCCATCCCTTTCTTGAGATGTTTGACCCCCGTGGGGCCAACCCTATGCTGCCTGCCAGTTCTTACTTCCAGCGTGAACCCTTTGTGCTGCAGGAGGCAATTATCTATGAAGGGAAGGATGAGCGGCCCGGGCCGACCTCCTATTGGTATGTACATACCCTGGGCAGTGTCGTCAGCGGGGCTATCGCAGCGCAGATGCAGATCGCTCATTTGCAGGAATACCCGCATTCCAACCGGGAAGAACTCTACGATCAATATGAGCATCAGGCCGCGCAACTGCCCCTGTGCTTTACCCTGACAGCGATCAGGCGTGATGGCTGATCAAGGTTTGCACACGCAAAAAAAGGCCCGCGAGGAGAAGGCGGGCCAAGGGATTCACTGGAGTAGGTAGGCTTCACCCTATAGGTCGAAAAGTGAAGGCCTTGTGAAAATGCCGTGATCAAATCGGATAATCACGTCTTATGTGTCCACCTGTGCCGAGGGAGCTTGCTCCCGTAACGGCCTGCCAGCCACCGCCTATCTGCCTGACGCCCCGCGTTCCAACCTGTGGGAGCTGGCTTGCCTGCGATAGCGGTGTATCAGTGACAGATTAGTTGACTGACCCACCGCTATCGCAGGCAAGCCAGCTCCCACATTTGATCAAGAGCGCCGTACGAAGGTGCGCATGGTTTGCCCTGGGCCAGTGCTGAATACAGTGGGCCTGGGCATGCCCTCATCCGCTGCGATAAATACGAAATCATCGCCGTCGAGCCGGTAACTGGCGGGGAGTTGCTTGCCTGCATCTTCGCCGATGGCGTCTGTCCAAGTGATGCTTTTGGGCGTGGTACTGGCGTCCAGCTCGAACCGACCCGCCAGCAATATTTCGCCACTGACCGTGGTCACTTCGAATCGATCCCCCGCAATTGTCGTCGTTGCTCCCGGCGCGCTGTGGGCATCCACTGGGTTGAGCACGCCACTGTCTTCAAGGGCTGTTTGTTCCCAAGTGCCTTGCAGTGCGCGAAAGTCCGAAGCGGAAAGGGGTGACATGCAAACTCCTTATTGCTGTTCAAAAAAATGTTCAATTGTAGTGAGGCTGACACTGTTCCACCTGTAGGCGAAATTTTTTTCTTTATAAGACAGGTATTTGACAGCTTTTTCATGTTGTATTGACTACGCTTGCAACCAGATCAGTCTGACATGGCTGTGTGATTTGGCTTACTCACCGAAATGAAACCGAAATAATCCCTAAGTTTGTGGGATATTTCAGGGAACTGAGTGGTCACATCGCCATTGGTCTGCCGTATCCAGGGCGTTGTCCCTGATTTTTGAAGTCATTCAGACTTCTGAGAATGATGGCCTTTTAGTATTATTTTAAGGTGTTCTTATTTTGAATCGTACTTCCCCGCTTCCGCCTTCCGCAGCGTCTGATGAAATTGATTTATTTGAATTGTTTCACGCCATCTGGCGACAAAAAAAGCTGGTGGTCGGGTGTACGCTTCTGGCCGGGGTATTAGGCGCAGGTTATGCCTTCCTGGCACCCAAGACCTATGAAGTCAGCAGTGTGTTGCGGCCTGCTGCAATCAACGAGTTGGACGCCTTGAACCGTTCGGAAGTGTATAAGTTGCCGCCTGCCGATGCGCTGCTCAAGGTGGGCGCGCAGTTGGATTCCTATGATGCGCGCCTGGGGTTCTTCAAGGATCATGAGGAGTTGTTCAAGGCGTTCAAGAAGCCGGGGCAAACCCTTGAGCAGAGCTTTGAGGCGTTCAACCGCAATTCCGTCAATCTGATTTTGCCCGACCCCAAGAAGTCCGATTCGTTGAGCAGTTATATCCGTCTGGAGTTGCAATACCCGACCGACGTCGATGGTGTTGCGATCCTCAACGGTTTTGTGGACTACGCCATTGCCGCCGAGCGTCAGCAGGTGGGTGCCGACCTGAAGGTTATCGTCAATAACCGCTTGAGCGAGCTCAAGGGCAAGATCGACGCCGCCCGCGCCAACTACGATACCGATAAAGAATCGAAAATCGCCAAGCTCCTGGAAGCGGACCGGCTCAAGCGTGCCCAACTGCAGGATGAACTCAGCGCCCTGCGCCTGCAGATGAAGATGGAACGCACCAACCGCCTCGCCGAGTTGGCCGAAGCCATCAGCATTGCCAAGTCCATGGGCATTCGTACACCAACAACGCCGTCCTCAATGGCCGACTCCACCCGCACGGGTTCGAGCCAGGTCATGCGGACCGAGGTGAACAACCAGAAGATCCCGCTGTATTTCATGGGGACCGAGGCGCTGGAAGCCGAACGCGCTGCATTGCAGCAGCGTACCAGCGACGATTTCACCAACCCGCGCATTGCCGAGATCGGCAAAGAGCTGCAACTGCTGGAAAGCAACCGCGAGGTTGAGGTGCTGCGCAAGCGGGGCAATGAAGACATCTTCTTGCAGGACGTCGAGCCGCTTCGCGCTGAAGTCGCCAGGTTGCGTGGTTTGAATATCGATATGAGCAACCTCAAGCTGGTGACGATTGACCGTCGAGCCCAGGAGCCTTTGTCGCCGATCAAGCCGAAAAAACCGCTGGTCATCGCATTGAGCCTGGTCGGCGGCCTGTTGCTGGGCCTGATGATTGCGCTGATCCGCTACTTCGTTCGCAGCCGCACTCAGGCCGTGCCCTATACGGCATTAGGGGATCGCCGCGAGGATAAAGACACCCCGCTGTAACCCTTCAAACGCCCTCAAACAGGCAGGCTCAAGGGCCTGCCTGCTCCTACCCTCAGCACACTCAATAGACAGCTTTTCACAATTCTTAGTTAACCTTTGGTTACAAAGTGTGGCTAAATAACTGCCAATGGTGGCACGCAGGCGGTTATCCGCCGGCCGTGTCACCTGTATGTGAATTGTGATTTCAGGTGCTGCTATCCATCCTCGGCCGTTGTGGGCTCGCAGGAGCAGCCTGTTCTCTCCCTGACGTGTGACGAATCCCTTGAAACTCATCATTGTTGCTCTCTACGTTGCTTCCATTGCGTATGTACACCTGCGTGGTCGGGTGCGACACAAGCTGGGTCGCCAGCTTAGTGATCACTCGACGTTCCTGGCGCCGATCAACTGTTTCCTGTACCTGTTCTCCAAGCAGCCCAGCCGTCCCTACCTTTCGCCCAGCGACTTTCCAGACCTGAGCCCATTGCAGGAGCACTGGGAAGAGATCCGCGAAGAAGGCCAGAATCTGATGCGGGCGGGTGAGATCAAACGCTCGGAGCAATACAACGACGTAGGGTTCAACTCGTTTTTCAAGACCGGCTGGAAGCGTTTCTACCTCAAGTGGTACGGCGACAGTCACCCCTCGGCGATGAAGCTGTGCCCACGCACCACCGAGCTGGTGCAAAGCATCGGCTCGATCAAGGCCGCGATGTTCGCCGAGCTGCCACCGGGCTCCAAGCTGGTGCGTCACCGCGACCCGTATGCGGGCTCGTACCGCTATCACCTGGGGCTGGATACGCCTAACGATCCAGGCTGCTACATCAACGTGGACGGCGAAAGCTATTACTGGCGCGACGGCGAGCCGGTGATGTTCGACGAGACCTACATTCACTACGCGGAAAACACCACCCAACAGAACCGCATCATACTGTTCTGTGATATCGAACGGCCGATGAAGTACCGCTGGGCGGCTGCGTTCAATCGCTGGTTCAGCCGCAATGTGATGGCGGCCGCAGGTTCGCCCAACGATGAGGGTGACAAGACCGGCGGCCTCAACCGTGCCTTCACCCGGCTGTACAAGATTCGCCTGCGTGGCAAGGAGCTCAAAAAGCGCAACCGCACGCGCTACTACCTGGAAAAGTGGGCGATCTTTGCCGGTCTGGCGCTGATCTTCATTCTTATCTGACCTGGCTCAGGGCGCGGATCACCCAGGGGGTTGCGCGCCCAACTTGTCCCACATTTTTTTGCTGATCTTCTGCCGATTGGCATACCCCACCCACGGGTCGTCCTTCAAGGCCTGCAACCGTTGGTGCAGGTTCGCCACTGTCCACTGTTGGGCGCCGCGCAATCCTTTCAACTCCTCTCGACTCACCGGCACCGACACTGGCAAGCCCGGGCGTGCCCGCACTGAATACGCCGCCACGGTACTGGCGCCGCGGGCGTTACGCAGGTAATCGATAAAGATCTTGCCCACGCGGTTCTTGGGGCCACTGGTGGCGGTAAAGCGTTCGGGCAGTTGGCGGGTCATGAATTGGGCAATGGCTTTGGCGAATGCCTTGACGGTGTCCCAGTTATCGCGCCGGGCCAATGGCACGATCAAGTGCAGGCCCTTGCCGCCGCTGGTTTTGACGAAAGCCTGCAAGCCCAGCTCATCAAGTACCGACAGAGTCAGTTGGGCCGCTTCCAGCATGGCTTTCCAGGGCAAGGCCGGGTCCGGATCGAGATCGAGCACGAACAGGTCGGGCGTTTCAATCTTGTCTGCGGTAGCGCCCCAGGTGTGAAACTCGACCGTACCCATTTGCACCGCGCCGACCAGGGCTTCCACGCTGTCTATTTCCATCAGGCGCGCATGGCCTGGATCCAGCGCCGGGTCCAATTGCTTGATGTGGGGTATTGCCATGCGCTCTGAGTGTTTCTGGAAGAACTGCTCACCTTCGATCCCTTCCGGCGCGCGCAGCAGGGACACGGCACGTGCGCGCAGAAAGGGCAGGATCCATTCGCTGATATCGGTGTAGAACTGTGCCAATTGCTGTTTTTGCGTGCCGCTGTGCTTGTCGATAATGCGCTCGGGGTGAGTGATTTTCACGTTCTTCACCGTTGCCTGCGCTTTACCGGCTTTCGATGCCTGCGGTGCCTTGACCGACTTGGCCGCGCGCGGCTGTTCATGAATGATCTGCGAGGCTGGCTTGTCGGTGCGCAGGCTCACAAACGCGGCTTGGCGCACCACGCCTTCACGGGTCCATTCGGCAAATTGCACTTCGCCTACCAGGCTCGGCTCAACCCAATGCACGCCGCGGGCCTGGGCACTGGTCAATGGCTTTTGCAGTGGCGAGTCCTTGCGCTCGAGCGGCGTGAGCTTGGCATAGATAGTTTTCAGCGCCGCCTGATCAAAGCCCGTGCCCACGCGCCCGGCATATACCAGGCCGGTGTCATCGTTGACCGCCAACAGCAGCGCCCCAAAGCCGCTGCGCGAACCTTGGGGGCGGGTGTAGCCGACAATCACGAACTCCTGGCGCAGGCGGCATTTGAGCTTGATCCAGTCGGCACTGCGCCGCGACACGTAGGGGCTGCCGGCGCGCTTGCCGATCACGCCTTCGAGCGACAGGTCACAGGCGCTCTCGAAAATATCGCGCTGGCTGGCGGCAAAGGCTTCGGAGAAGCGCAGCAGTTTGCTTCGGCTGGCGGACAGTGCGGATTTAAGCGCAGCCCGACGCTCCTCGACCGGGTCTTCGCGCTGGTCGCGGCCATTCAAAAAGGGTGCATCGAACAGGTAATAGACGATGTCCAGGCTGCGGCCGATATCGAATGCGTTTTGCAGCGCCTGGAAATCCGGCAGCCCGTCGCCATTGAGGCTGACCACTTCGCCATCCAGCCAACTGTCTTTGAGCTTGAGCGCTTGCAAGGCTTTGCACTGACGCGGCAGGCGCTCGGTCCAGTCGTGGCCGTTGCGGGTGAACAGGCGCACTTCACCGTCGCGAATGCGCGCCATGATGCGGTAGCCGTCGAACTTGATTTCGTAGCGCCAATCACCCTCGGGGGCGCGGTCGACCAAGGTTGCCAGTTGGGGGGCAAACTCGTCAGGCAGCGCAGCGTTGCGCTTGGGCGCTTTGGCTTTTGGCGCGGCCTTGGGTTTGGCCTTGGCCTTGGCTTTTGGCTTGCCCACGACCGCATCGCTGAGCACGCTGGCGGGCTCGGCCTCGACAATATCGAACTCAGAGGCCGGGCGCGCCTGCTGATCGTTTTCCTTGATCAACAGCCACTGCTCCTTGTCACCGCTGCCCTTGAGGCGGGTACGCACCAGCGCCCAGTCACCGGAGAGTTTTTCACCCACCAGGGTGAATTTGAGTTTACCCGCCGCGTAGGCTTTGCGCGGGTCATCGTGGGGTTGCCAGATGCCTCGGTCCCACACGATTACATCCCCCGCACCGTATTGGCCGGTGGGGATACTGCCCTCGAAACTGCCATAGCTCAGTGGGTGGTCTTCAACATGCACCGCCAGGCGTTTCTGGCTCGGGTCCAGGCTTGGGCCCTTGGGCACCGCCCAGCTCAACAGCACGCCATCCAGTTCCAGGCGAAAGTCGTAATGCAGGTTGCGCGCATCATGCTTTTGAATCACAAAGCTCAGGGCCGAAGCGTTACGTTTGCTGGCGGGTGAGCTGCCTGCGGGTTCGGCGGTGATCTTGAAATCGCGCTTGCGGTTGTACTCGCTCAGGGGCTTTGCCATGTCGTTCTCCCGTCAATGGCAGGCTCAAGAGGCCTTGTTATTGGACTTTTTCGCGGCGCTCTTTTTCGCCGCAGGTTTACCCGCCAGGCTGCGTTTGAGCAGTTCCGTCAGGTCGATGACATCCGCGGATTTTCGCTCTTCGCCGCCTTCGGCCGTTTCCACATCTTCGATCTTGCCGGCCTTGGCCTTCTTCGCCACCAGCGCCCTGATCTTGTCCTGGAAGCTGTCACGGTATTCATCGGGCTGCCAATCGGCGCTCATGTCTTCCACCAGGCGCTTGGCCATGTCCAATTCACCTTTGGCCAGGGTCGGCTTTGTCACATCGCTGCCCAATTCCAACTCATCCAGGCTGCGCACTTCGGCGGGCCAGCGCAGCATGACCAGCACCAGCGCCGACTCCAGCGGCATCAACGCAGCCAGATGCTGCTTGGTGTGCAGCACCACATTGGCCAGGGCGACCTTGCCGGTTTTTTTCAGCGCTTCGCGCAGCAGTGCATAGACCTTGCCGCCGCGTTTATCCGGGGCGAGAAAGTAAGGCGTGTCGATGTTTTGCAGGGGGATCTGGTCGCTGGCGACGAAGGCGATGATTTCGATGGTCTGGGTGGACTTGGGGTGTGCCGAGCGAATTTCGTCTTCGCTGAGCACCACATAGCGTCCTTTTTCAAAGGCCACGCCCTTGACGATATTGTCTTTGGTGACTTCCTTGCCGGTGGTTTTGTTGATGCGCTTATAGCCCACCGGGTCCATGCTGCGCTTGTCCAGCCAGTCGAAGTCGACGCCTTGTGAAGAGGTCGCCGAGACCAGCGATACCGGGATGTGAACCAAGCCGAAACTGATGGCGCCTTTCCAGATTGCCCGTGGCATAGGTGTTATTCCTCAACGAAGAGCCTGTGTGCTGGTGACTCGCAGAGCACGGCAAAAGTTTCGGCGGATAGATGCTCGGACAGATCGTGTTACACCTGATGAGAAACTATTTAGTGTCACAACGCGAACCCACGGCGTAGCGTGTTATCGAAAGCACGTAGTACTTGGCATAGAGAGGTTTGGCCATGAACCGTTGTGTACGTCATCTTTCAGCATTGGCGCTGGGCCTGGCCCTTGCGCCATTGGCCCAGGCGCAAAATCTGCCAGGGCGTAGCGACTACGGCCCTATTCACCGGGCCAACCCCAATAGCATGCAGGGCACCCAGCCCAATGCACCGGCGGTTCGCAGTATCCAGCCTGTCCCGGCAAACCCGCGGCCGACGCTGGAAAACGGCGGCATCGGCAACCGCTACCCCAAGCAGGAAGCGGCCCCCAGCCGACCAGCCACCGCACCCAAAGCGCCCACCTATGATGCCAACGGCAATCGCCGCTAAGGATTTCGCCTTATGTTTGTAAGTAAAACCCTGCTAGCCGCCCTGTGCGCCAGCGCGTTACTGCCGTTGAGCGCGGCGTATGCCGCCGATAGCCAACAGTTCCCCAGCGAGCAAGGCAGCATCACCGCCACGCCAGTCGCCAAGGGCCTGGACCATCCGTGGGCGCTGGCGTTTTTGCCCGACCAGCAAGGTTTCCTGGTGACAGAATTGCCTGGGCACCTGCGTTTTGTCAGCCCGGACGGCAAGCTGTCTGCGCCTTTGAAGGGCGTGCCGCAGGTATGGGCCAAAGGGCAGGGTGGGTTGCTGGATGTGGTGCTGTCGCCAGACTTCAAGCAGGACCGCCTGGTGTACCTGTCGTACGCCGAAGGCGGTGGCGAGGGCGGCAAGGCCGGTACAGCCGTAGGGCGCGGGCGTTTGGCGGCCGACTTGAGCGGCTTGGAAGACTTCAAGGTGATACTGCGCCAGGAGCCCAAGCTGTCTACTGGCAACCACTTCGGCTCGCGCCTGGCCTTCGACCGTGATGGCTACCTGTTCGTGACTCTCGGGGAGAACAACGACCGCCCCACGGCCCAAGACCTGGACAAGCTGCAAGGTAAAGTGGTGCGCATCTACCCGGATGGGCGCGTGCCGGACGACAACCCCTTTGTCGGTCAACCCGGCGTGCGTCCGGAGATCTGGTCCTACGGGCAGCGTAACCCTCAGGGGCTGGCCCTGAACCCCTGGAGCGGCACGATCTGGGAACATGAACACGGGCCCCGTGGCGGCGACGAAGTCAATATCATCGAGCGCGGCAAGAACTACGGTTGGCCGTTGGCAACCCATGGCATCAACTATTCCCTGCTGCCGATTCCGGAAGCCAAGGGCAAAACGGCAGAGGGCACAGTGGCGCCCCATCATGTCTGGGAGAAATCGCCGGGCATCAGTGGCATGGCGTTCTACGACGCCGACCGATTCAAGGCATGGCAGCACAACCTGTTTATCGGCGCGCTGGCCAGCCAAGAGCTGATTCGGTTGCAGTTCGAGGGGGACAAGGTGATCCACGAAGAACGCTTGTTGGGCGAATTGAAAGCGCGAATTCGCGATGTGCGGCAGGGACCGGATGGCTTTCTGTATGTGCTGACTGATGAGGATGACGGCGTGTTGTATCGGGTTGGGCTGAATCAGGACTAAACGTACGTGGGGCTGACAGCAGACGCTGATCCAATTGATGCCCTGCGATCCAAGTGTGGGAGCTGGCTTGCCTGCGAAGGCGGTGTTTCAGGCGCTGAATCTGTTACTGCACCACCGCTTTCTTAGGCAAGCCAGCTCCCACATTGGATCTCATTCGGTCTGCAGAGTCGGGGTTATAGCCCCAGCTCTGACAGGCCTGGATGGTCATCCGGGCGCCGCCCCAGCGGCCAATGGAACTTGCGTTCGCTCTCTTTGATCGGCATATCGTTGATGCAGGCAAAGCGGTTGGCCATCAAGCCGTCCTCGTCGAATTCCCAGCTTTCGTTGCCGTAGGTCTGGCTGAATCAGGACTAAACGTGCGGGAGGGCGCTGACAGCAGACGTTGATCCAATTGATGCCCTGCGATCCAAGTGTGGGAGCTGGCTTGCCTGCGAAGGCGGTGTGTCAGGCGCTGAATCTGTTACTGCACGACCGCTTTCGCAGGCAAGCCAGCTCCCACATTGGATTTCATTCGGTCTGCAGAATCGGGTTTATAGCCCCAGTTCTGACAGGCCCGGATGGTCATCCGGGCGCCGCCCCAGCGGCCAATGGAACTTGCGCTCGCTCTCTTTGATCGGCATATCGTTGATGCAGGCAAAGCGGTTGGCCATCAAGCCGTTCTCGTCGAACTCCCAGTTCTCATTGCCGTACGAGCGAAACCAGTTACCCGAATCATCGTGCCATTCATAGGCATAGCGCACGGCGATGCGGTTATCGGTGAAGGCCCACAATTCCTTGATCAGTCGATAATCCAGCTCCTTGGCCCATTTGCGGCTCAGGAACTGCTTGGCTTCTTCGCGGTTATGGGCAAATTCGGCGCGGTTGCGCCAGTTCGTATCCAGGGTGTAGGCCAGAGACACGCGTTGTGGGTCGCGGGAGTTCCAGCCGTCTTCCGCCAGGCGGACTTTTTCGATGGCCGAATCGCGGGTAAACGGCGGCAGGGGTGGACGGACGTCTTCTTGGGCTGACATGGGCGGCTCCTCAAAGTAATTAAGGTTGGGTCGAAAGTTGCCTGGTCTGTGAGTTCAAAGTTGCAGTAAGGTCCGCGCCATGCATTGCGCATTATCGGCAGCTGTTGAATCACCCATGACCAGGGCGACGGTAATGGCACCATCGATCAGGATCAGCAGTTGCGCGGCCTGCTGCTCCGGGGCGGGAGTGCCATGTGCTTGGCACAGTTCGAGTGCGTACTCGAACAGTTTGCGTTTATGGGCCTTGGCCAACAGGCGCACCGGGTCTTGGGCGTCGCCGGTTTCACCGCTGGTGTTGATAAAGGCGCAGCCGCGAAAGTCCGCCGAGCCGAACCAGCGCTTGAGCGCGCTGAACAGCTCCAGCAGGCGCTGGCCGCTGTCGTCGCTGTGTTCCAATTCGCTGCGCAGCCACTGCATCCAGCGCTCGTCGCGGCGTTGAAGGGCAGCAATCACCAACTCATCCTTGTTGGCGAAGTAGCGGTAGATACTCTTTCTCGACACCCCGGCGGTTTTCACCAGTAAGTCCATGCCGGTGGCAGCAATGCCGTGGCGATAGATCAATTTTTCGGTGACGTCGAGGATGATGTCGCGGGTTTCATTCTGAGTGATATCGTTCATGTTTCGCACAGTAGAACGATCGTTCTTCATGGTCAACAGGTTTTTTGAATTGCCCACTGCGAGACCTGAGCAGCCTCATGGTGTAAGCTTTGGGCCTCTTCGGATTCGACCCATTGCGAGCCCTATGCCGTCGTTCTTCAAACGCTCCCTGTTGCCCAAGCTGCGCGGTTTCCCGTTGTCCAACGAGGCCATTGAAGTGCTGCCCAGCGCCGACGCCTACCGTCGCTGCTTGTTGGAGAAAATCGCCCAGGCCAAGCGGCGTATATACATCGTTGCCTTGTACTTGCAGCAGGATGAGGCGGGGCAGGAAATCTACGACGCGCTGCATGCCGCCAAGGCCGCACGGCCCGAACTGGACATCGTGGTGATGGTTGATTGGCTGCGCGCCCAGCGCGGGTTGATCGGCGCGGGCAAGCAACCGGGCAACAGCGCCTGGTACCAGGCGATGACTCAGCGCCACGCCACCGAAGTACCGGTGTACGGCGTGCCGGTGCAAACCCGCGAGCTGTTCGGCGTGTTGCACCTCAAGGGTTTCGTGATCGATGACAGCGTGCTGTACAGCGGCGCCAGCCTGAACAATGTGTACCTGCACAAGTTCGATAAATACCGCTTCGACCGTTACCATCTGATCCATAGCCAACCCCTGGCCGATTCGATGCAGCACCTGGTGGAACACGGCCTGGTGGCGTCCAAGGCCGTGCATCGCCTGGACCTGCCGAACCCGCCCACCACTCGCAGCCTGCGCAACGATATCGGCGACCTGCGCAGCCGTCTCAAGCATGCGGCCTACGACACTACGGCCGGGCAGTTGCCCAACGGCCATCTGTCGCTCAGCCCATTGCTGGGCGTCGGCAAGAACAACCCGTTGAGCCGGGTGATCCTCGAATTGATCGCCAGCGCCCAGCAGCAGCTGACTATTTGCACGCCGTATTTCAACCTCCCATTGCCGGTGACCCGTGAGATCAACCGCGCTCTGGCACGCGGTGTGAAGATCGACATCGTGGTGGGCGACAAGACCGCCAACGATTTCTACATTCCGCCCACCGAACCTTTCAAAGTGATTGCGGCGTTGCCGTACCTGTACGAGATCAGCCTGCGACGCTTTGCCAAGCGGCATCAGCCGATGATCAACAGCGGCCAGTTGAACCTGCACTTATGGCGCGACGGCGATAACACCTACCATCTAAAGGGCATGTGGGTGGATGAGCGCTACACCTTGCTCACCGGCAACAACCTCAACCCTCGGGCGTTTCGCCTCGATTTGGAAAACGGCTTGCTGATCGATGATCCACAAGGGCAGTGGCTAGCGCCGCGGCGTACCGAGTTGGCCCAGATCTTCCAGCACGTAACCCGTATCGAGGGCTACCAACAGTTGCAAACGCTGGTGGATTATCCACCCGCGGTGGGCAAGTTCCTGCGCCGGGTCAGTCGAGTGCGCATCGAGCGGTTGCTGTACCGTATTCTGTAGGACTGTTTTCACCGCCTTAGGAGTTTACCTACTCGCATAGCTTGTGTTGGTTGCTACGTTGTTTCTCGACGGTTCTTAGGGACGAGAACTCTGCCCTTGATTGGTTCAGAGGAAACAGACATGTCGAGTATCAGCCCTAGTCGCGACACCCTTGCGTTTACGCCGCCGCTGCATTCTGTGAGCCCGGCGGCAAACGCCTTTCCCGACCCTGTTGTTCGCAGCAAGCGCGAAGCAGCCTCAAATCCTGCTGTAAATAGTCTCCGACGATGGACGCTGCAACCTGTGCCCTTGGCGTCGAGCGAGGGTGATCACCGCCTGCGTAACGAGCTAGCGACATCAGCCACGCGCCACGCGTGGGATTCCCTCGTCCAGATCCCCACCGACAGCACTTTCTACGCAGGCTTTGCCGCTTTGCGCAGTGCGTTCAATACTGATGAAGTCAAGGCGTGGATTATGAGCAAAGGCATGGCCCTGGACACCGTGGTGGTAAAACCGGATTCGATCACAGGGCTGGTCTTAAGCGGTCGCGTGGGAACGCGAAAGACGTTCACTCTGAACGACGATTCTGGCTGGTGGCAGGTCGGGGCCCGATTGCGCGCCGCTGCCACGGCGCTGGATAGGGCGGGTAATGGGGTGGCTTATGTGCCGGAACAGTCCGACCGGTTTTCTCGCAATGCTGTCTTGCAGTGGCATGACATCACCCCGCCAACGAATGCCGATGAGTTGGCGTTGGTGCGTGGACATCTGTTGGCGGAGGAATGGTCCGGTTGGTCAACCGAGACAAAAGGCCGGCTGCAGGGCAGCAGCCTTGCGGCAAGAAAAACCATCGACCGGCTGGACGAGCGTCAATACCTGGCAGGTTGCCTGGCTGATCTGGTTCGCAATCGACCCGACGACGAAGAGGTGTCGCTGGCCGATGCGCAGACGCCGATCGGCGCTACGTCGGTGCTTGCCACAAACGGGGCCGACAAGGCCGCCGTGCGTGATGCACTGATTTCTCACGGCTTCCTCGTACCCAAGACCGCGAAGGAAGTGCGCAATGTCATTCGCTGGTTGCAAGCTGCGGTGGCGCCTGCCCCCGCGCTGGGTAATTACGCGCAATTGCTTGCACGACCATGGGCACCGGGCATGTTGTCTGAAAATGACAAACGTTTGGTAGCTCAGTTCATGCGCGACGATGCCATCAGCCGCAGCGAACCGAGTCTATTGCGCGCCTTGGATTTTCGCGGCGTACTCGATGAGCACACCCCGCAAGAAGTGCGTGCCAACGCCGACAAGATACTGGAGCGGATCCTCGACCACCCGTCAGCCCTGAACTGGGGCAAGGCCGCTGCTCGCAGTTTGTATTTTCAGAGCGCGTCCGGCACCTATGACTTATCGACCCTAGAAGCCAAACAGTGGGCACTCACTGCGGCCCTGTTGCAGATTGACCCCAAGATGCCTCGGCGCCCTGGGAACGTTGCCGGTTATGACATCTATCAGCCCGCCAACAGTGGACGGACGATGGCGTCGGTACGCGCTGAAATCGAGACCCAACTGGCTCAGAACACCTTGCTCGATCCAAAGACGGTACCGCTGGCCGCGCATCTGTTGTTGGCCAGTAGCGCGCCCGAGTTTCTGGTCCGGGATATCCCTTCCACGATGCGGATAGGCTCGGTGGAATGGGCCGACTTTCGCCTGGGGGTCACGTTTGCCGAGCGTCAAGGTGGGCCTGGTTGCTCGCGGCGCATGAGCTACACCGAAATTATGGGGCTCAGCCGGCTGAGCACCAGTACGCCGGGCGAAGCGGCGGTATTGGATAATTATGGGATCGACGTGTTACTCGATTGGGGCTTGATGCGCGGGCTTTATGAAAAGCCAGTGGATGGCCGCTACACACAGCAGCACCATCTGCAGGCCATCACGGCTTTCAATGAGGAGTGCGAGCAACTCGTTTATGCGTTGGAGCAGTTCAACCTGCCGCTGCCTATACGAGAAGACTCGGCGATCAGGAACTTGCAGACAGTATTTCCAGGCCTGAGCGCGGAACAGTTGAAAGCCATGCGGGTATACATCGCAGACCCGGATGAACGCCGCAACATGAAGCTGTCCGAGCCGAGAACGCGTACGCTGATCGAGACGTACATGACCGGCGACCTTACAAGGGACCGGTGGATGCTGCTGGCGCCCGGGGAGCAGCCGCCACAACCAGCCCGGCGCACCTCACCATTTGTCATACCGCGGCTGAGCGCATCCGACCAGGCAGCCGTTGATGCCAACGTGCAAGCGTTGAACGCCAGGATCGCCCATTTACCGGATGTGCAGGCCCAGTTGCCTGGTGAAGTCGATGCCTACCTGGACAAACTCAAGCAGGGTTTGAGCATCGCCACAAGACGCATGATCGCCCAACTGCCGTTGGCTGATCGCCAAGCCTTGGAGTGGGGGGACGTGGACCTGTTTGCCTTGCGCGAGGCAACCGATAGCGTGCCTGAGATAGATGTAACACCGGAGCAGGTGGAGGAGCGCAGAGGGCGAAAGGGCACGCTGATACGCTGCAATTACAACGGGGTAATCAGCTACTTCGAGGTGTTCCCGGACAAGCTGTTGATCGTCAAGCGCGAAGACCTGCCGCGTGATTTGGCCCTCGGAGGGACCTTTCAAACGGTGCCGAAGACGTATGGGCCTTGGGCGGTGTCAGAGCTCCCCGTGCGGCTGGGCGCGGTGGAACCATTTGATTTTGCCGCTTACAGCTCCAATGCCTTGCCCAGGCCCGGTGTGACCTCGCCAGGTGTCATTATTGATAAGCTGGGCGAGACCCTGCACGCTACGCCGGTCTCTGTACAGGGCGAGGCATCCAACCAGGTGCCTAACAGTTTTTCGTCGCCCCGCACCCGGTCAATTGTCGATCGGATCATGCAGGGCAATTTTATCCATCATCGTGCCAGCGTGCTGAAGGTCGCGCACGGCATGTTGCCGCTGGAACAAAAGCGCGAAATGTTGCGCCGCAACGACAGTATTTTGTTGAGCATGATCCCGTTTGTCGGGGCCGTCATTGACCTGACCAAAGGCAACATCGTTGAAGGGATGCGCGGGCTGATCATCGACACCGCCGGGGCATTCGCAGGTGGGGCATTTGGAACCTTGAAACCGCTCGTCAAGTCCACAAAAGCTGTGGCTCCCTTCGGCGTCAAGGCGTTTCGCGTACTGGAAAAGGGGGTTGAGGTGGTCAGTGGCTTCTTGAACCCACTGGATGGCGCGGCAGATTTGATGGCCGCTGGAGGGAAAGGGCTCGTCGCGCTGCCTAAAGCGTTAGGCAGGGCATCGAACCCCTCAGTGCTTTTAAAGCTTGGCGTGGTGGAAGAAAAACTGCGCACTTGCCTGGGTGTATCAAACCAGTTGCAGGCGCCGCACAATGTCCAGGAGCAGGCGGTTCAGCCTGGTGCTCATAACGGACACAATCATTCGATACCGGTGTACGCGGTACAGACCGATGGACGTTGGTACGCGACCCATCCAAAGACCGGGTTGCCGACCGGCACGCCGCTGGATGGGTTTGAAGCACTGCCCGCATGACGACCTGAAACACTTCAGGCAGCGCCCTCGCCGTGACGTACGGGGGGCGCTTTCGATCAGTTGAGTCCCAACTTCCCACGCAAAGTGGACAAATCTTCCGCCAGTGTATTGACCGGGCCCACTAAAGCCTTACGGTCGTTTTCCTTGACTTTGTCGTAGGTCTCGAAGCCGCCATCCGAGGTCTTGTATTTGGCCAGGATCTTGTCCACGGCGGCGAAGTTTTTATCGACCTTGGCCAAAAATGCCTTGTCTTGGTGGTCGATCTGGCCACGAAACAGGTCGACGATTTTCTTTGCACCGTCGATGTTGCCTTGGAAGTCGTACAGGTCGGTATGGCTGTAACGGTCTTCCTCACCGGAAATCTTGGTGGCGGCGACTTCCTCAAGCAGCGCTGCGGCGCCGCCGACGACTTTTTCCGGCGGGAAGGTCAGGCCGTCAACCCGGGTTTTCAGGTCCAACACGTCCTTGTTGAGTTTATCGGCCAGGGCGGCGAGGCCCTGGGTGGTGTTCTCGGAGAACAGGCTGTACTCGATGCGGTGGAAACCGGTGAAGTCTTCGGCCTTGACGCCTTTCTCGTGATCGTCGACGCGTGAGTCGATGGACGCGTCGAGGTCGCTGAACAGCTCGGCGATCGGCTCGATGGACTCATAGTGCACGCGAGTCGGCGCGTAGAGCTTCTTGGCGGTGGCCAGGTCGCCTTTATTGATGGCGTCAGTAAACGCCTGGGTCTGGGTGACCAGCTCAGCGATTTCTTCGGTGACGTAGATTTTGTAATCCGACACCGGGCCCACCAGGTCCAACGGCGCAGTAGCGGCGAAGCTTGCCAGTGGCGAAAGGCTGAGTAACAACAACGCGATAGACGACTTCTTCATGGGAGGCATTCCGCTGTGGGGTGTTTTAGGTCTTGGCAGGGGGGTGAGGGTGCGTTGCGGCGAGCAGCGTGCGTCCGATGAAATCCTTGGGCCCGGTGACACCCGGCAAGGTAAAGAAATACCCGCCACCCACTGGCTTGAGGTACTCCTCCAGCGGTTCGCCGTTGAGCCGGGTTTGCACGCTGATAAAGCCTTTCTCCAGGTCAGCCTGGTAGCAGATGAACAACAAGCCCATGTCCAGTTGACCATTTTTGTTGACGCCGTTGGAGTAGTTGAACGGCCGCCGCAGGATCAGGTTGGCCTGGGTCTGCGGGGTGCGCGGGTTGGCCAGGCGGATGTGAGCATCAAGCTTGGTCAACTTGCCTTGCGGGTCCTTGCGGTAGTCCGGGACCTGGGTTTCGTGCTGGCCGTCCATGGGCGCGCCCGTGGGTTTGATACGGCCGATGATGCTTTCCTGTTCTTGCAGCGGGGTGCGATCCCAGCGCTCGACAAAGTTACGGATGATGCGCACGGCCTGGTAACTGCCATGGGCGGCCCAGGCCGGCTCGTCGCTGGTGGGCTGTACCCAGACGATCTGGTCCATGGCCTTGTCATCGTTGGAGTTGGGGTTGGCCGAGCCATCGCGAAAGCCCAGGAAGTTGCGCGCACTCTGTGCCGGTTCGCCGGGCTTGGCCGGTGCCTGGGGCGGCACGCTGCCTTCTTGCTTCCAGCGCACCAGCAGCAGGTCGGGCAGGTTTTTGACGATGTCGCGCAGCGCGTGGATATTGGTGTCCGGCGTGTTGGAGCTGAACTGCAGGCTCAGGTCGCCGTGACACTGCGCCGGTTCCAGTGCATCGTTGGGAAAGCCGACCATGCGACTCAGGCGCTTGGGCTTGGCGGCGGCAAGGCCGAAGCGTTCGTCGAACAACGACTCACCGACCGATACTGTAATGGTCAGGTTATCCGGTGTGACCACAGGGCCAAGGATGCCGGAATCGGTGGGCGGCAATTTCGGGTCGACCTGGGGCACGGTGCCGCCGGTCATCAGAAATGCGATGCGCTCGTTGAGGGTGCGGAACAGACGTTCCAGGTCTTGGCGGTCGCTGGCCAGTACATCGAACGCCACGACCATGCCGCAGGCCGGGCGCGGGGTGACGATGCCGCTTTGGTGCTTGCCGAAAAACGCCTGGTGGTCCTGGGTCTTGTCACTGCGCGGTGCGGTGGTGACTTGCTCAGCCGCTGCCGCCATCGCCGGGCAGGTCAGGCTGCTGCCGGCAATCGCAGCGCCGGTGGCCGCCATGCCCAACAGGACGCGGCGACGTTGGAGGTCAAACTGTTCTGTATCACTCATGTATGCGGTCGTCTTCACTGCAGGCCGGAAAGGCCAAGGGCGGGGTCGATTCCATCGAGTGCAACGGCCAGTGCCTTGGCCTTGTCGCCGATCTGCTTGCGCTGATCGGCTGTAACCTTGTCGTAGCTGGGGTAACGGTCATTCACCTTGAGCCCGTCGAGTTCGCTGTCGAAGGCGTTGAGCGCGCTGTCGATAGCGGGCAACAGGTCGGCGGCGGACTTGACCAGCAACGGGCGCATCAGGTCGACCACCTTGCGCGCGACCTGCTGATTGGCGGCAAAGCCGTTCAAGTCGATGTGGCTGTAGCGTTCCTCTTCACCGCTCGCCGCCCGCACGTCCGCCAGGCTGTTGAGGTTGTGGACCACGATGCTCACCAGTTGCTCCGGGGGCAGGGACTGGGCCAGTAATTGCTGCTTGAGCGTGGTGACGTCGGTAACCAGGCGTTGGGCGACCGGCGCGAGGCCATCAAGGCTGTGTTGCTGGAATAGGCTGTATTCGAGGCGGTGGAAGCCGCTGAAGGCGGGGTCCTGTTCGCGCTGTTCAAAATAATCGGCGCGGGCATTGATCGCGTTATCCAATTCGGCCAGACGCTGAGACGCCGGCGCCAGGCGCTGATACGCCTCGCGCGCCGGTACATACAGCGCCTGGGCCTGGGCCAGGTCGCCGGCGGCGATGGCCTGTTGCAGGACCGTTACGGCCTTGACCAGCGCACCGCCTTGGCTGCTCAGGTACACGCGAAACTCCGACAACGGGCCGATAAAGGCCACCATCGACGGCTTGGCCTTGGCCTGGGCGTCAGACTCTGCCGTGGGCGTGACATGCAAGGTGCCGCGAGGGTTGCTCAGCAGGCCACAGGTAATGGCGTAGTCGCCGGGCAGCAGGTTGGCGTTGATCACTTGGCTCAGGCCTGGGGCGATGTTTTCCCGCTCTTCGACCACCAGCACGCCGTCGAGGATTTCCCACTCCACCGCGCGGTCGGAGCGGTTGATGATGCGAAAGCTGGCATGTCCTGCTGGTACCGTCAGGGCGTTGGGTTCGCAGGCGTGGCCGTGGATGGTCACCGCGATTTCATTGTGGTTGGTCTGGCGCTTGCCGGCGGCCAATTGCGAGGCGTAGTAGAACAGGCCTCCGGCGGCGATCATCACCACCACCGAGCCGGCCACGCCCCAGCGCAGGGCGCGGGACGGCGGGGCCGATTGAGGGGTTGGGTTGGACAAGAGACGGTCCTTACTGGCTGGAAACTGAAGAGGTATTGGCAACGGGCTGGGTAGGGGCCGCGGGCAGGAAGAACATCACCAGGGCCACCACCAGGTAAATCAGATAGGCGCCCAGGGTGCTCACGGTCGGCGCCTCCTGGTAACCGAACATACCGGCCAGTACCGAACCGAGCGGGCTGTCCATGGGCAACGCAGCGCTGAAGTCGAATAGCACGGTCTGCCAGTGATTCCACACGCCGGCTTCATGCAGGGCTTGCACCGAATTGGCGAGAATGCCGGCCGCGACCACCAGGATGAACAGGCCGGTCCAGCGGAAAAACGCACTGAGGTTCAGGCGCATGCTGCCGGAATAAATCAGTAAACCCACAACAATGGCCAGCGCCAGGCCAAGCAGGGCGCCCACCGGAGCGCCCGGACCTTCGCTTTGCTGGAACACGGCCAACAGGAAGAACACCGTCTCCAGCCCTTCGCGGGCCACGGCGAAGAACACCATGGCGATCAAGGCGAACACCTGATGCCTGGAGCCGGCGAGCGCATGATCGAGGGATTCATGCAGCGAGTGTTTAATCGAGCGCGCCACTTTGCGCATCCAGAACACCATGGAACTGAGGATGCCCACGGCCACCAGACCGACGACACCTTCAAACAATTCCTGCTGCTTTTGCGGGAATTCCGCACTGACCAACTCCAGGCCGCCGCCCACCAGCAGCGCCAGCGCTGCCGCCAGGAACACGCCGATCCACACTGCAGGCATCCACTGGCCACGCCCGGTCTGTTGCAGGTAACTGGCGATAATGCCAACGATTAATGCCGCTTCAATGCCTTCGCGCAGCATGATTAAAAAAGGAACGAGCATCGGGCACCCGGGCACAACTAGTTAGGGAGCTAAGTTGTAACATAATGATACTCATTGCTAAACAAGAAATATTGACCTTTGCTGAACGTGGGCTGAACGGTGGTGGCGAAGCGCAACCGCCTTTATGATGCAGACCACCCAGACTGCAGCCGGACAGTTCAACGCCCCATGTCGGAAAAAGACACTATCTCCATCCACCTTGTGCGCGAAGCGCTGTTGCACAGTTGCGCGCCGGGAGCGGCCACCGTTGAGGCATTGAGCAAAGTCGGGATTGACCCGGCGTTGCTTGAGCAGTCCGATGCTCGCGTGGCGGCCACGGCCTATGCACGTCTGTGGCGCTTGCTGGCGCGGCGCAGGGACGATGAGTTTTTTGGCATGGACCCACGCACACTCAAGTCCGGTAGCCTGGCGTTCCTGTGTCGCGCCTCCATGGCGCAACCCAGCCTGGCGGCCGGCCTGGAAACCGGCTTGGGGTTTCTCTCGTTGATGCTTGAGCATCTTCCGGCCCAACTGGTTCGCCAACAGAGTCTGGCGGAGATCGTCCTGCTGGAACCTGGTGAGCCAAAACGCGCTTTTACCTATTTCACCTATTGGATGATCGTCCACGGCGTCGCCTGCTGGCTGGCGGGGCGGCGCATCCCGATCCTCGCCATTGAACTGCGTTGCGCGCAGCCGGACTTCTGTGACGATTACCGGGTGATGTTTTCTGACAACCTGCGCTTTGACCGACCACGCACACGCATGATTTTTTCAGCCGATTGTCTCGACCTGCCGATCAAGCGCAGTCCGGAAGAACTCAAGCGCTTCCTTGCCCGTGCGCCGGCCAACATCCTGGTCAAATACCGCGATCCCGAAAGCCTCGCCACCCGCATCAAGCACGACCTGCGCCAGATGCCGCCCCATACCTGGCCTGAAACCGAGGGCCTTGCGGCCAGCTTGTGCATTTCCGCTTCCACACTGCGCCGCCGCCTGGCAGAGGAGGGGCAGACTTATCAGGGGCTCAAAGACGGTGTACGCAAGGAGCTGGCGATTGTGTGGCTGGCTGAACCGCAGATCAGTTTTGCCGAGATTGCGTCGCGGTTGGGGTTTGCCGATACCAGTTCGTTCTACAAGGCGTTCCGCAAGTGGTCCGGGTCCAATCCGGGGCACTTGCGCAGCCTCATTCTGCGCGACGCGAGTTGAGTCGGCAGCATTTAGCGTAGCGAAAGGTCTGGCTTGTGCCTCGTCTTTTTCCTATGGAGCCAGCGCAGACCTTCTCTCAGTCTGGAAACCCTTATTGAACGCTGGGTCATGGACGTGTTATCAAAAGTTCCTGCAGCAATACCTCTTCTCTCTTCAGCGCGTTTCGGTCCCCCACCTTTTGTTACCCCCCCTGAGGTCTCGTCATCGTGGGTTGCCGGGTCGGATCCCGCGCAACACAGATTCACTCAAGGCGAGGCGGACGCGATTGACCGGCAAGCCTGGTTGACCGTGTTGGAGCGCAGTGTGCTCGAAAAGGCTGACTATGCCTTCGTCGACCTGGCGAACCTGCGGTTTAACCTGGCACCCCGTCCTGGCGCCGTCGACAAAGACACCACCGCGCTGGCGTTTCTGCAACAACGTTTTCCAGGGCTGAGTGGTGAAAACCTGCCGCGAACGGCCGCGCAGGTGCGTAACCTGATCAATTGGCAGCGTCTTGGGCTACCATCGAGCCCTGCCTTGGGCAACTACACCTGGGCATCTGCGCAGGCACCCGAGCCAGGCCACCCAAGCCTGAGCCTTGACGAACGCCAACGCTTGGTCGAGGCGTTAAGAACCTATGTCGGCGACGGCATCCTCACCAGCATGAACGTGACCACGCAAAACATGGATGATCAGATCACTCGGCATCTGAGTAGCCATGCACCGCTCAATCGCTATCGGCAGAACACATTGCTGGCTGCGATTGGGCGTGATCCTGCCGGGTTTTCAAACGACCAGCGCAACCAACTGCTGCTGACTGCCCTGATGTTGAGCATTGACCCCGAGCTGGGGCAGCGTAGAAACCATATCGCAGGTTATGACCTGTACTCACCGGCTAACGCCGGGCGTACACTGGCAGAAGTCAAGGGCGACTTGAAGGCGCATCTGGTGCGCAATGGGCGCGTGCGGCCCGAGGCGGTGGATGCCACTGTGCATATCATGCTGGCCAGTGTCGCTCCAGAGTTTGTGCTGCCAGACACGCCGGATACGTTGCGCATCGGCTCTCCTGCCTGGGTGGTACTCAGGAAAACTGTCGCGTTGCTGGAGGAGTCAGCAGAGGGCTCCAGCCGCACCCTCACCTATGACCAGGTGCTGGAGCGCGCCATCCTCCAGGCCCAGACGCCGGAGCAAGTGGTGTTGTTTCATGCCATCGAAACAGAACCGCTGCTTGATTGGGCAACGATGCACGGGGTCATTGCTCGGCGAGCGGACGATCAGTACACCACCCAAGACCTGCAAGTCGCGGCGACAAAATACAACGACTATATCGAGAGCTCTCATCAGGCCCTTGTAACATTGAGCACCCCGATAAAAGACCGGCGAGCGCGAGCACAGGCTGACCTCGAACGCGTGCTTCCCGGGCACGATCTGAACGAACCGATGCATACCGTGGCGTACCGGTTTCCCCGGTTGCTGTCTAATATGGTGCCCGGGTTACCCTGGTTGCAGCGCAGTCTCGGCTTTAAGGAAAGTCTGGTTGACCTGCACATGAGCGGCAATCTCAAGTACGGTGAATTTGCCTCGACCAGGCTTGAGGATATGACTGGCGCCACGCTGTTCAAAGATGAATATGACCCCAGGCTGGCCTCCCTGCGGGTGCACTTCACGAGATTGAAACATTCCGGGCAGTCCCTTGCCGAGGCTGTCAAGGGTGATACCGAGCGTTTTCAAAAGGCCGTCTCCACGGGCCTGAAAGACATTCTCAGCAAAATGCCCTACGCGGACCGGCAGGCACTGGCCACTCAGGAACTGACCTTTTATCGAGTCGAGGCCGAGTCCATTAATGGCGCAGGTACTTCCATAACAGATGCCGATGAGCAACTCCAGGCGGTGAGGGGGCGCTATGGCTTCCTGATCGGCGTCGGGCAGGGCAAAGATGCCAAGTGTTATGAGTTTTTTCCCATGAGCGGGACCTATGTCGAACGGCACGACTTCAAGGCGATGTTGGACAAAGGCGAGGCAATCGTCCCGCGGTTGTGGGTGACCCGTATGAAGTCCCACGTGGACGGTCCACGGGCGGGGGCATCCGAGGTGCAGATCAGGGCATTGCGCGAAACACTGCCGGCGGCGACATCTTCACAAACGCTGGCACCGCTTGGTTTTTTTTCGGAGCGGGCCAATGCGATTGCTGACTACGTAGCCCAACGCAATCTGGTGCTGGATCCCGAACAACTCCTCACTACCGCAATGGGGCAAACGGCCTCGGAGCGTTTCCAGGCTCGGGTCAAACGGGTCAGTAAAACACTTGTAAATACATTGATTCCCTTCAAGGCTTGCTACGACGACATTGTCTCCGGGCACGTCAAAAAAGACCTGAGAGCGTTGACAGGGTGCGCCACCGACGTTGCGGTAGCCATTACTGTCGTCGCAGGAGGTGCAGCGGAGGGGGCTGCAGCGTTCGATAAGGCGCAAACCGGCTTTTCCAGGCTGGCGGCGGCTACCCGGGCGGTGGGGACAGTCACCAACGGTTTGCTCAATCCATTCGCCGGCCTCTCTGAACCTCTGCTCAAAGTCGCCAAGTGGGTAGGAAGCCGCCTGTATCGGCTTGGAGAGAAGTCCCAGAGCGTGGTGCGCGCCGCTTGGAAAGCGCAACTCGAAGAACAACGGGTCGGGCGCGTTCGGCAAATGCGCCGCGACTCGCTCAAAAGTACAGAAAGGCCGCAGGAAGAGCGCCCGGTGGCGACGCAACCGAACGAAGGCAAGGTCAAGCCAGGGCCGATAGCCACACGCGCAGAGGTCAAGGAACTCATCGAGCGTTCGCAGCCGCTGATGGTGTCCAAGGTGGACGATGCACTTAAAGCGCTAGCAGACCCTGCGCTGGCTGAAGACGTGGACTTTGTGCTCAAGAGCTTCCAGGGCACGTCACCTGTTCAGGCACGAAAACTGATGACCTCTCGCCTTTCACGGCTCAAGACCAACGCTCAAGCGCTGACCACCAGAAACATAAAGTTCATGCGCTCCCGGGACCAACGATGGGTGGCGCAGGTCATCCCGGAAGATTTCAAGGTCGATAAGACGGGGAAATTCATGGAGGTCAACATTGATGGTGCCAAGCGCTATTACCAGCATTTCGGCTCCCACGAAGGCGCGATGAGCAACGCGTTGATTCATGAATTGGACCACCTGCCAGGCCCTGTGAGCCGAGGTACGCTTGATTTCGCCTACCTCACGCGGTTGAGAACAGAAGAAGAAAATGCGGCAGGCTTGCTCAACCTGGCCAAAGGGCATACCGACCCTGCAGTGTTGGCCCTGCCAGGTGAAGATGCACCAGACCTGGTGAGCAAGACGGGCATCAACATGTATGGCTCGCGCGCCGGCAGCCTCAACGGCGAGTCCACGATGACCAGTGTTGCCCTGCTATCTCAGCTCAAGACAGACCCCAACTTGTTCAAGCAGAACCGCGCGATAATTGAAGCCGCGCAGGCGGCTTTTGGGGAATTACCGATAACCGATCAGGTACCCATAAGAATCGTCAGCAAACGCTCTGCGCGCGCCCCCGCGCCAGGGCTGATTTACGCGATGGACCAGGGCTCCAGGAAGCTGATCGGAGTTTACCGATTAATGCAGCAGCCTCCCGGTACAGTGCTTCCCGAGCGCCCGCTCACGCATCAGCCGGCACGTGACCAGGCGTTCAAGGCCTATGTGCAAGAGCACTTGGTATTTTAAAAAAGGTTCTTTTTAGAATGGGCCGCCAGGACGGCACCTGACTTGCGTGAAAGTGGCGTTACAGGCTGGATTAGGAAATAACTGACAGCGCCCTTCGCTTGAGTATGACAGACCCTGCCTTATTGTTTTTAGGAAGTGGCTGGCATATCCGGAACAAAAAATCGTGCACAGTTTTAATGGTGATCCTACGCGGCCGCTACAGAGGCTTCTGGGTAGAGGGGTCACAGTACTTAACTGTGAGGGCGTTGCTATAGCTGAATGAGCACGTGGTGTGATGACCTTCATGCGTTAAGTTTTCAATCCATAATGTGATGGTGAACTTATGAAGCGTTTAATTGCGTTACCCTTTAGTGCGTTGATGGTGGTGTCTGTTCAGGTGTCTGCGCTTTGCTTGAATATTTCAGAGAACTTTAGTGGGATAATAGGGGCAGATAACGAAACTACAGCGCATGGGCCGTTCACAATAGGCGGTAATAACGGCTGTTCCGCAGCCAATATTGAAGCAATGGTGTCTGCAGGCGGGGCGGGTAGGGCGCCCCAGATTTCTATTGAGCGAGAAGTCGGCTCTTCTTGGACAAAGGTAGCGGCTAATCCTCTGTCACCTCGCGTGTCCTGGCTGGGGCCTTTTGGCACATATCGAATCCGAGTGCATAACCCTGAGGCCGTATCCAAGACCTATTCAGGAACCGTAAGATACGGGCGCTGAGCGGTAAGAGAAGCAGTGTGTCAGGTCCTCTGGCACACTGCAGTCTGTGCAGACTGACTCTAAATCAAGCACGTTCTTCCACTGATAAATCATTTTTTGAGGAGCCCGAAAAATACGCAAGCGCATTAATCGCGCGATTGGCGTCAACCATGCCCTGTATATACTCCGGAATTCCCCGTGAGCGCCCTACATCTGGGTTGCTTTTCACAAACGCGAGGTAGTCAGCCAACTTTTCATCAAACAAGGCTATCGCATTGAATTTCACGTGCGTGTTTGTTTGCTTTCCATTGACGTCAGATGCACCATCTCCGGATATGAATATTAGGAAAGCCTGTGTATCGATGATTTTACTGTCGTACAGTCTCCTTCCGATCGCCTTAAGTTCATCTGTGCTTATAGAAGTCATATCATAGTTTTTTAAAAAAGCTTTCAGCTCTGCAATGTCGTCTTGCTGCCACACTCGCAGCTCATCAACGGCTTTGGACTCTTCAGTAAAAGTAAACGTGTTCGTCGTTTTCTCTGGGTTTTTGATGACAAAAGCATCTGCCTGCTTAGAAAGCGCATTGGGCATTACCACTCTCATATCCATGCTCGTCTCCTTATAGGATGAAAGGTTCACCCTGCTATCGACCCCTTGCGACAGATATTTAACCTGTTTGAATATTTGGGAAACTTCTTTCAGATAAGTATTACACGTAGGCCAAATTGATTGATCCGCTAATGCCAGGGTAAAAAAAAGCCCCGCGACCGAATGGACCGCAGGGCTAAAAATTGGCTGGATGCGACCAACCAAAGGAGCTCTTTACATCACTTGCTGCTAGCCACCACTGTATCCGGCTGCCAGCCACCCCCAAGGGCCTTGTAGATTGCGACGATGCCGCGATACAGGTCGACTTCGGCCTGGGCCTGGGCGTCTTCGGCGGCCAGGCGTTCGCGCTGGGCGTCGAGCAGGACCAGGAAGTCCACGGTGCCTTCGCGGTAGCGGATCGCCGCAAGGTCGGCGGCGGCGCGGCTGGATTCGCTTTGGCGGATCAGCGAGACCAAACGTTGCTGGCGTTTGCCGTAGTCGCTGAAGGCGTTTTCAGACTCTTCCAATGCCAGCAACACTTGCTGTTCATAGGTGGCCAGCGCGCCATCGGCTTCGGCATTCGCGCCACGCAAACGCGCGCGTACGCTGCCCAGGTCAAACGCGGCCCAAGTGATGCTCGGCCCTAGAGACCAGGCATTCGCGGCGGCCGAGCCGATCTGCGAACCGCGCCCGGCGGTGAAGCCGAGGAAACCGCTGAGGCTCACCCGTGGGAACAGGTCGGCCTTGGCCACGCCGATACGTGCGGTGGCGGCGGCCAGTTTGCGTTCGGCGCTGAGGATGTCCGGGCGCCGTTGCAGCAGTTGCCCTGGGTCGCCAATCGGCAACGCCTTGGCAATCGCTGGCAAGTCTTTCGGGCTCAGGTCCACGCTCAGCTTGTCGGGGCGCTGGCCGAGGAGGGTGGCGATGCGGTTGCGCTCGCGCACTTGTTCAGCCTGCAGTTGCGGCACGCTGGCTTCCACCGCCGCCAGGCGCGCATCGGCACGTTCCACGTCGAGCTGATCACCCACGCCAGCATCACGCAAGCTGACGGTGATGGCACGCGACTCCTGCTGGTTCTTCAGGTTGTCCAGGGCAATACGTTCGCGCAGTTGCGCACCGCGCAGTTGGCCGTAGGCATCCACCAGCTCGGCAATCATGGTGACTTGCAGCTGGTACAGGTCGGCTTCGGCCACCTGCTGGTCGGCGTCACTGGCTTCCAGGTTGCGGCGGATACGTCCGAACAAATCCACTTCCCAGGCCATGTCCAGGCCCAGGTCGTAGCGCTCGCTGTTGACGCGTTTGGTGGTCTGGCCGGGAATCTGGCCCTTGCCCACATCGCTGCTGGCGCGGGAGGTGACCACCGGCATGATGTCGTTGGCCGCATCATCACGGATGGCCCGTGCCGCCCGCAGACGGGCGAAGGCCACGCGCAGGTCGCGGTTGCCGCTCAGGGACTGGGTCACCAGTTGGTTGAGGGTCGGGTCGTCGAACTGCTGCCACCAGATGCCTTCGTATTTGGCGTGGTCGTAGCTCTTGGTGTCGGCGGCGGCCGTGATATTGGCCGCCTCCAGTTGCTGGGTCTTGTAGTCCGGGCCTACGGCACAGGCGGCGAGCGCCAGCACCAACAGGCTCGGCAGGAATACTTTCACACTCATTGCTGTGTCTCCAGCTTCAAGGCCTTGGCCGCTTTGCGCGCTTCACTGCGCTCGACATAGCGACGGATCAGTACGTAGAACACTGGTGTCAGCAACAGACCGAAGAAGGTCACACCGATCATCCCGGAGAACACCGCCACGCCCATGGCATGGCGCATCTCGGCGCCGGCACCGCTGGAGAGCACCAACGGCACCACACCCATGATGAACGCGAACGAGGTCATCAGGATCGGCCGCAGACGCAGGCGGCAGGCTTCCAGTACCGCGGCGAGCGGATCGAGGCCTTCCTGCTGTTTATCCTTGGCGAACTCGACGATCAGAATCGCGTTCTTGCACGCCAGGCCCACCAGTACGATCAGGCCGATCTGGGTGAAGATGTTGTTGTCGCCGCCCGAGATGATTACCCCGGTAATGGCCGACAGCAGCGTCATCGGTACGATCAGGATCACCGCCAGCGGCAGGCTCCAGCTTTCGTATTGGGCGGCCAGTACCAGGAACGCCAGCAGTACGCAGAGCGGGAACACGAACAGCGCGGTATTGCCCGAGAGGATTTGCTGATAGGTCAGGTCGGTCCACTCGTAGGTCATGCCGTTGGGCAGTTCATCTTTGAGCAGTTTTTCAATCGCGGCCTGAGCCTGGCCCGAGCTGTAGCCCGGCGCGGCGTTGCCGTTGATTTCTGCGGTGATGAAGCCGTTGTAGTGCATCACGCGGTCCGGCCCCGAGGTGTCGCTGACCTTGATAAAGGTCGCCAGCGGGATCATCTCGCCTTTGTTGTTACGCACTTTCAGTTGGCCGATCTGGTCAGAGTCCTGGCGGAACTGTTGCTCGGCCTGCACGTTGACCTGGTAGGTACGCCCGAAGCGGTTGAAGTCGTTGGCATACAACGAGCCCAGGTAGACCTGCAGCGTGTCGAAGATGTCGCTGATCGCCACGCCGTGGGTCTTGGCCTTTTCGCGGTCAATGGCGGCGTCGACTTGCGGCACGTTCACTGTGTAGCTGGTGAACAGGCCGAACAGTTCAGGCACGCCGTGGCTCTTGGCGATCACGTTCTGCACTTCTTTGTACAGCTCGTCATAGCCGAGGTTGCCACGGTCTTCGATCTGCAGACGGAACCCGCCGATGGTGCCCAGGCCTTGTACCGGCGGCGGCGGGAAGATCGCCATGTAGGCTTCTTCGATATTGGCGTATTGGCCGTTCAGTGCACCGGCAATCGCACCGGCAGACATGCTTGGGTCTTTGCGCTCATCAAAGGGCTTCAAGGTTACGAACACGATGCCGCTGTTCGGGCTGTTGGTGAACCCGTTGATCGACAGGCCCGGGAAGGCAATTGCGGCTTCCACGCCGGGTTGTTTAAGGGCGATCTCCGACATGCGCTTCATCACGTTTTCGGTGCGGTCCAGGCTCGCAGCGTCGGGCAGTTGGGCGAAGGCCACCAGGTATTGCTTGTCCTGGGCCGGTACGAAACCGGTCGGCGTGTGGGCAAAGCCGAAGAACGTCAGCACCATCAAACCCGCGTAGACGAACAAGGCAATACCGCTGCCGCGAATCACACGGCGCACGGTGCCTACATAGCCATGGCTGGCCTTTTCGAAAAAGCGGTTGAAGGGACGGAACAGCCATCCCCCGAAGACCTTGTCGAGGAACTTGGAGAAACGGTCCTTCGGCGCGTCGTGACCGCGCAGCAACACGGCGGCCAGGGCAGGGGACAGCGTCAACGAGTTGAACGCCGAGATCACCGTCGAGATCGCAATGGTCAAAGCGAACTGTTTGTAGAACTGCCCCGTCAAGCCACTGATGAAGGCGGCTGGAATGAACACCGCACACAGCACCAGCGCCGTGGCGATGATCGGGCCGGTAACCTCGCTCATGGCTTTTTCGGTCGCCGGGAACGGCTCCAGGCCCAGTTCGATATTACGCTCGACGTTCTCCACCACCACGATGGCGTCGTCCACCACGATACCGATGGCCAGCACCAGGCCAAACAATGACAGGGCGTTGAGCGAGAACCCGAACAGGTGCATCACCGCAAAGGTACCGATCAAGGATACCGGCACCGCCACCAATGGAATGATCGAGGCGCGCCAGGTCTGCAGGAACAGAATCACCACCAGCACCACGAGGATCAGTGCTTCAAACAGGGTATGCACCACCGCTTCGATGGAACCGCGCACAAAGATAGTCGGGTCATAGGCGATGCGGTAATCCATGCCCGCCGGGAAGCTCTTTTTCAGCTCGGCCATTTTGCTGCGTACATCGTTGGAGATGTCGATGGCATTGGAGCCTGGACGCTGGAAAATCGGAATCGCAACGGCGGGCTGGTTATCGATCAACGAGCGTAGCGCGTATTGGCTGGAGCCCAGTTCGACCCTGGCGATGTCCTTGAGGCGCGTGATTTCACCGTTGGCGCCGGCGCGAATCACAATGTTCTCGAACTCTTCCTCAGTGACCAGGCGGCCCTGGGTGTTGACCGACAACTGGAAGCTGGTGTCACTCGGCGCAGGTTGGGCGCCCAGGGCACCGGCTGCCACCTGGCGGTTCTGCTCGCGGATCGCCGTGACCACATCGGTCGCCGTCAGGTTGCGCGAAGCGGTTTTGTTCGGGTCCAGCCACACGCGCAGGGAGTAGTCGCCCATGCCGAACAACTGCACGTCACCGACTCCGCCCAGGCGGGCTAGTTCGTCCTTGATATTGAGGATCGCGTAGTTGGACAGGTACAACATGTCATAACGCTGATCCGGGGAGGTCAAGTGCACCACCATGGTCAGGTCGGGGGAGGCCTTGTCCACGGTAATACCGATGCGCGTCACTTCCTCCGGCAGCTTGGGCTGGGTGCGCGTCACACGGTTTTGTACCTGCACCTGCGCGTTGTCCAGGTCGGTGCCCAGGGCGAAGGTGATGGTCAGGGTCAGCTTGCCGTCGGCGGTGGACTGCGAGGACATGTACAGCATGTTCTCGACACCAGTGATGGCTTGCTCCAACGGCGCGGCCACGGTTTCACCGATGACTTTGGGGTTGGCACCCGGGAAGTTGGCGCGCACTACCACGGTCGGCGGCACCACCTCCGGGTATTCGCTGATCGGCAGTTGGAACAGCGAGATTGCACCTGCGATCAGGATCAACAGCGACAGCACCGCTGCGAAGATCGGCCGTGAAATGAAAAACTTGGAAAAATTCATCTTGAGTCGTATCCCTTAACCGCGTGGAGTCGCGACGCTTGCGAGCTTGGGCGCGGGTTTCTCCGGCGCCACTTGCTCCAGGTTGCTGGCTTCAAGCGCTTGTCGTTGTTGGGCCAAGGCGGCGAGGGTTTCCTTGCTGGCCATCGGGATGGTTTCCGGTGCGACCGGCGAGCCTGGGCGTACACGCTGCAGGCCCTTGACGATGACGGTGTCGTCCTTGGTCAGGCCGCTGCGCACGATGCGCAAGCCTTCGATTTTCGGCCCCAGTTCCACCGCGCGATAAGCCGGCTTGTCGCCGTCCATCACCAGTACGAATTTCTTGCCCAGGTCAGTGCCGACGGCTTCGTCATTGATCAACACCGCCGAATAGGTACCGCTGCCGACCAGCTTCAAACGCGCATACAGGCCAGGGGTGTATTCGCCCTTGCTGTTGTCGAACACCGCGCGGCCACGGATGGTGCCGGTAGCCGGGTTGACCTGGTTGTCGACGAAGTTCATCTGGCCCAGGTGCGGGTTGCCGGTTTCGTTGGACAGGCCCAGGTACACAGGGGTGGTTGCGCCACGCCGGCCTTCACGGGCCAGTTCGGTGTACTTGAGGAACACGCGCTCATCGGCATCGAAGTAGGCATAGACCTTGTCGGTGGAGACCACACTGGTGAGCGCAGTGGTATCGGCGGTTACCAGGTTGCCGGCGGTGATTTCGGCACGGCTGACGCGGCCACTGATGGGCGAGGTCACGCGGGTAAAGCTCAGGTTCAGCTTGGCCAGGTCCAACTGCGCCTGGATCCCGGCCATCGCGGCACGGGCTTCCTGGGCGGCGGTGGTGCGCGAGTCGGCCAGTTCGGCGGAGATCGCATTGCTCTGGCGCAGGCGTTCGCCGCGTTGGGCTTCGTTTTCGCTGCGGGTGGCGGCGGCTTTGGTCTGAGCCAGTTGGGCCTCCAGGCGGCGTACTTCGGCCTGGAACGGGCGCGGGTCGATCTGGAACAGCAGGTCGCCTTTCTTGACCAAAGCGCCTTCAGTAAAAGCGACTTGGTCAATCTGGCCGGACACCCGAGGACGAATCTGCACGGTTTCCGGCGCTTCAAGGCGCCCGGTGAACTCGTCCCACTCGTTGACCGGTTGTTCCAGCACCTTGGCCACGCTGACCTTGGCAGGAGGCATGGCGGCCGCCTGTTCCTGGGTCTTGCCGCACGCGCTCATCACCACCACGGCCAATATCGCCAGAGGGAAGCGCAAATGTTTGAGTGACTGTTCCATGAGGTGCATCCGCCAATGTATTTGAGATGGGCGGATCATGCGCGGGGAGGTGCTATGTCACGAATCGAATGAAGCAAAGGTAACTATCATTCGGAATGATATAAGCGCGGAGTCAGCCCTCTAGCATGGGGGGTTTGTTAGGGAGCTATCAATGTGATTGATGACAAAAGACTGTTGCTGAGGGTGCAAGGAACTTTCCCAGCAATCGGTGGGAGCATCACGGCGCCTCAAACGCGTCGCCCAGAAAGTCGATCAAGGACCGCACCGACGGCATCAGCCCACGCCTGGAGGGGAACACGGCGGTGATCACGCCTTCAGCGGGTTGCCATTCAGGCAATACGGCAATCAAGCGGCCATCGGCCAGTTCGTCTTTCACGACTACCTGCGGCAGGTTGGCGATGCCCACGCCCGCCAGTGCTGCGTTTTTCAGGGTCGACATATCATCACTCACCAGGCGTGGCGTGTGCGCGACCTGGGCCGTCGCGCCGTCTGGCCCGGTCAGGTCCCACAGGTACGCAAGCAACGGGTTGCCCCAATGGATCGTCGCCAGCCCGGCAAGGTCAGCCGGTAGCGAGGGCAGGGGAGCGTCCTGCAAAAAAGTCGCGCTCGCCACCAGTACCTGAGGACTTTTAGCCAGTACCTTCATGACCAGCTCACTGCTTTCCAGCGGCGGGAAACACAGGTTCAAGGCCATGTCATAGCCTTCGCTGATGATGTCGACCTTGCGGTTGAAGCTTTTCACGTTCAGTTCGACGCTGGCGCATTGCGCCATGAATTGGGCGAGCATCGGCGCCACCCAGTAGTTGAGCAGCGCAGTGGTGCAACTCAAGCGGATCACGCCCCGCGGCTCTGATTTGTTGAAGGCAATCACATCTTCGGCCGACTCGGCTTCGGCAATCATCGCCACGCAATGGCGGTAATAGGCCTGGCCGATATCGGTGACCTGGAACTGGCGCGTCGAACGCTGTATCAGCCGCGCCCCCAGCCTGGCTTCAAGCTGGCTGACTCTGCGGCTCAAGGTCGATTTGGGCAGGTTCAGCGCACGGCCCGCCGCCGCAAAGCCGCCGTGCTCGACCACCTTGGCGTAGAGGAAGAGTTCGTTGAGGTCGAACATGGGCAGTGTTCCATTTTTGAGATGGCCAAGATTAATTCAACTTAGCCAGTATCGACAGCCATGTACACTCCGTTCAAATCGACGCAGTCACCGAGGGCACCACATGATCGACCGTTTGCGCTGGGCAACCCATCGTCTCACCAAGCGATTGTGGTTCAGAGCCTCCTTGTTCTCGCTTCTAGGGGTCGCTACGGCACTGCTTGCCGTTGTGTTCAAAGACTTCGTTCCCGAGTCCCTGCCCACGCGCATCGGTGCAGATGCGGTGGACAAGATTCTGGGCATCATTGCGTCCAGCATGCTGGCCGTCACGACCTTTTCTTTGAGCACGATGGTCACCGCGTACGGTGCCGCAAGTAGTGGTGTGACCCCGCGAGCCACCACTTTGGTGATGGAAGACACTACGACGCAAAACGCCCTCGCTACGTTTATTGGCTCATTTCTTTTCAGCCTGGTAGGCATCATTGCCCTGAGCACCGGCGCCTACGGCGCGCAGGGTCGCGTGCTGCTGTTCGCGGTGACCATCGCCGTGGTTGTACTGGTGGTCTACACCCTGCTGCGGTGGATCGACCATTTGTCCAAGCTCGGCAGGGTAGGAGAAACCATCGACCGCGTCGAAAAAGCGGCCATGGCGGCCATCAGCCAACGCGCCCAATGGCCCTGCCTCGGCGCTGCAGCCTACCCGACCGATCACGCTCTGGCCCCCAGCGCAATGACCATCGAAAGTGAGCAGACGGGCTATGTGCAGCATATCGACGTGTTGGCCTTGGGCGCTATCGCGCAGCATGACTGCACGCATATTTACCTGGAGGTGGTGCCGGGAACCTTCGTACACGAAGGCATGCCACTGTTGCACGTGGTCAGCCTGGGCACCAGGCAAGACGATGGCACACAGGCCACCAGGGAAAAGATCCTGTCTACGCTGACCATCGGTAACCGTCGCACGTTCGAACACGATCCCCGTTTCGGGCTCTGCGTCCTCTCTGAAATCGCTTCGCGCGCGTTGTCACCTGCCGTCAACGATCCAGGTACCGCTATTGATGTGATTGGCCGGGGAGTGAGAACGTTGACATGCTGGGGTAAGCCCGGCGGGTCTGGCCGGCAGACAGATCAGCAGTGTGAGCAGGTATTTGTTCGAGGGCTGAACGTCGATGATCTGTTTGAGGATTTCTTCGCCCCGATCAGCAGAGACGGTGCAGGTGTGTTCGAAGTGGATGCTCGCCTGTTGAAAGCCCTTATCAGCCTTGCCGAAATAAACCCTGTTCTGTTCAAAACGGCGTGCCTTAGGCAGGCGGACCAACTCATCACACGCGCGCATGCAACACTGACACTGCAGCATGAGAAGGAGCGACTAAGCGCCTTGGCCAAGGCGATAGGCGTGTAGGAGGCTACTGGGCCTGCGCAGCGGCACTCAAGGTAGGGAATTAATGGCCTTTATGACCGCATCGGCGATGGTCTTTGTAATAAGCCGACGCTGACAGTTATCAATCGTCGGGCTCAGCCATGTGGGCAGGCTGTTCAGTACGGGCAAAATCGCCGTGAGCGCTCCCTCACGCAACGGCCCGCCGGGCTGATGGCCCTGCTGGCCGATCACCTTCATGAGTTGCGACTCATAGGCTCGCCTCAATCGCTCAACGCTCGCCTGCATCGGAGCGCCCAGGCAATTGGCGTCCATGACCGCTAACTTGAAGTGCCCGGTCATCTGTTCATGCAATTGAAGATGGCCTTCGATCAGTGTTGTCAGACGTTGTGCCGGCGTCAATCTACGGGTGTTGATCCGGTCGACGTGCGACAAGAGCGCCTGATACAGCTCTATCAGCCACTCATACAACATGGCTTCCTTGCTCTCTACATGGTGATAAATTGCTCCCGGGCTGATGCCAACATGCGCTGCCAATTCGCGCATGCTGACCTGGCTGAAACTACGCTCCTTGAACAGCTCCAGGGCTCTGCGCTGAAACTCCGAGCGGCTGAGCGCGAGAGCCGTCCTCATGTGTCGAGTGCCTGCTGCTTGGCAATTTCCTGGTTGCGCAGTATGAACCGCTGCAACTTACCACTGGGGGTCTTGGGCAGTTGCTCGACGAACTCGATTTCCCGTGGGTACGCATGCGCAGCCAGGCGCTGTCGGACATGCAGGCGCAAGACTTCTGCCAACTCGACACTGGGCAGGTACTCACGATTGAGCACGACAAACGCCTTGATCAGTTCGGTGCGTTGCGGGTCGGGCTTGCCGATCACCGCGGTTTCGACGACTGTCGGATGTTCGACGAGCGCGCTCTCCACATCGAAAGGCCCCACGCGGTAGCCGGACGTGGTGATCACATCGTCGTTACGGCCGACAAAGCTAATACTGGCGTCTTCATTGAGCTCCACGATATCGCCGCTCAAGTAGTAACGGCCCACAAACGCCTTGGTGGGCATGTGAAGGTAGCCATTGAACCAGCACAGGGGCGAGCGCTCGCGATCCACCGCCAGTACGCCCGGCTGGCCTGTCGGCAACTCCCTGTGCGCATCGTCCAGCACGACAATCCGGTACCCCGGCACCGCATAACCGGCAGAACCCTCGCGGACCCGATGGCGTAACCCATGGTGATTGCACAGCACCATGCCGATTTCGGTTTGGCCGTAATGATCGTGAATGACCACGCCTAGCTGTTCGGCGAACCAACGGATGACTTGTGGGTTGAGCGGTTCGCCGGCGCTGCTGACGACACGCAGTTGGCCACGTACGGCGTCGGCGAACTCGGCCCCGGCGTCAATCAGCAGGCGAAAGGCCGTAGGCGAGCCGGCCAGGTTGCTGATCCCGTACTTGGCGATAATCCGGCTGGCGCTTTGCGTGGTGAAAGGGCCGTCATGGAACAGCGTGGCCCGGCCGCACGCCAGTGGCCCGGTCACTGCGTAATACAAGCCATAGGCCCAGCCGGGGTCGGCGAGGTTCCAGAAACGGTCGTCTTCGCGCAGGTCGATTGAATCGCGCATATAACTTTTGAAGGCAAGGATGGCGCTCAAAGGCACCTCCAGCGGCTTGGCCGGCCCTGTGGTGCCCGAGGTGCACATCAGCAGGAACGGCGCACGGGCGTCCAGCAGCTCAGGTGTGCAGTCGGGTTGTTGATGTTCCAGCACATCCCAAAACGCGTAGTCGCTGGGACGCCGTGAGGTGGCGTCGGTCACGATGACGTGGGGGCAGTCGAAGAGCTCGTCCAGCTTGGGACGATTGTGGGCGTCGGTCACGATCCAGCGCGCGTTGGAACAGTCCAGTCGCTGTTCAATGGCCTTGGGGCCGAACGCGGTAAAGAGCGGTTGGTAGACCGCCCCGATGCGCCAGGTTCCCAAGATGGCAATCACCAGTTCAACCGTGCGTGGCATCAGGCCGGCAACCCGATCCCCCGGCTGCACGCCATGGGCTCGCAGGAAGTTGCCGAAGCGCGCCGCGTGCGCCTGCAGTTCGCTGAAGGTGTGCTGCGTGGCGTGGCCATCGCGCGTTTCACAATACAACGCCACGCCATTGCCATGGGCATGCCGGTCGCAGCATTCAATGCAGGCATTCAAGGCGCCGGGTTCGCCGTGCAAGTCCCGGGCAGCCAGCTGTAGATAATCGAAGGATGAGACTGCTGAGTCGTAATCGTGCATAACGTACCTGGTTATTATTGTTGGAATATGTGCTTTGCCCACGCAGGCTGCGCGGCCACCTCTACCTCGGTCAAATGGGGTCAGCCTGCAAGGACGGCGTCGGCGCCGATAAGGCCAGGGAGTCAAACGTTGTCGCCCCCGGCAGGGCTTGCCAGGCCGAGGGGCCAGCGGCGATTTCCTGAGCGCTCAGCAGGCAATTGTCGAGTGCGCGCTGCAGTGCCTGGGTGTCCAGGCCCTGGCCGATAAAGACCAGCTCTTGCCGGCAATCGCCGACAATGCTGTCCCACTTGGCCATGATGTTCTGCAACCGATATTCATCCAGCGGCCATTGCGCCTGCTCGATGAAGTTCCACCAGTGCCCGACGTAGTCCCACTGGAATTGCCTGCCGCTTTGCACCAGCAGGCCGGTTTCCAAGTGCCTGCTGGCGAGCCAGAAGTAACCTTTGCTGCGTAACAGTCGCCCGTTTCGCCAGGGCTGCTGGAGAAAATCGAGTAATCGCTGTGGGTGAAAGGGGGCACGCTCGCGGTACACCCAGGAGGTCACGCCATAGGTGTCCGATTCAGAGGCCGGTGCGTCGTCGGCCTGCATTTTTTTCATCCAGCCGGGCGAGGCCACAAGGCTGGGCAAATCAAACAGGTGAGTACCGAGGATGGCGGATAACTCCACGTTACCCTGAGTCATCGGTATGATCCGCGCGCTCGGGTTAAGGCCGGCAAGAATCGCATGCACGGCCTGGTAGCCGGGCTCGTCGATCAGGTCCAGTTTGTTGACGAGAATGACGTTGGCGTATTCCACTTGCTCGATCAGCAGGTCGGTCAGGTGGCGCGTGGGTGCGTCGTCGCGGTCCACGATGCCCGGCGATTCGAGCAATGCCTCAAACCGACTGCCATCGACCACCGTCACCAAAGTATCGAGCCGCGCCAGTTCGCTTAGGCTGAAGCCCTGCGCGTCGAGGAAGGCGAACGTCTCGGCAACCGGCATCGGCTCGGAAATCCCCGTGGACTCGATCAGCAAGTAGTCGAAACGTTGCTGGCGTGCCAGGGCGCTGATCTGCTCGAGCAAATCGGCGCGCAGCGTGCAGCAGATGCAGCCATTGCTCATCTCGATCAACTCATCGCGGCCCCGGTGCAGCGCTACGTCGCGCCGCACCTGCTCGGCATCGATGTTGACCTCGCTCATATCATTGACGATGACCGCTACGCGCAGGCCGTCGCGATTGCGCAGGATATGGTTGAGGAGGGTGGTTTTGCCGGCGCCGAGGAAGCCGGAAAGCACCGTCACCGGCAGTCGGCCTGCCAAGGCACCGTCCATCATGCGTTCACCGTGCCCTCGGCGTGGTCCAGGTAGCTTTCGAACAGGTCGACCACCACGAACCCCTCATCTGCTGCGTCGCCCCAGAGATCTTTCACGCGAAACTCGACGTGGTAGGTCGGCTGATGCGCCGCGCTCAGATCGCCGTGGCCGATAGCGTCAGGGAAGGGCCACTTTTGCGCGGTGCGGTGCACAACCACGCCTTCTTTGCCGCGCACGTAGGCCGGCATGCGGGTATGCCCGGCCACATACTCGTTGCGCACCACCACCCGGTCGCCCACTTCAAAGGGCGGGCGGCCGCTGATGGCCGGGCGCCCGCTGGCATGCGCGGGGTTCGCCAGCTTGAAGTGCGAACCCAGGGCCTGGTCGAGTTCCGCCTGGGTGATCACACCGGTTTCGACCAACAGGGTGGCGGTCGCGATGACATAGCGTTCGTAGTATTGGGTGCCGACATGTTGGCGCACGTCGAGGCGCTCCACGGCATGGCGAACTTCGTCCACGCTGAACTTTTTCAAGTGATCGGCACCGACAAACATCAGGCTGTAGGCCAGGTGTTCCCAGTCCTGTTTGAACACGGGTTGGTAGCTCAGGCTGTTGATGGTGTGAGGGATTTTGCCAAAGCCTTGAAACCCACCGAGATCGTGAAAGCCATCCATTGTGAATACCTCTGAAAAATGCAAAAAACAAAGGGCACCGGTTACGCCACGTAAGGCAGCGCCACGCCGATAAGGACATCCTTGGTGATTAGTTTTCGCAGGGCCTCTTCATCCATGGATTCGCTGCCCTTGGGCCGTACAGGCAGCACCAGATAGCGGGTTTCGGCGCTGGTGTCCCACACCTTGACGATGACGTCGGCCGGCAGCTCGGTGCCCAGCTCCCGCAGGACGGTGCGCCCTTCGCGCACCAGTCGGGCGCGGAACTCGAAGCCCTTGTACCACTCCGGCGGCAAACCCAGGACAGGCCAGTTGGTGCAGGAGCACAGGCTGCACACAATCACGTTTTTCACGCTGGGCGTGTCTGGCAGCGCAACAATGTATTCACCCTGCGGGCCGGTATAGCCAAATTGGGCGCACGCCGCGGTGCCGTCTTTGAGCAGCAGTTCGCGAAACTGCGGGTCCACCCAGGCTTTGGCGACCACTTGAGCCCCGTTCTCCGGGCTCCATTGGTGTGCCATCAGCTGTGTCATGTGGTCGATGTAACCGTCGGGGATCAGATCCTTCTGTTTGAGCACTTGCAGTAGCGCTTGCGCGCGTTCTCCCGGTGTTGATGTGGTTGCTTCATGTGCGCTCATAAGTTGACTCCTCATCGTTGAGCTTCTGGGCAGCGCCTGGCGGCTTGTTCTTTTTGCGCTGCCCGGGTTTACCGGCTAACAGTTTTTCCAGTCAACCGACGCCTCGAACGCTGCGCCAGCCTGGTAAATCGTGCCTTCGGCATAGTGCTTGCTGACCAGCATCATCCCGACAGGTAAACCGTCTACCAGACCACAGGGAATCGACATGGCCGGATGCCCGGTGATGTCCTGGGCAGAGGCATTGCCGATCATTTCCAGTGCACGGGCCACGTACTCGGTAATCGAGCAACCCGGCTGCGGGTGGGGTTGGGCGATGATCGGGACGGTGGGCATCACCAGCAGGTCATACCGCGCCAACGCGGCGTCATACCCGGCACGTGCCACGCGCCTGAGGTTTTGTGCCTTGGCGTAGAAACGTCCGTTGTAGCGTTCCAGACCGTATTGCCCGACGAACATGCACAGCTTGAGAGAGGCGGACAGGTCATTGGCCTGATCGCGCCATCCGGCTTGCTGGTCCAGCAACCCGAGGTCATACAGCCCTTGCCAGTTAAAACCGGCCCCATTGCCGTGCATCATCTGCATCATCAAGCCTTCACAGCCGATGGGGTGCCATAGCGAACCGGCAATGCTGTGCTCAGGCACCGACACCTCCTCGACCTGCGCGCCCAGCCGCGAAAACGCTGCAATGGCTTGACGTACGCAAGAGGCCACACGTGGGTCCTGGTTGGCCAGTTCAAAACCTTCGCGCAGGATGCCGATCCTCAGCCCGCTGACACCGCGTTCCAGGTAATCGCTGTAAGCGTCGACCTGCGGCGCGGCTTGTCGCGGATCGAGCCCATCGGCGCCGGCCATGACTTCCAGCATCAAGGCGTTGTCGCGCACGTTTGCGGTAATGGGGCCGGCGTGATCGATAGTCGCTTCGATGGCCATGATGCCGGTGTAGGGCACCAGTCCGTGGGTCGGCTTCATGCCGTAAGTGCCGCAGAAGGCGGAAGGGATGCGGATTGACCCGCCCTGGTCACCGCCGACTGCCAGGTCGACCTCGCCGGCGGCAACCAGTGCTGCGCTGCCGGAAGACGAGCCTCCCGAGGCAAAGCCCTGGCGAAAGGGGTTGTGCACCGGTGCAGGATCGGAGGTGTGGCTGCCGCCGGACAGGCAGTAGTGTTCGCACGTTGCCTTGCCGAGGATGGTCGCGCCGGCATCCAGCAAGCGCGTGACAACCGTGGCATCGAAGGCGGGAACGAAGCCTTCAAGCGGCTTGGCACCATTCATCATGGGGACACCAGCCAGTGAAATATTGTCCTTGAGGGCGACCGTTTTACCCGCCAGCTTGCCTTCGCGCGCACCGTTGACTTCGGTGCGGAAGTACCAGGCGTTGAGTGGGTTGTGTGCGGCCGAGGGACGATAGCCCGAGCTGCGTTCATAACGGACCGGCGGGATGAAGTCCGGCAGCTCGTCAACCAGGTCATATGCGTCGAAGCTTGCCTGCATAAGCGCCAGGTATTCATCGGCTTGCTTTGCACTGAGTTGCATGTGCAGGCTGCTCGAAATATCCAATAGCTGTTCAAGGGTGGGGCGAGCGATTGCCATGGTTGGGCTGTCCTTATCGTAAGTGGCCGAAGAGCACTGCGTGCTCAATATCAGCGAGCCTGGGGCTCAAGATAGTCCGCGCATCCAGCCGGCGGCTTGGTTGAGAAAGACATCGACTTGGTTGAGCCGGACACCCAGGCGCCAAGGGCGCGCGGTCGCAGTTTCTGGCGTTAAAAAATGTGCGCGTAGCGCAGGTTCATGCGGAAGTCTTCGCGGGTGCCGTTGTCCACCGAGAGGTCTTTGCCCAATTGCAGTTGCACTTGGTCGGTGGGGCTGACGAACTTGGTGGCCGTGAGACGCAAGTTGGTGGTGCCTAGTTCGTTGTCCTGATTGACATGCTCGACGTTTGTCTCGCCACCCCAGGTACGCCCCAAGCCAATACCAAAGGTGGTGGTGGCGTCCGGCATGTAACGCCCCATGATCTGCGCTGCGTAGGACACGTCCTGCTTCATGCGGTCGGCATTTGCACCGTAATCCGTATTGTCGCCATACCAGGTCGCGCCGCCGACCAGGTCCATCGCCCATTTCTCTGTGAAGTGCTTGACGTAGGCGCTCTGCAGTTCGAATTTCCAGCGGTTCTCCCCTAGGTTAAGCGCGTCGTCCTTGTCATACGTCCCCGAAGGCACATACACATAGGGGGCGATACTGAGGGTGTCGCGGGCTTCGTTGAACCGCCATTTCACCGGCGCGGTGAGGATCAAGTCGCCCACGCCTCGAGTACTGCCCAGTGCTGAGGCGTCACCTGCGCCGGAGACGTGCCCGAAAGGCAAGAGGAATTGCGGGTCGATAGTGACTGTGTCGCTGAGCGCATACACATGGAGCAGACGCAGGATGCCAACGTCGGAGCTCACCCTGAAGTCAGAGCTGACCTTGTGTCCGTTGGCGTAAGCCGAGTTCGTAGTGGCGTGCTGATAATAAATCGCACCGATAGTGGCGCCGACCGGATATTGCTCGTAATCGCCAGGCGCGACTTCACCCGCGTTGGCGTGGAGGGCGGGCAACAGGGTTGAGAGAGTCAGCAGGTGGATCTTGTTCATTGTTTATTCCTCGCACAGGGGACCGGGCCACCCGTGAAGGGTGGCAGGCGGTAGAAGCCGGGTTGTTAAACGCCGCGGGCGCTCAGGCTGTGGGCGGCAAGGCGTCGCGCAACATGCCGGTTTGCGAGTGACAGTTGATGTACTCGAAGACCTGGCTCTTGGCGTCGGACACGGACACCTCGTGGTACAGCCTCAACTTCGTCAAACCCGCGGCCACGCGAAAGAACGTCACGAAAATACGCAGGTGGGTAGGGTGGGATTCAGCCCAGCGTTCGAGTTTCTCCACCGAGCGCCAGTGACCGATGTTGTAGCTCAGGTCGAGAACGTTGCCGTCCAGGTCAATATTGCGCACGAACCTGTTGCTGTAGCAGCCCAGCGGCTGACCGTTGTCACGCAGGAAGTCCATGCCGTCCTGCAACGTCGGTAAAATTTCGTCGAGGTAGAGGGAGCGCTCGTCTGCCTCGGCATCCGCCCAGTCCTGGCCTGAACGAATCAGTGTGAGGTTGTCGTGCCCCAGCACCACGACGCGTCCGCCCTTGGCGGGGTCGCCCGCGACCACTTGCAGCTCGCTCGTGGGCTTCATCCAGTCGGTCTGGGAGATCGGGAAACGGTCGCGCATCGAGCCCCAATAGCCGTGCTCTTCGATCTCGCCACTGGTGGCATCCATGACTGCGCCGACACCGGGCAGGTTTTCCTGGAAGGCGTATAGCGTCTCGAACTGCTCGGCGCGTGGCGCGGTGATTTCGCGGAAGTAACCCAGGCCTTCACCCAGGCGATCCGGTGAACTCCACCAGTCATTCACCTGGGGTGAGCGCAACCAGCGGCAATGGGCGGCAGGGTCTTTCCAGTACCCGACCACAATCAGATTATCAAAGCCGCTGCTGTCGGTGTGCTGGGTCAAATCGTAGTTCTGCGGGCCCTCTGCCAGGCTGAAACTGCCGACGATGTGGCGCATAGCCTGCAAGGCCGCCTCGCGCTGGGCATCTCCTTGATATTGCACGCCCAGATAAGCCATCACCACTTGTTGCAGTTGCTCATCGGCGCGCGCCACCCACATCGGGAACGGCGGTTGATACTCTTCGGGTACACGGCGGGACAGGGTGCGTGGGCATTTCAGATGTGTGTCGATTGCAGATTCCATCTTGAGCTCCTCGTTATCTTCGTTCAGGCCTACGGGTGGGCGTCATCGCGTCGGCGGCAGGGGGCGCTTGGCGACCTGCCGTCGGTGCAGTAGCTGCATGGCCCCCCATTCAATCAACCAATAAGCCGACTCCTCAGGCGCGAGGTCGCGCCGTTGCAGAAGCCAGGAGGAATCAGCCAGTCGTGGTGCAGAGTGTCGATGCATGGCGTGCCTCATCAGCGGGGTATGAGCTGCTGCGAGGTGGAAATTAGGCCGGCAGAGAAGGCCGCGCTTTGTTAGGCGAGACAACCGCTTGGTTGGCAAAGACAGTCCTGCTACGGAGGTTCACCTGTGGTCTGCGCTGGTGCACACGGGCTGATGGCGTGATGTGATGTGCCCTTAAACGGGCATAGGCGCGAGACCTGTGGCGAGGGAGCTTGCTCCCGTGACGGCCTGACAGCCGCCTCCCTCTATCTGACACCCGTCGGTGCAAATGTGGAAGCTGGCTTGCCACTGCATTTGGCGTGTTAATTGCTTCGATGGCTGACAATCGGCCGCACGTTACAACTTCTCGAGCGCCTATTGCATCGTTGTCGAGGTCAGCGTCATGAACCCGAACACTCAGTATTCGACCCTTGCCGTCCCTGCAACACGTCGGTTTGATTATTGGAAAGAAGTGGTCTGTCGTCATTGCCTGGCGGCCGATAGCAAACCCTTGTCCCAGAGCCGCTTTGATGGCTCGCTCACCCTTAATTCAGTCGGCGCGCTGGACATCTGTACGCTGTCTTCGCCGCTGCATTACTGGGAGCGTTCCGAGCAGCACCTGCGCAGCGGTCCGGCCGAAGATTTATGGTTGGGTTTCGCTCGAAAGGGCCATGGGCAAATCGAACAAGGCTCAAGAAAAGCCAACCTGGCGACGGGCAACTTGTTTCTTTATGACGCAACCCAGGCGTTTCGCTTCAGCCTGGGTGGTACCGAAAACCACTTGATCCGTATTCCCAGAGCGTTGCTCACCGAACGCCTGCCGCGTATTGCCGAGTACACCGCGATGGTCCTCGACGACCGGCGCCCAGGCGTCGTGCCCTTGCGTGAAATGCTGTACCAGGCCGCGAGCACGCCTGCGTCGCTGCAGGATGAGCGCATCTCGAATCGTTACTCAAGTGCTGTGCTTGATCTGCTTGTAATCAGCCTGGAACTCCAGGACCTGAAAACCAGCCATCAGGAAATGGACCTCTACGGCCGCATCATGCAGTACATCCAACGCCACCTGACCGAGCCGGACCTGTCGATTGAAGCCATCGCCAAAGCCCACAATGTGTCCACCCGCACCGTTACTCGGGCCTTCGCACGCTACCAGAAAACCCCCGTTGCAGAGATCTGGAAAGAGCGCTTGAATGCCAGCCGAGAAGCAATCGAGCGTGGCCAGGTACGCAGTGTGTCCGAAGCGGCGCTGGACTTTGGGTTTTCTGATTTCTCGCATTTCAGCCATGCCTTTCGCAAGGCGTTTGGCGTGGCACCGAATACGCTTTTACGCCGCGATTGAATTGCAAGAAGGAGCGCTTGTGCCGGGTAGCGAGCCTCTGAAAAGCCAGGAATGAAAGAGGCTATCCGGATCCCCGCAAAGCATTTTGATTGGGCTCCAGGACAATGTTTTCAGGTCGATAACGCTTTTGTTTGCCCTCATTCGCATCGAGTGTGCGATTGATCGCCAATGGCGATTTCCGAAGGACTCCAGTCTGGCAGGCGCTGGTACTCAGTGTTTTTCTCTCGCAGGGATCGTTTTTGTGGTTTGGCCGAGATTCTTGATCTTATCGGTCAGCATCATTCGTTCAGTGCAGCACCGAGTGCAGCCAGCGCTACGGCATTGCGATTCGATATAGCGGGACGAGGTTGCTTCGGCGTGATCGCCACCGTGAGCGCCCCTTCTACGGCAGCTGTAACCGCGTGCGCCTGAGTGCCAGTGGGTGGTTGCACGGGTGTCTTTCCTCCAGCAAAAGCCACTATTTGGGCGATAACCTCTGCTCAAAGGCTGGCATAATGCCTTGCTTTTACCGCAAGGACGCACGGACGCCATGTTAAAACCAGCCTACCTTCTTTTGTTTTTCTTCACCCTCGCGGGCTGTCAAAGCCTGCTTCGACCTGCTGATTACGATTCCCTCCACGTTGGCTTTCGCTGCATGGGCCTTGCTGGTATAGAGCCCTTCAACCGAGACAACTTGCGTTATATCGAACGCTTCGCCGGTTACGGCAACGCCACCTGCATGGCCATGCTGGGCAAGCTGTATCAGGAAGGCGGGCACGGCGTCGATCAGGATTTTCGCAAGGCCCGTGCCTTGTTCGTAGAGTCCGCCAAGATTAAACCGGCCACCAATGTGCTGCTGGGTCAGATGGCCGAACGCGGCGAGGGTGAACCCGTGGACTATGCCAAGGCGCGCCAGTTCTATCGCCTGTCTGGCAACAATGCCGTGCTGGCGCTGGGGCGTTTAATGGAGGAAGGCAAGGGTGGCCCGCAGGATTTGCCGGGCGCCTTGGCACTCTATCTTGACGCAATCCGTTACTGTGGCGACGAAGAGTGGCAAGCCATGAATCGTCTGCGTCTGGCAGGACAACCGCTGACTGAAGACCAAATAAAACGTTATCAGCAAATCTGGCTGACGAGTTTTCTCAAGCTGCAGACTCGGCGGCTGGCTGTCCGGGAAGTGTTTGAAGCGGTCAATGCCACGGGCGAGAAGAAGAGCGTGCGGCTGTCCTATCGCTTCACGTCAGACAGCGGTACGCCGAAAGTAACGATGCTCACAGGTTCGGGCGACGCGAATGTCGACGCATGGGTCATGAAGGCCGCGTCGCAAATCACAATGGGTAACGCCGCGCCGCTGACCGACAGTTCGGGCGTGCGGGAGATCGTGGCGCCGCTGGTCTTCGTGCCTCAAGACACCCAGCGCATGATGGGGTTGTGCGGGAGAAAGCCCTGCGGTTGACGGGTTTCTCGCGATTTGTAGCGCTCATGAATATCTGCACGCTGAGAGTCCAATATGGAGAAGGCCAGGATGCGGTCAACTGCTTCCAAGAGGTCTCGGTGCACCGCGTCGTCGAATGGAGTGGATGAGTTTCCCAGGGATGAGAAGGGGCAGAAATGATCAGCTAAACAGCCTGCCACATGGTCCCTATAAACTTTCCGGATCGCCAAAAAACATCTGAATTCGCGACCTCAACCACCGCTCCCCCGGATCATTATCCTGCGAACCTCGCCACGCCATGTGCAGCTCAAACGAGCGCACCGGCAACGGCGGATCCTCGGCACGCAAACCACCCGCCGAGGTCAGCGCTTCCGCCGCATAATCCGGCACGGTGGCCAGAATGTCCGTACCCGCCAGCAACGTACCCAAGCCATTGAACTGTGGCACCGCGAGCACTACGTGGCGCTTGCGGCCGAGTTTTTCCAGCTCTTCATCGATAAACCCGCTCAAGTCGCCGGCAAAGGACACGAGCGCGTGGGGCCGTGAGCAGAAGTCATCCAGGCTCAGCGAGCCCGGTACGCTGTCGGCGCGCAGCAGTTTGGGCAGGCTGCGGCGCAGTACCTTGCGCTTGGCGTTGGCGGGCAGGTCGGCGGTGTAGCTGACGCCAATGGAGATTTCACCGGAGGCGAGCAGGCCGGGCATCAGGATGTAGTTGACGCGGCGTACTACCAGCACGATGCCGGGGGCTTCGGAGCGCAGGCGTTTGAGCAACTGCGGGAGCAAGGCGAACTCGACGTCGTCGGACAGGCCAATGCGAAACACGGCGGTGCTGGTAGCCGGGTCGAATTCGGCGGCGCGGCTGACGGCGGTGGAGATTGAGTCCAGCGCCGGGGAGAGCAGGGCGAAGATTTCCACGGCGCGGGCCGAGGGCTCCATGCTGCGCCCGGTGCGCACGAACAGGGGATCATCGAACAGCCCGCGCAGGCGCGACAACGCCGCGCTGATGGCCGGCTGGCCGAGGAACAATTTCTCGGCGGCGCGGGTCACACTGCGCTCATGCATCAAGGTTTCGAATACGATCAAGAGGTTAAGGTCGACACGACGCAGGTCGTTACGGTTCATCTTGTGTCCTGGAAGAGTCAGCAAACTTGATGTGAGCGGTCACGTAGCAACCCCCTGAGGTTCGATTCAGAAGGATGACCGGCATGAATCTTACGGGGAAAGGCTGGTACTCTGCACCGGCTAATTGATTTTTCCTACGATAGTTGAGGTGTGTTCCTCGCTCGCGGAATCAATGACAGGCATGTCGACTATTAATGGTGACCGGTGGTCTTACCCCCAAAGCCCAGATAAAGTTCATGGCATTAGAGGTTACTTTGACGAGGTTTGCGATGTCCCGCACGATCCGTTTTCACAAGTTTGGTCCGGCCGAGGTGCTCAAATGCGAAGAGCATGCGGCCGCGCAGCCCGCACCGGGCGAAGTGCAGGTGCGTGTCGACGCGATCGGCATCAGTTGGTACGACATTCTGTGGCGCCAGAACCTGGCGTCTTCTCATGCACGCCTGCCTTCTGGCTTGGGCCATGAGATGGCCGGGGTTGTGGTTGCCCTCGGCGACGGCGTGGATGACTTGGCAGTGGGCGATAAAGTCGCCAGTTTTCCGGCCGAGAGCCCCAATGATTACCCGGTGTATGGCGAGCAAATCGTCTTGCCCCGTTCGGCCCTGACCCGGTACCCGGATGTCTTGAGCCCGATTGAAGCCAGCGTGCATTACACGCCGTTGCTCATCGCGTACTTTGCGTATATGGACCTGGCGCGGGTCAAACCGGGCCAGTTTGCCCTGGTGACCGACGCCAGCCACTGTGCCGGCCCTTCGTTTGTGCAACTGGGCAAAGCCCTGGGTGTGCGGGTGATTGCTGCCACCAAAGACAGTGCTGAACGTGAATACCTGCTGTCCCTCGGGGCGGAAAAGGTCATCGTTACCGAAGAACAGGACCTGCTGATGCAGATCAACAAGTTCACGGACAACCGTGGCGTCGACGTGGTGTTCGATGGCCTGGGTGGCCCGCAGATGTCGCTGCTCGGTGACGTCCTCGCGCCGCGTGGCAGCCTGGTGCTGTATGGCCTGCAAGGTGGCAACCAGACGCCGTTCCCGGCCTGTGCGGCGTTCCAGAAGAACATTCAGTTCTTTGTGCACTGTATCGGCAACTTCACCGGCAAGCCGGAGCTGGGCATTATCCAGGACCAGGTGGCGTTGCAGCGTGCGTTGCGCGATATCAACCAGCTGACAGCCGACCGTGTGCTTGTCCCACTGAAAACCACGGTATTTCCGTTCAGTCAGTTCGTCGAAGCGCACCGATACATGGATGAATGCCCTTGCCGCGAACGGGTGGCGTTGCAGGTTGAAGCTGTTTGAGCTGTAGGAGTATTCGCAAATGAATACTCCGGCGCCTGAGCTGATGAGGCAAATGCGCCATTTGACAGGGCTTAACCCGCACCGGGGTTGAGCCGCCGCACGGGCGCTGCGCCCCGTAAACAATACCGTTATTGCCCTACGCCGCCCTGAAATCCAGTGCGGCGCTGTTGTGTGGGCGTCATTTAAGTTGGGTTGGCAGGCCATCTGAACTGCTTTTCGACGCTGTTCTGTATCTGTTAATCATTGTTTGAGTGCCGATAATTGAGCCTTCTTTGTCATCTCAAGGATTGAGCCATGATTGAATGCCGGGCATTAACATCTCGCGCTTGCGGAACTAACGAAGGTCTGATTTTTTTTTCGAAAAGTACAAAGTGTGCACCCCGTCGTTTTGCAAGAAGCCAGGATGAGTGGATGATTAATATTTGTCGGATGCTTCTCTAATTTCTTAGTTAAAGCAGTGTAGGACGTTGTCAGAGCCTTCCTAAGGCTGGCGGTCTTTGGCGCTGTAAGGCGCGCAGCTACGTGGTTCACGTCCTGGGATAGTCCTCGACTGTTCTTTTGGTTGTACCTGCACTTTTGTTGCAGAGTGCTAATGTTGAATCCATGTCGTGCTGCGCAACGGATGACAAGCCTACAAGTGTAATAGGTCGAGCGCTCCTGTGTGGTAGTTGCTCGAAACTAATATTTCAACTCAGGTAGTAGAACGATGAGCACTATTCACGAACAAGCCATGAGCTATGTTTACCAGCAAGTTTTGCAACGTTTAGTGGGGCACTTTACCCGTGCTGAACGTACGGTGCTTCAATTGCTGATCCAGCGAATCGTGGTGGCCGCCGGTGGCATGGAGCAAGTGGGGAATTACAAAGTACTGATCGGGCACGGCGGCGGCGCAGTCAGCAGCTACACCTTGGCGATGCTGCGCGCTGCGCAACTGACCATTGCTGGGCGCGCACCCAAGACTTTTCATTTGCGCGTGGCCACGTTGCGGCACGCGGGTATGACTCAGGCCACGCTCGATTCGCTGCACCACGGCTACGGCGCGCTATTTTTCCACGATGACCCACGGGTGGAACTGTTGATGGTGGAAAACCAGGAAGTGCTGCCCTTCAATCATCAACGGCCTGCGGCCAGTGCCGGGCGTGAAGTGAGCCGGCGCAACAAGCTGATGATCGGGCACCTGACGTCCGGCGACATTCGCGCCACCCTGTGCAACGACACTTTTTTGGCCCTCGGCGATTTCTACCAGCGGGTCGCCACCTGGAGCGGCGGTGTGCATGCTCTGGTCAGCGGCGACTCGGTGCGCAAGCAAAGCCAATATATCGCGTGGCTGAAAAAAAGCGCCTTGGCAACCGGCCTGACATTCGCACCTGGTAACCCATCGTCGCTCAGTGCATGGTTTGCACGCATGGAGGAATGGAGTGTCGGTTGCTACCGCCACCTGTATGGCGAGCACTACGCAGGCGCTGAGAGTCCTGGCCGGGGCGGGCACCGTCATGTGGCATATATCGGCATTGCCGACCTGCTTGACGACGTGGACGTTGCCCACGCGCCACTGCTCACTCAATTCCTCGCCCACAAGCGGGACCCATTCGAGTTCCACTTCAGCCATCCTGCTTACCCCAACCCTTTGCTCATTGCGCATTTGCATGGGTTGCAGGCCCAGTGCCTGCGCGAACTCTCCTACGAACATGGCGTCGAAGGGTTCCTGCGTCAGGCGGCGGACTACCTGCATCGAAGACAGGTGCCTGTTGCGTTGATCACCGAAGCGTGTGCTCTGCAGGGCCAGCTATTGGCTACAGCTTGTGCTCAGGCGTTCTCTGGCCTGGACGAAAGCCAATTGACCTGCCTGGTGTTCGCGCCCTTCGTCCAGCATGGCGAACGTCTGGAGGGTTACCTGCGTCAATGCCATCCCGGCATGCTGGTAGCGCTCCCCGAGCTCCACAAGGCCCTGCAGGGCAAGCCCGTCGCGGACATGCTGCACCAGTGGCTGACGGATATCAGTGGGTTGTCGCTGCCGTTGTTGCAGCATCTGTACCGCAAATGCCCGCTGCCGGGCAAACGCAGTGCGCGTGTATGTGAACCTCGTTTCAAGCGGTCCAAGGCTCGTATCACTCAAATGTCGGGACGCTAGTCGCGTGTATTCACCTATGGAAACTGGTGATCAGCGATGAACCTGAGGGGAGAGCGACAGGCAGACTTTGCCTATCAGGCGGTGTATCGCTACATGATCAACCTGATCAATGAAGTCAGCCGGGAAGCACCGGTCAAGCTACCGTCCCTGCGCCAGTTGGCGACGCGGTTGAACGTGTCAATCTCGACGATTCAGTACGCTTACTCGCTGTTGGAAAAAGAAGGGCGAGTGTACTCGGTGGCCAAGTCCGGCTACTTCGCCTGGCCCGTGGCCGCAACCATGCCCATCATGGCGGGTACGGACTTGCTCGAGCGCTTGTATACAGCCGCCCGGCGCCCGGCGATGGTTGTGCTCAGCAATGATGAACCGGCGCTGTTGGGGTCCCTCGATGGCGCGTTGCTGGCGCTGGAGCGCCAACTGGTGCGCCGGTATCCCCATCATCTGCAACCGTCGCAACCTTGTGGCGTGTGGGAGTTGCGTGCTGCATTGGCAGCCCGTTATACCGCGTCGCCCACCCATTGTTGGCAAGCTGATGAGGTGTATATCGGTGCCGACCTTCAGGGCGTCCTGGAAATCCTCGTTGACGCCCTGGACCTTAAAGGCACGGTGGTGGTAGTTGAATCGCCGTGCGATTACCTGGTCCTGCGCCTGCTACAGGCCGCTGGCGTGCGGGTCATTGAATGGCCCTGGCGTGCCGACGGTCGCCCGGACTTGACCACATTGGAGCACCTGCTGCGTCATGAACCGGTGCACCTCGTGCTGCTCTCATCCGTGGTCAGCATGCCTTCGGGTAACGCCATGACCGACCCCGAGCGGCTGCACGTAGCGCGTCTGCTCGACCAGCACGGCTGCTGGTTGCTGGAGAACGATACCTTTGGTGACCTGAGCTTTGCGCCGCCCGGATCGGCCTTGCGCAGCCTGGTCAACCCAGAGCGGCTGATCGTGTTTTCTTCGTTCGAAAAGGTTTTGGGCCCGGAAGCGCCCTTTGGTTACCTGCTGGCGCGGCAGATGAGCAATGAATTGCAACGCCAGTTCTTGCTGCGTTCGTTTCGACTGTCCGCCATTCGTCAACGCGCCATTGCGCGGCTGTACGAAAGCGGTCGGTTCGACCAGCACCTTCACACGCTGCGCCAGCGCCTGCATGAGCAGGCGCACGCCATGAGTCACCGCTTGGATGCGCGTATGCAAGGGTGTGTGCATTACCGCATGCCCGTGGCCGGGGCGAGTTTTTGGTTGCAGTCGACGGCGCCGGTGGATATGCGCCTGGTGTTTCAGCGCATGCTCGCCCAGCAGGTGGTGATTGCCCCAGGCGAACTGTTCAGCCTCAGTGGTTTGCATCACCAGCATATGCGCTTGAGCCATACCTTCAGCGGCCATCCCAACCTGGACATCGCCCTGGATACGCTGGCGCAGACGCTCCTGCAGGCGCAGACCGAGTAGGAGCGAGCTTGCTCGCGAAAAACGTCAACGATAACGCGCGCTGCCTGAATAAACGCGGCGCCTGTGAGTTTTTCGCGAGCAAGCTCGCTCCTACAACTATCCAATGTGTGAGCCGGCTTGCCTGCGATAGCGGCCTGACAGCCGATCAGGATGTAGCGTATGAAATTTCTCTTCAGACCGTCGGATCGATACCGTCGCGCAGTAGTCCAAGTCCCAGTAAACTGTCATTTTTTCCGAATCCTTCTTTGCGAGGTTTATGCATGACTATCAGTCCTTTTGCGGGCAAGCCGGCACCAGCCCAGTTGCTGGTGGATATCCCGCGACTGGTCACGGCCTATTACACCGGCCAGCCTGATGCAGCGATCTCCACTCAGCGCGTGGCTTTTGGTACCTCCGGGCACCGTGGCAGTTCGTTCGAACTGAGTTTCAACGAGTGGCATGTGCTGGCTATCAGCCAGGCCATCTGCCTGTACCGCGAAGCGCAGGGCATTACCGGCCCGTTGTTTGTCGGCCTGGATACCCATGCATTGTCGACGCCAGCCGGTGCCAGCGCCTTGGAAGTACTGGCGGCCAACGGCGTGCACGTCATGCTGGCCGAGGGCGACGAGTACACGCCGACGCCGGCGATTTCCCACGCCATCATCTGCTACAACCGTGGCCGTACCAGCGGCCTGGCGGACGGTATTGTGATTACACCGTCCCACAACCCGCCGCAAAGTGGCGGCTACAAGTACAACCCGCCTAACGGTGGCCCGGCTGATACCCATGTCACCAAGTGGATCGAAGCCAAGGCCAACGAACTGCTTGCCAACAAGCTGGCCGGGGTCAAGCGCATCACTCACGCCCAGGCGCTCAAGGCCGACACCACCCATCGCCATGACTACCTCAACAGCTATGTGGCCGACCTGATCAATGTGATCGACATGGACGCGATCCGCAGCGCCGACCTGCGCTTGGGCGTGGACCCACTGGGCGGAGCAGGGGTGCGCTACTGGTCGGCGATTGCCGAGCACTACCGCTTGAACCTGGAGGTGGTGAATACCGAGGTCGACGCAACCTTCCGCTTCATGAGCGTCGACTGGGACGGCCAGATTCGCATGGACCCGTCTTCCAGCTATGCCATGCAAAGCCTGATCGGTCTCAAGGAGCGTTTCGACGTTGCCTTCGCCTGCGACCCGGACCACGACCGCCACGGCATCGTCACGCCTTCCGGTGGGTTGCTGGCGCCCAACAACTACCTGGCGGTGTCCATCGACTACCTGTTCCAGAACCGCCCGGACTGGCGTGTCGATGCGGCCGTGGGCAAGACCGTGGTCAGCAGCGGCCTGATCGACCGCGTCGCGGCGCGCATCGGCCGTCGCCTGTACGAAGTGCCGGTAGGCTTCAAATGGTTTGCCGATGGCTTGTTTGAAGGTTCGTTGGGGTTTGGCGGCGAAGAAAGCGCCGGTGCCTCGTTCCTGCGCAAGGACGGCAGCGTGTGGAGTACCGACAAGGACGGCCTGATTCCGGCCTTGCTGGCCGCGGAAATGACCTCGCGCAAAGGCCAGGACCCAAGCCAGATCTACCGTGGCTTGACCGATGCCCTGGGTGAGCCGTTCGCCATTCGCGTCGATGCCAAGGCCACTCCCGCGCAAAAAGCCCTGTTGGGCAAACTGTCACCGGAGCAGGTGACGTCCACGCAATTGGCCGGGGAGAGCATTCAACAGATCCTCAGCCATGCGCCGGGCAACAACCAGGCAATTGGCGGTTTGAAAGTCATGACCGAAAACGGCTGGTTTGCCGCACGGCCCTCGGGCACGGAGGACATCTACAAGATCTACGCCGAGAGCTTCATTGGCGAAGAACACCTCAAGCAACTGGTGGAGGAGGCGCAGGTGTTGGTTGACGGCGCGATCAGCCAATAACTCACACTGTATGTAGGAGCGAGCTTGCTCGCGAAAAACGTCAACGATAACGCGTGCTTCCTGAGTGAACGCGGTGCCGGTGAGTTCTTCGCGAGCAAGCTCGCTCCTACATGATCAGGCCAGGTCCACCAGCACGATTTCGCTGTCCTCGATTGCGGTCACCCGCAACACTTGTTCATCCTCAACCGCCACACCGTCTCGTGCCTGTGCCCGCACACCATTGACGTCAATCACGCCCGTGGCTGGCACCAAGTAGGCACGGCGACCGCTGTCCAACCGGTACTCCGCGCTTTCCCCGGCCTTCAGGTTCGCGGCCACCAAGCGTGCATCGGCACGAATCCGCAAGCTTTCACTGTCGCCAGCCTTGCCGCTGGCCAGCGTCACAAAGCCCTCGCGGTTGCCTTGCGGAAACGGTTTGGCGCCCCAGGACGGTGGCAAGCCGGCTTCATTGGGAATGATCCAGATCTGAAAGATCTTGGTTGGCGTGGCCTCCAGGTTGTATTCGCTGTGGGCAATGCCGGTTCCCGCGCTCATTACCTGCACATCGCCGGCTTCGGTGCGGCCTTTATTGCCCAGATTGTCGGCATGGCTGATGGCGCCTTCGCGCACATAAGTGATGATTTCCATGTCGCGGTGCGGATGTTGGGGAAAGCCGCTGCCGGGGGCGATGATGTCGTCGTTCCACACCCGCAGGTTGCCCCAGTGCATGCGCTGGGGGTCGTGGTATTCGGCAAAGGAAAAGTGGTGATGAGCGTCAAGCCAGCCATGGTGGGCGCCGCCCAGGCTGGTGAAAGGTCGAAGTTCAAGCATGATCGTCTCCTGTTGATGAGCCCATCATCCCGCAGCGCATGATCGATAAAAAGCGTAAAAAATGCCGGTTTATGATCCGTTTTTTCGATGATTATTCCCGGTGTTCACTTTCACTTCATCGCCTAACTGCATGACAGCAAAGCAATTGGCTGGAACTGAGCGGCGTTTCCGGCGACCATGGCGCCTTGGTCAAAACAAGCTCACCGCAGGAGTCCGCGTGTCGCAACAACAGCCTGATCTGCCCCCCGAACTGCGCCCCTTGGCTGAAATGCCGCTGTTGAAACGGCTGGCCGCGCGCCTGTTCGGCCATGGCCTCACCCGTTTGCGCGCGCAGCACAGGTTTTCCTGGTTACATGGCCAGGCCGACGGTTTTCGCAGTGGGCATGAGGCGGGCGTTGAATACGGTTACCGCGAGGGTAAGGCTGATGGCATCGAGGAAGGCCGGCAAGTCCTGCTGATTCGTGACTTTCGCCCTGATGAGCACAGCGCACCAGGCATAGATGACAGCCTGTTCGACGACTGGCGATTGCCGCTCACTGCAGAGGTGAAGAAGCGCATGAAGGCCGATGTCGCGCGCCTGCTGCCAGCCCATGCGCAGCCAAGCGCGGCGCAATGGAAGATGATCTTCAGCGACACCCCCTCGACCTCAGTGATTGCGGGTGCCGGCGCCGGCAAGTCGACGTCCTTGGTGCTGCGCATCCTGCTGCTCAGCCATTACCTGGGCTTTGAACTGAGTTCGATGACGGTGGTGACGTTCACCCGCGAGTCGCGCAAGGACTTCATCAACAAACTTATGGAAATTCTCAGCCTGTGGGGCCAACCCCTTGGCAGCAAGGAAGCCCAGGCGGTGGTGCGCACCTTTCACTCGCGCATCCTGCCCATGGTGCGCAGCCTGCCGGGCTTTGAACGGCTGCAGGCTTTTGAGAACCTCAGCGATGGTTTTGAAGACGCCGACAGCAACGCCTTCGACCTGCGTATCAGTGACGCCCAGCGGCAGCAGATGAACGCTTGTTATCACCGCTTGTATGGTCGCCATCAGCGTTTTCGCGAGTTGATTGCCCCCTTGGCCCGTCATGGTCTCCAGCTCAAAGAGCTAGAACGCGATCATCCGGACGTGCAAAAGCGCATGGCCGTGACTGAATTGGCGGCCAAGCGCGATGAAGAACTCTGTGATGTGATCGAAGACCTATGGTTTCGCGCCGGTGCCTGGCCGATCAAGGGCATCGAACCCAGCCGTCAGACCTTTGAAATCAACGGCGGGCAATTTCATTGCCACGGCTACATCCGGGAGCTGGATGCCTGGGTGGTGCTGGGGTTCGATGGGCGCGAAAATTCTCAAATCAGTCGGCCGAACTCGAAACTCTCGGTGCGCGCGGAATGGGCGGTAAAGCGCACGTTGTTTCAAGCTTTCTGTAATAAGCCACTGATATGGCTGGATAATTACGAATCTTCAAAGCGTCTTTTGAGCAGCCTGGGTGGCGATGCCACGGCCGGGCCGGGCTTTGATTACAAGGTTAAAGGTGAACTCGCTTCGGCCCCCCTGTTGGACAGTTTTGTCATGGCGGCCGGGTTTATCGAGAACCTCGGCCTGGATGTGCCTACGGCGGTTGGCCAGATGAGCTTCGCCAAGGACGACCCGGACCGGCTGTTCTTCGAGGCCCTGAGCATCTTCTGGAAGGCGCTGGAAGATCACCTGCTGGAGCAGTCGCCGCCGATCATGACCTACAACCGGATGTTTTCCCTGTTTGGTGAAAACACCCCTGAGAACCTCAAGCTGCTGAGTGATCCCTTGCTGCGGCCGATGTCGCACCTGATGATCGATGAATTCCAGGACGTATCGCCGCAGATCGTGTCCTGGATCCGCGCCAGCCTGCGGGAAATTCGCAGCCGTGGGCCGGCCATGCACGTCGGGCGCGGTGCGCAACGCTCATCGTTGCTGTGCGTGGGGGACGACTGGCAATCCATCTACGGCTGGCGTGGCAGTTCGCCCAAGTACTTCATGGAGTTCAACAAGGAGTTCGTTTCGCCCAGCACCACCCGCGTGATGCTGGGGGAGAACTACCGCAGCCACCAGCACATCATCGACGCTGCCGAACATATCGTCCGTAGCGCGCCGGCCATCCCCGGCAAAAAGGCCAGGGCCAGTGGCGAGCCCAAGGCGCTGGTGCCCGTAACGGTGTTGGAACGTGACGACGCGGCACTGGCGCAGCGGTTGCTGGAGCATTATCAGCGGGGCGATTCAATCCTGATGCTTTATCGAAGAAGTAGCGATAAGTTATTGATTGGCGAGCATATTCAGTCTGTAGTTAATGTGGATTCTAGCTTGGCGCCTCAGGCGCGCAGGTTGAAACAGCTGACGTATCACAGTGCCAAGGGGCTGCAGGCGGACGCGGTATTTTTGCTGGGCGATTGTCAGCATGTCACCAGCTCGCCGTACAAGAACCAGGTGTATCGCATGGCGGGCTTGGGTAAGGATGGCGACAGCGAGCCTTATGACAATGCCCAGAGAGACGAAGTGTTGCGACTGGCCTATGTGGGGATTACCCGGGCGGTCAGCCATTGTTATTGGTATGTGGAAAAGCCGGAAGGCCAGGGTGTGAATGTGCCCAGGGCGTCTGAGCGGGTGGATGGCAGGAAGGTGTTTTTTGATGATCAGCGTGCAGTGAAGGGGGCTGGCTGACCTTCGATGAAGGCCCGACGCCGACGCGTCTCTACCTGACAACACGGGGTCGAACATGTGGGAGCTGGCTTGCCTGCGATTGCGGCCTGACAGTCAGCACAATTGGATTGTGTACATATCCATTCCTGCGGTAACGGCCACTTAGGGTTCCGCTCAACAGCGGGTCACTTTTGGAAAGGCCCAAAAGTAACCAAAAGGCCTTCGCCCCACCACTCGGCACCTCGCCTAGGCTCGGTGTGCCCGAACGCAGGCTTGAATCCGTGGGCCGCCGCCACGCGCCATCCATGGCGCGGGGCGGCTAACCCGGCGTCCTGCCGGGTTACCCACGAATTCAAGCCTGCGTTCGGCCAGCGTGGTTTAACGGGGTGCCTGAGATCAAGATCAAGAGCGGCTCGCTTCGCATCGTGGTTACCGTCAAAGTGGGCGTTATTACGCTATTGCCGCCTCACGCCCGCAACGAAACCGGCGGCACGAAACTCTCCAATTCATCCTCCACGGCCTCGATGATGCGCTCCACATCAGCCGCGTTCATCACCGTAGCGCACGGGATCCCCGCGATGGCGATCAATGTCTCGCCGCTGGCCCGGTCGAACAGGCGGGCGATCATGCTGCCGGGGGCGTCCATGCTGCCCTCGAAGCCCATCGGGTGAAAATGCCAGCGCATCAGCTGGCAGGCGTTGGGAAATGTCACTTTGTTCATGTTGCCCACCTTGTTCATTGAGCGCTTCCTTTAGCTCGCGGCAGGGGCCAGGACCTTCACTGGTCATGACAGCTAAGGGCTTAAAAATAGCATTCGTTCGCAACTGCAAGGTGACTTTTTTCGGCCCGTTCGGCGGTTCTTTCGCCTGGTTTTGATATAGATCATGTCCTACAAAGGAATAGGCAAAAGGCCATTAGTCAGACGCTCGATCTGACCATTGAAGGGAAGGGTAAAGTTCGGCATTCTCGAGCATTTTCTCCGCCGTAGAGCCCGATATGTCCGACATCGCTCCAGACGATGAGTGTCACAATTCCCACGCTACCGGCGCGCTGGTGCTGCGCCATCACCTGTGCTGGCGACATCGCGATCTGGACGGGGTGATGGCTTACTACCACCCCGAGATCCAGTACCACGATTTCTTCCAGAACCGTGTGGTGGGCTATGCCGAGTTGCGCGAGTACTTGCAGGCCAGCATGCCCCGTGAGGCAGATGAAGCGATTGAGCACACTGATCGCATCCGAGCCGATGGCGATACCGCGTTTATCCAGTACCGCATTACCTTGCGTGGCGGCCAGGGCCTGGTGTCGTTTCGTACCAGTGAGGCCATTACGGTGCGCGACGGGTTGATCTGGCGGGTGCATGAATATGCGTCCCTGGTGCACGAGCAACCGACCCAGGCGCTGCGTACCACGGTCAGCCGCCTGGGTTTGTCGCCCCAGCAGTTGGGTTATATGGCCAATGACCTGCAACAATATTTCGAGCGTCAGCAGCCGTACCTGGACCCGGACTTGGACCTGCAGCGGGTCGCCAAGGCCTGTGGCTACAGTCGCAACCAGATGTCCTACCTGCTGAACCAGGTGCTGGGGCAGAGCTTCTATCGCTACGTCAACCAGGCGCGACTCCAGCATGTACTGGCCGCGCTGGATCACGCCACCGCGCCGGTCAAAGTCGATGAGTTGGCCTTTGCCGCCGGTTTCAATTCACTCTCGGCGTTCTACAGCGTTTTTCGCCAGCACACCGGGCAATCGCCCAAGGCGTACCTCAAACAAATTTCTGTGCGTGCACGCGCGCAAGACAGCCCCTGACGCTGCACTCTAGGATCGGCCCTATCGAACCGAGGTAGGGGAACCTGGCATGCCGGCATGGCGCAGTATCAGTTTATGGATGGACCAGTTGGACGACCCGCTGGTAGCGCGCCCGTCGCTGGAGCACGACCTGGACGTCAATGTGGCGATTATCGGCGCCGGCTATACCGGCCTGTGGACCGCCTATTACCTGAAGCGCCAGGCCCCTGAGCTGAAAATTGCAATCATCGAGGCGCAAACGGCCGGTTTCGGTGCATCCGGGCGCAATGGTGGCTGGTTGATGGGCAACCTCTTGGGAGAAGACCGTCTGCTGGCTGAGCTTGCCCCCCAGCAGCGTCGCGCTTCGTTTGACCTCTTGCATGGCATTCCTGATGAAGTGGCACAGGTGCTGGTCCGCGAAGGCATTGACTGCGACTACCGCAAAGGCGGCGCCTTGTATTGCGCCGCACGCTACCCCGAGCAGGAAGGCAGCCTGCGCCGCTATCTGGACAAGCTGTACGCCCAGGGCCTCACCGAAGACGACTACCGCTGGCTCAGCCCGCAGCAATTGGCCGAGCAGGTCCGCATTGCCAAGCCTTATGGCGGCATCTATGCCCCCCACGTCGCGACGATCAACCCGGCGAAGCTGGTGCGTGGCCTGGCGCGGGCGGTTGAAAGCCTGGGCGTGACCATTTACGAAAACAGCCCCGTGACCCATTGGCAGTCCGGCAGCCTGCGCACTGCCAAGGCCTGCGTGCGCGCCGCCTGGGTGGTGCCTGCTGTCGAGGGTTACGCCAATACCTTGCCGCCGTTGGGCCGCTACCAGTTACCGGTGCAGAGCTTGATCGTCGCCACCGAACCGCTGCCGGCCAGCACCTGGGAGGGCATCGGGCTCAGCCAGGGCCAGGCCTTTGGCGAGAGCAGCCGACAAGTCACCTACGGCCAGCGTACGGCCGACAATCGCCTGGTGTTCGGCGCCCGTGGTGGCTATCAATTTGCCGGCAAGTTACGGCACAACTTCGACCTGACGGACAGCGAAGTAGAGTTGCGTCGCTACCTGTTTGGTGAACTCTTCCCACAGCTGAAAAAGGCCAGGATTACCCACTCCTGGGGCGGCAACCTGGGCATGTCGCGCCGTTTTCGTCCGCACATGCTCTGTGACCACGCCACTGGCATCGCATTGTCCGGCGGTTATGGCGGGGAGGGCGTGGGCGCCACCAACCTCGGCGGCCGTACCCTGGCCGACTTGATCCTGGGCCGCGACACCCCGTTGACCCGACAACCCTGGGTGATTCGCGAAGGCGGACTCCAGGCGCTCAAGGCCTGGGAGCCGGAGCCGTGCCGCTGGCTGGGTTACAACGCGATCATTCGCAGTTTTGTCCATGAAGACCAGGTGTTGGCCAACCCCAACACCCCGCCCTGGCGCCGCAAGCTGGCAACCGGCGTTGCCGGTTTCATGGAAGGCTTCATGCACTGACTCGTTCCACCCACAGGGGAAAACCCATGAGCATTACGCAATTCAAAGACACGCTGAACACCGCTCTGCCAGATTCATCACCGGTGGCGGTGCCCCTGGGCGCGCCCATCGCCGTGGCCTCGACCCTGAGCGTGGAGCGCAACGACGGGGTCGAGACCGGCATCTGGGCCTGCACCCCGGGGCGCTGGCGTCGGCAGATCAAGTCCCAGGAGTTTTGCCATTTCATCCAAGGGCGCTGCACCTTCACGCCTGACAACGGGGAAACCCTGCACATACAAGCCGGTGACGCACTGATGTTGCCAGCCAATAGCACCGGTATCTGGGATATCCAGGAAACCGTGCGCAAGACCTACGTCCTGATTCTGTAACGCTTTGATCCTTGATCGCCTGCCATAAAAACAGCCCTAAAACCGCCAGGAAATCGAACCATGAAAGCCATTGCCCTGTTGCCCTTGATGTTGCTGGCTACTATCAGCCAGGCTGCCGAGACCGTGAAGATCTATAACTGGTCGGACTACATCGCACCGGACACCACCAGGAATTTCCAAAAAGACACCGGCATCGGTTTCACCTATGACCTGTACGACAGCAACGAAACCCTCGATGGCAAGCTGATGACCGGTAAATCGGGTTACGACGTGGTGTTTCCCTCCAACCATTTCATGGCTCGGCAGATCCAGGGCGGCGCCCTTAAAAAGCTCGACAAGAGCCAGCTGCCCAACTGGAAAAATCTCAACCCGGTGCTGCTCAAGGCCGTAGAAAACAACGACCCTGGCAATGCTCACGGCTTTCCGTACCTGTGGGGCAGCACCGGCATTGGCTACAACATCGACAAGGTCAAGGCGGTACTCGGCGACAACGCCCCGGTGGACTCCTGGGACTTGATCTTCAAGCCGGAAAACATGGCCAAGCTGCAAAAGTGCGGGGTCGCCATCCTCGACAACGGCCCCGAATTGCTGCCGGCCGCGCTCAATTACCTGGGCTTGCCGCACCACAGCAAAAAAGCCGAGGACTACAAGAAGGCCGAAGCCCTGCTGATGCAAGTGCGGCCTTACGTGGCGTATTTTCATTCCTCGAAATACACCGCCGACCTGGCCAATGGCGATATCTGTGTAGCCGTCGGTTTCTCCGGCGACATCCTGCAGGCCGAAAGCCGCGCCAAGGAAGCCAGGAACGGCGTGAATATCGGCTACAACATTCCCAAGGAAGGCGCGGCGATCTGGTTTGACATGGTCGCCATGCCCGCCGACGCGCCGGATGAGAAAGCCGGCTATGCCTTCATGAACTATCTGCTGCGCCCCGACGTGATGGCGAGTGTCACCAACTACGTGCACTACGCTAACGGCAACGCGGCGGCCGACAGCCTGGTAGACCCGGCGATCAAGGCCGACACCAAGGTGTATCCGAGCCCGGAGATGATGGGCAAGCTGTTTGCACTGCAAGCCATGCCGTTGAATATCGACCGGGTGCGTACTCGGGTATGGAATACCATACGGACGGGGCGTTGACAGGCGCCAACCACGCTTTCAGCTCGAATGAGGTTTATGGGTTCTCCAGGTCATGCCCCAATGACTGGATGAATAGTGAAAACAACTCGGGCTGCGACGAAATGTCCAGCTTGGCGTACAGATGCCTGCGGTGCACTTTTACGGTGTCCGGCGAGATCTTCAAGCGTTCGGCCATGGCCTTGGAGGAGAACCCTCGCAACACCAGCCGGGCGATTTCCAGCTCGCGGTCCGACAGCACACCGCTGCCGAAATGACTCAGGGCATCGCGAATCTGGCTGTCCATGGCCGGTGCCCGCTGGGTGCTTTGCTGCCAATGCTGGTGCATGAGCGGCAACACCCACGCCGACAGCGTGGTCAACAGCCCGGTTTCTTCGAAGCTGAAGCGCCGCTGCATGCCCAGCGACAGCGACAGCGTGCCCACGCCGGGCAGTTGCAGGATCACTTGCACTTCGTCTTCCAGCACATTGTCGTGGAAGTAATTGAGGAAGTACTCACTCTGGCGAAAATGGTCCGGCGCCACTTCCTCCAGGCGGTATACGCCGCTGGCATAGTTTTCGCGGCAAGCCTGGTAAAACGGGTCGAGCAGGTACAGGCCGTTGAGGTACACCAGCATTGACGCCGGCTTGCTGCTGGGTTGGGCGTCGTACTCCTCCAGGGCCTGGGGCGGGCCATCCAGCGGGTAGAAAATCGCCAGGGCATTATCGAAGGGCAAGCACTGGTGCAATAACAGCACCAGTTGCTTCCAGAACCGCTCGGTGCCGATCTGTGACAGGGTGCGGCCCAACCCCGCGTGCATACCGATTTCCCGGAACAGGCTCATCTCAACATCCCCACCCTCAAATGATCGGCCAAGGGTTAGGCTTCTGCAGGGCACCGTCAAGGGGAGTACGCCAATAGGGGAATTGGCCGGCAGCCCCACCAGCCGATAACGTCGACACTGTCCAACGGGAAGCATATCCCGAGGAACAATCATTTTTCGTTTCTGCCTCACACCAAAAACAACGACAGAGGATAACGATATGAGTGCCACCCCCGCGCCCGATGGCGTGCTCAAGCCCACCCTGAGCGTCTTTGATGTCGTGGCGATTACCGTTTCAGCGGTAACGCCGGCCAGTTCCGTCTTCGTGATCGCCCCGTTTGCCATCCAGCAGGCGGGCAGTGGCGTGTTCCTGGCGTTTGTGATGGCGGCGTTGCTCGCGTTGATGTTCGCCTTCTGTTACGCCGAACTCGGCCGCGCCCATAACAGCGCCGGTGGCGAGTATGTGTATGCCAAGCGCGTGTTTGGTGGCATGGCCGGTTACGCCACCTTCCTGACGGTGTTGGTGATGTTGCTGTTTATCCCGCCGGTATTGGCGACCGGTGCGGCGACTTACCTGAATAACGCTCTCGGCACGACATTCGATTCGCAAACCGTCGCCCTGGTGATCGTGGTGTGCAGCTACGCCCTGGGCATCCTCAACATCAAGCTCAACGCCTGGATCACCGGCACCTGCCTGCTATTGGAAGTGGCGGCGTTGCTGGTGATTGTGGTGATCGGCTTCGGTAACCCGGTGCAACCGGCCAGTGTGTTGTTGCAGCCGCAGATCGTCGAAAACGGCGTGTTGCACCTGGCACCCTGGGCCTTGGTGATCGGCGCCGTCGGCATCGGCCTGTTCTCGTTCAACGGCTACGGCCCGGCGGTGTTGCTGGCCGAAGACATGAAGTGCGGCGGCAAGGGCGTGCACAAGGCGGTGCTATGGTCGTTGGGGTTGGTGGTGGTCATCGAGTTGGTGCCGATCACTGCGCTGTTGATCGGCGCGCCGTCCCTGAGCGCAATGATCAGCAGCCCCGACCCGATCGGCTATCTGTTGACCAGTCATGGCAATGAAACCTTGTCGCGGCTGGTGAGTGCCGGGATTTTCCTGTCGGTGTTCAACGCCATCGTTGCCATCGTGATCCAGATTGGCCGCGTGGTGTTCAGCAGCGGTCGCGATGCGCTGTGGACGCCGAGTATCAACAAGCTGTTCACGCGTATTCACCCGCGCTGGGACTCGCCGTGGCTGGCGACGCTGTTCCTGGCGATACCCTCGGCGCTGTTGAGCTTCAGTTCTAACCTGGCCGACCTGACCTCGTTCAGCGTGTTGCTGATCATGCTGGTGTACCTGGTAGTGGCGCTGAGCGCGCTGATGAGCCGGGTGCTGCTGCGTGATCGCGAGCATCCCTATCGCATGCCGTTATGGCCGCTGCCGGCATTGCTGGCGGTACTGGGTGCCGGTTACCTGCTGGTCACCTTGATCCTGGAGGCCTCGGTACGCGACATCATGATTATCATCGGCTTGCTGGCCCTGTCGGTGATCTTGTATTGCATCAGTGGCCGGTTGAGTCCGGCGTTCCAGAAACTGTAAGGAGTGGGTATGCGTGCACGTCAATTGGGCATTACGTTGGGGTTGGGCATGCCCGGCGAATTGAATGCCATCACCGATGTTCCCGGGGTTCGCGTCGGTCACTCGACGGTCAAGGCCTGTGTTGACGGTAAGCAGGTGCGCACCGGCGTCACGCTGGTCCAGCCGCGAGCCGGGGAAGCGCGGCAGCAACCGTGTTTTGCCGGCTACCACGTGCTCAACGGTAACGGCGACGCCACGGGCCTTGAGTGGATCAGCGAGGCGGGGCTGTTGACCACGCCGATGGCCATCACCAACACCCACAGTATCGGGGTGGTGCGCGACAGCCTGATCGCCCTGGAGCGCGAGCGCCTGGCGGACCCTGCGGTGTACTGGTGCATGCCGGTGGTCATGGAAACCTACGATGGCCTGCTCAACGATATCTGGGGCCAGCACGTGCGCCCAGAGCATGTGCGCCAGGCTCTGGACCAGGCCGAAAGCGGCCCGGTGCAGGAAGGCGCGGTGGGCGGTGGTACCGGCATGATTTGCCACGAGTTCAAGGGCGGCATCGGCACGGCGTCACGGCGGTTGCCAGCAGAGCAGGGCGGCTGGACTGTCGGCGTACTGGTGCAGGCCAACCATGGCAAGCGCCAGGAGCTGCGGGTCGATGGCTACCCGGTGGGCCGTCACTTGATGGGCATTGCTTCGCCCTTTGCCGAGCGAGGCACCCCTGGCATGGGCTCCATTGTGGTGATCATCGCCACGGACGCCCCCTTGCTGCCCCACCAATGCCAGCGCCTGGCACAGCGCGCGTCCATCGGCATTGCGCGCACCGGTGGCGGCACCGAGGATTCCAGCGGCGACCTGTTCCTGGCGTTTGCCACCGGCAACCGTGATTTGCCGCCAGCCGACTATGGGCGCAAGGACCTGCCCCTCAGCACCGGGTTGCAGATGGTCAACAACGACCATATTTCGCCGCTGTTCAGCGCGGCGGCAGAGGCGGTGGAGGAGGCGATCATCAACGCCATTCTGGCAGGTGAAGACATGACCACCCAAGACGGCGTCGAGGTGCCGGGCCTGGCTGGCGAAACCCTCTTGGCAGCCCTGCAACAGTGTGGCTGGAGTATGTCCCGGTAATGGGGGACAGCGCACTTTAATAGTGCGAATAGTGGCTCTTTAATGTTGCTAATGACACCGTGACAATATATTGGATCCATTAATCAAGTGAGCCGTTCGCTTAGAGCGGCTTTACTTGTATTTAATATTTAAATAGTGGTGTGCGCCGATTCGGCCACATAAACGCAACGGCCCCCAATAAACACTGCGTGGGACTTCCGCAACTTGAACCTGCGTCACAATTGTGCGATGGAAATAGATGTAGACGAAAGATTTCAAGTTGTGTCAGTTTTCTTACGCCTTCAAAAGAGGTGAGTGATAGGACTATCCTCGCCCGCGAGGTTCCTATCGAACAAAGACTGATGCACTTGCAAACAAGGAAGTACGTTTATGTCAAAAGTAAAAGACAAGGCTATTGTATCTGCCGCGCAAGCCAGCACTGCTTACTCGCAAATCGATAGCTTCAGCCATTTGTATGACCGTGGCGGTAATCTCACGGTCAATGGCAAACCGTCCTACACCGTGGACCAGGCAGCGACCCAGCTGCTGCGGGATGGTGCTGCGTACCGGGACTTTGATGGCAACGGCAAGATCGATCTGACCTACACCTTCCTCACCTCGGCTACCCAGAGCACCATGAACAAACATGGCATCTCGGGGTTCAGCCAATTCAACACCCAGCAGAAAGCACAGGCCGCACTGGCCATGCAATCCTGGGCGGATGTTGCCAACGTGACCTTTACCGAAAAGGCTTCCGGCGGTGACGGCCACATGACCTTCGGCAACTACAGCAGCGGCCAGGACGGCGCCGCGGCCTTCGCTTACCTGCCCGGTACCGGTGCAGGCTACGACGGCACTTCGTGGTACCTGACCAACAATAGCTACACGCCGAACAAGACCCCGGACCTGAACAACTATGGCCGGCAGACCCTGACCCACGAAATCGGCCACACCCTGGGCCTGGCTCACCCTGGCGACTACAACGCCGGGAACGGCAACCCGACCTATAACGACGCAACCTATGGACAGGACACGCGTGGCTATAGCCTCATGAGTTACTGGAGCGAGAGCAACACCAACCAGAACTTCAGCAAAGGCGGCGTCGAGGCTTACGCTTCCGGCCCGCTGATCGACGACATTGCGGCGATCCAGAAGCTCTACGGTGCCAACTTCAACACCCGCGCCACTGACACCACCTACGGGTTCAACTCCAACACCGGGCGTGATTTCCTCAGCGCCACTTCCAATGCCGACAAGCTGGTGTTTTCGGTATGGGACGGTGGCGGCAACGACACCCTGGACTTCTCCGGTTTCACCCAGAACCAGAAGATCAACCTCACTGCCACCTCGTTCTCTGATGTGGGCGGCCTGGTGGGCAACGTGTCCATCGCCAAGGGCGTCACCATCGAGAACGCGTTCGGCGGTTCGGGTAACGACCTGATCATTGGTAACCAGGTTGCCAACACCATCAAGGGCGGGGCCGGCAACGACCTCATCTACGGCGGCGGCGGTGCAGACCAGCTGTGGGGCGGCGCTGGCAGCGACACTTTCGTGTACGGTGCCAGTTCCGACTCCAAGCCAGGGGCTGCGGACAAGATCTTCGACTTCACCTCCGGTTCGGACAAGATCGACCTGTCCGGTATCACCAAGGGTGCGGGCGTGACCTTCGTCAACGCATTTACCGGGCATGCCGGCGATGCTGTACTGACCTATGCCTCAGGTACCAACCTGGGCACCTTGGCAGTGGACTTCTCCGGGCACGGCGTGGCGGATTTCCTCGTCACCACCGTTGGCCAGGCGGCTGCCAGTGACATCGTAGCCTGATGCAAAGCGCGCGGTGCTTCGGCACCGCGCTCCAGGCTGGAGTTGGATATGCCACGGTTTTCCCCTTTGATCGCCTGTGTTGTGCAGGTGTTGTTCGTGTCGGCAGGAGCCCACGCAATGGCTAGCAGTCTTGTATTACCCACCTCCGCGCAGCTTGCCGGGCAGTGGGAACTGAAGCAGCAGGATCAGGTGTGCGCGCTGAAGTTAGTGGAGCAAGCCAACGCCCTGGAGGGCGATATTGCCTGTGCCGAGCAATGGCTGGGCGACAAGCCGCAGACATGGTCACCCACGCCGGATGGTATCTGGCTGTTTAACGCTGATGGCTCTGGGATCACCCATTTGAATCGCCAGAAAGAGGGCGACTATCAAGCCCGCACTAAAGCAGGCGAAGTTGTAACCCTGCAACGAAAACTTTAATTAAAAGTTATAAGCATATAACTCGATTTGTTAGGCGGCCGTACCCTACTCGGTAGGGGTGACCCTTTTGCGTAATTCGCTGCAAGGAAAAACAATTAATATGGCGAAGTCCCATGGGGTGGCGCCCTTATTCAGGGCGCTGGGTGAATACAAAAGTATTTTGATCAGCGTTGGCTGTTTCACGGCATTGATTAACCTGTTAATGCTGGTGCCCTCGATTTACATGCTGCAAGTGTATGACCGTGTGCTGTCCTCCCAGAATGAAACCACCCTGGTGATGTTGACGCTGATGGTCGTGGGCTTCTTTGCGTTTATCGGCCTGCTGGAAGTGGTGCGCAGCTTCATCGTGATCCGCATTGGCAGCCAGTTGGAGCGACGTTTCAACTTGCGCGTGTACAAGGCCGCCTTCGAGCGCAACTTGCAGCGTGGCCAGGGGCATGCCGGGCAATCCTTGGGCGACCTGACTGCTTTGCGCCAATTCATCACGGGGCCTGCGCTGTTCGCATTCTTTGATGCGCCATGGTTCCCGATCTACCTGTTCGTGATTTTCCTGTTCAACGTGTGGCTCGGCGTGCTGGCCACGGCCGGCGCGGTACTGTTGATTGGCCTGGCGTGCCTTAACGAATACCTGACCAAAAAGCCATTGGGCGAGGCCAGCGGTTTTTCGCAGCAGTCGACCCAACTGGCCACCAGCCATTTGCACAACGCCGAAACCATCCAGGCCATGGGCATGCTTGGTGCGCTGCGCCAACGCTGGTTTGGCGTGCATTCGCAGTTCCTGGGTTTGCAGAACAAGGCTAGCGACACCGGTTCGATCATCACCTCGTTGAGCAAATCCCTGCGCCTGTGCCTGCAATCCTTGGTGCTGGGCCTGGGCGCCTACCTGGTGATCAAAGGTGACATGACCGCCGGGATGATGATCGCAGGCTCCATCTTGATGGGCCGCGTACTCAGCCCCATCGACCAATTGATTGCAGTGTGGAAGCAATGGAGCTCGGCCAAGCTGGCCTACCAGCGCCTCGACGAACTGCTGCGCGAATTCCCGCCAGAGGTCGAGCACATGGCTTTGCCTGCGCCCCACGGCCAGGTCAGTTTCGAGCAGGTCAGCGCCGGCCCGCCGGGGCGACGCATGGCGACCCTGCATCAGGTCAGCTTCAACCTGGCTGCCGGCGAAGTGCTGGGCGTGCTGGGCGCGTCGGGCTCCGGCAAGTCCACCCTGGCTCGCGTGCTGGTGGGCGTATGGCCGACCCTGGCCGGCACCGTGCGCTTGGACGGCGCGGATATTCACCGCTGGAACCGCGACGACCTCGGCCCGCATATCGGCTATTTGCCCCAGGACATCGAGCTGTTCAGCGGCAGCATCGCCGACAACATCGCGCGCTTTCGCGAGGCCGACCCGGAGCTGGTGGTCAAGGCCGCACAACAGGCCGGTGTGCATGAATTGATCCTGCGCCTGCCTCAGGGTTACGACACCGTGCTGGGCGACAACGGCGGTGGCTTGTCCGGCGGCCAGAAACAGCGGGTCGCCCTGGCTCGCGCCCTGTACGGCGGGCCGCGGCTAATCGTACTGGACGAACCCAACTCCAACCTCGACACCGTCGGCGAAGCCGCATTGGCCAGCGCCATCATGCAAATGAAAGCCCAGGGCAGCAGCGTGGTGCTGGTCACCCATCGTTCCTCGGCATTGGCCCAGGCCGACAAATTGCTGGTGCTCGGCGAAGGCCAACTGCAAGCGTTCGGGCCCAGCCAGGAGGTGCTGCGGGCGTTGTCCGGGCAGCAGGAAGCGCCGAAAGAAAAAACCGGTGTCAGTTTCAGTCGTCAGTACCAGGCCGGAAGGAATCCAGGCGCATGAGCAGCCTTACCGTTGAACCTCAAATCAAAGAACGCGATGCCGGCTTTTTCGTAAAAATGGGCTGGGTGATGACCATTGTCGGTGCCGGTGGGTTTTTCCTCTGGGCCAGCCTTGCACCGTTGGACCAAGGCATCCCGGTACAAGGCACCGTGGTGGTGTCGGGCAAGCGCAAGGCGGTACAAACCTTCAGCCCCGGTGTGGTCAGCCGCATCCTGGTAAAAGAGGGCGAACTGGTCAAGCAAGGCCAGCCGCTGTTCCGTCTTGACCAGACCCAGAACCAGGCCGATGTGCAATCGCTGCAAGCCCAGTACCGCATGGCCTGGGCCAGCGTGGCGCGCTGGCAGAGCGAGCGTGACAACCTGCCCGGTATTACCTTTCCTGCTGAGCTGAGCGCCAATCCCGATTCGGCCCTGATGCTGGTGCTGGAAGGTCAGCGCCAGTTGTTCAGCAGCCGTCGCGACGCGTTTGCCCGTGAACAAGCCGGGATCCGCGCCAGTATCGAGGGGGCTACCTCTCAGTTAAGTGGTATGCGCCGTGCCCGCAGTGACTTGACCGCCCAGGCCCAATCCCTGCGTGCGCAACTGAGCAACCTGCAACCTTTGGCTGACAACGGCTATATCCCGCGCAACCGGCTGATGGACTATCAGCGCCAGTTGTCCCAGGTGCAGCAGGACCTGGCGCAAAACGCCGGGGAAAGCGGCCGGATAGAGCAGGGCATTGTCGAATCGCGCCTCAAGTTACAGCAGCACAGCGAGGAGTATCAGAAGGAAGTGCGCAGCCAACTGGCCGACGCGCAACTGCGCGCCCTGACCCTTGAGCAACAACTGACCTCCGCCGGCTTCAATCTGCAACACAGCGAAATCAACGCGCCGGCCGATGGCATCGCGGTCAACCTCAGCGTGCATACCGAAGGCGCCGTGGTGCGCGCCGGTGAAACCTTGTTGGAGATCGTGCCCCAGGGCACACGCCTGGAAGTGGAAGGGCACCTGCCGGTGCATTTGGTGGACAAGGTCGGCACGCACTTGCCGGTCGACATCCTCTTCACCGCCTTCAACCAGAGCCGCACGCCACGGGTGCCGGGCGAAGTCAGCCTGATCTCCGCCGACCAGATGCTCGATGAAAAAACCGGGGCGCCGTATTACGTGCTGCGCACCAGCGTCAGCGAAGCGGCCATGGAAAAACTCAACGGCCTGGTGATCAAGCCCGGCATGCCCGCCGAGATGTTCGTGCGTACTGGCGAGCGTTCCTTGCTCAATTACCTGTTCAAGCCGCTGCTGGACCGCGCCGGCTCCGCGTTGACCGAGGAATGAGCATGAAGCCAGTGTTCATTTCGCTGTTGCTGGTGTGTGGCAGTGCCCAGGCAGCCATGGGGCCCTTCGATGTGTATGAGCAGGCGCTGCGCAACGACCCGGTGTTCCTGGGCGCCATCAAGGAGCGCGACGCCGGCCTGGAAAACCGCACCATTGGCCGCGCCGGCTTGCTGCCGCGGCTGTCCTACAACTACAACAAGGGCCGCAACAACTCCGAAGCGCACCTGCCTGACGGGCGCGGCGGCAGTTACCGCGACGACCGCAACTACAACAGCTACGGCTCGACCTTCAGCCTGCAACAGCCGCTGTTCGATTACGAAGCCTATGCCAACTACCGCAAGGGCGTAGCCCAGGCGCTGTTTGCCGATGAAAGCTTTCGCGACAAGAGCCAGGCGTTGCTGGTGCGGGTGTTGAGCTATTACACCCAGGCGCTCTTTGCCCAGGACCAGATCGACATCGCCAGGGCCAAGAAGAAGGCGTTCGAACAACAGTTCCAGCAGAACCGGCATCTGTTCCAGCAAGGCGAGGGCACTCGCACCGATATCCTGGAAGCCGAGTCGCGCTACGAGTTGGCCACCGCCGAAGAGATCCAGGCCCTGGATGAGCAGGACGCCTCGCTCCGGGAGCTGGGCGCGTTGATCGGCGTGCAAAGCGTCAACATCAGCGATCTGGCACCCCTGAACCAGAGCTTCGCCGCGTTCACCCTGACCCCGGCCAACTACGACACCTGGCATGAGTTGGCGCTGACCAACAACCCTGTGCTGGCGTCGCAACGCCAGTCCCTGGAAGTGGCGCGCTATGAAGTGGAACGCAACCGCGCCGGGCATTTGCCGCGAATCACCGCGTATGCCACCTCGCGCAAGCAGGAGTCCGACAGCGGCAACACTTATAACCAGCGCTACGACACCAACACCATCGGCGTCGAAGTAAGCATGCCGCTGTATGCCGGTGGCGGTATCTCGGCTTCCACCCGCCAGGCCAGCCGCGCGATGGAGCAGGCCGAGTACGAGCTGGAGGGCAAGACCCGCGAAACCCTGATCGAACTGCGTCGCCAGTTCAGCGCGTGCTTGTCAGGCGTGAGCAAGTTGCGCGCCTATCAGAAAGCGCTGGCATCCGCGGAGGCGCTGGTGGTGTCGACCAAGCAAAGCATCCTCGGCGGCGAGCGCGTCAACCTCGACGCACTGAACGCCGAACAGCAGTTGTACAGCACCCGCCGCGACCTGGCCCAGGCCCGTTATGACTACTTGATGGCCTGGACCAAATTGCACTACTACGCGGGCAACTTGCGCGATACCGACTTGGCCAAAGTGGACGAAGCCTTCGGCCCGGATGGAAAACTGTAGGAGCGCGTGTTTTGTGGCGAGGGAGCTTGCTCCCGCTCGACAGCGAAGCTGGAGCCGGCTTTTTTAGGGAGCGCTTCGCACTCCAGCGGGAGCAAGCTCCCTCGCCACAGGGCAGGGAATAACAATAATAGGGAGTGTGCACATGATCACCGATTCACCGCGTTTCAAACCCTTCACCGCAGGTTCCTTGCTCTTGCTGTCCGTTGCGGCACAGGCGCAATACACCGAGACCGGCCAGCCGGGTAACCCCGCCAGTTGGCGCTCGGCCGAGTACCAGAGCGACTGGGGCCTGGGCCGCATGAAAGCCGATGAAGCCTACGCCGCCGGGATCAGCGGCCAAGGCGTGAAAATCGGCGCGCTGGACTCAGGGTTCGATGCCAATCACCCCGAAGCCTCCAAAGACCGTTTCCACCCGGTCACCGCCACTGGCACCTATGTCGATGGCAGCGCCTTCAGCACCACGGGCGCGCTCAACCCGAACAATGATTCCCACGGCACCCACGTCACCGGCACCATGGGCGCCGCCCGCGACGGCGTGGGCATGCATGGCGTGGCCTACAACGCGCAAGTTTTTGTGGGCAACACCAACGCCAACGACAGCTTCCTGTTCGGCCCGACGCCAGACCCCAAATACTTCAAGACCGTGTACACCGCTTTGGTGGACTCCGGCGTGCGCGCCATCAACAACAGCTGGGGCAGCCAGCCAAAGGACGTCAGCTACCAGACCCTGGACAACATGCACGCGGCGTACGCCCAGCATTACAACCGTGGCACCTGGCTGGACGCGGCAGCGGACGTGGCCAAGGCTGGCGTGATCAATGTGTTCAGCGCCGGCAACAGCGGCTATGCCAACGCGAGCGTGCGCTCGGCCTTGCCGTATTTCCAGCCGGAACTGGAAGGCCACTGGCTTGCCGTGTCCGGGCTGGACAAGGCCAATAACCAGAAATACAACAAGTGCGGCATTGCCAAGTACTGGTGTATTTCTACCCCCGGCGCGCTGATCAACAGCACCATTCCCGACGGTGGTTACGGGGTCAAGTCCGGCACCTCGATGGCAGCGCCCCATGCCACCGGCGCGTTGGCGCTGGTGATGGAACGTTATCCCTACATGACCAACGAGCAAGCCTTGCAGGTGCTGCTGACCACCGCCACGCAGCTCGACGGCTCGATCACCCAGGCGCCCAATGCGATTGTCGGCTGGGGTGTGCCTGACCTGGGCCGGGCGATGCATGGCCCGGGGCAATTGCTCGGGCCTATGGAGGTGAACCTGGCCGCCGGGCAGGGCGATGTGTGGAGCAATGGCATCTCCGACCAGGCGCTGCTTCAGCGCCAGGCCGAGGACCGCGCCGAACACACTGCCTGGCAGCAAACCCTGATCGACAAGGGCTGGCAAAACGGCGTGGGCGCCACTGCCAGCCAGCAGGACCAGACCGATTACGCCATTGGCAGCGCCCGCGACCAGGCCGCTGCCAACCGCGTGTACGAGGGCAGCCTGATCAAGGCCGGTGCCGGCAGCCTGCTGCTCAGCGGCGACAGCACCTATCGCGGTGCGACCCTCGTCAACGGTGGTCTGTTGGCCGTCAATGGCTCGCTGGCTTCGGCAGTGACGGTGAATGACAGCGGCACCCTCGGCGGTTCCGGGCGTATCGCCGCGTTGTCGGTAAACAACGGCGGCCGTGTGGCCCCGGGCAATTCCGTGGGCACCTTGCAAGTGGCAGGGGACGTAAACCTCGGCGCCGGCTCTACCTATGCCGTGGAGCTGACGCCTACCAGCAGCGACCGTATTGTCGCGGGCGGCAAGGCGGTCTTGGGCGGCGGCACCGTCACCTTGGCGCTGGAAAACAGCCCGACCTTGCTCAGCCAGAGCCAGGCCCAAAGCCTGATTGGCCGGCAGTACTCGATTCTCGAGGCGGCGGGCGGTATCCAGGGCCAGTTCGGGCAAGTGCTGCCCAACTACCTGTTCCTCGGTGGCACCCTCGACTACGCCGCCAATGCCGTGCAACTGAATGTTGGGCGCAATGGCGCCAGCTTCGCCAGCGTCGGCGCCACCCGCAACCAGCGCAACGTTGCGGCGGCGGCCGAGCAATTGGGCGCTGGCAACCCAGTGTATGAAAGCCTGCTGCAGTCGCAGTCAGCCGCCACCGCCCAGCAGGGTTTGCAGCAACTGTCCGGGGAAATCTACCCCGCCGTGGGTGCGATGCTGATCAACGACAGCCTGCAACTGCGTAATGCCGTGGGCGAGCGCCTGCGCCATGTGCCAGTGACCGGTGAAAGCAACCTGTGGTTCAAGGCGCTGGGCGCCTGGGGCAAGACCGACAGCCGCACTGAAACGGCGGGTTCCACCACCTCCATCGGTGGCCTGTTGGCCGGCGTGGATGGCGCGCTGGATGAGCAGACCCGCGTGGGTGTGGTCGCCGGCTACAGCGACAGCTCGCTGAATATGGGCAGCGGTACCCATTCATCGGCGTCCATCGACAGCTACCACTTTGGCGCGTACGCCGGGCGCGAGCTGGGTGACTGGCGCCTGAGCGTCGGCGGTGCCTACAGCTGGCATCGCGGCGACGTGAAGCGTGACCTGCAATGGGGTGATGTCAGCGGCAAGCAAAAAACCAAGCTGGACGCGACCACGGCGCAAGTCTTCACCGAAGCCGCGTACCGCATCCGCCTGCAAGCGGTGGCCCTGGAGCCGTTTGCCAACCTGGCCTATGTGCATCTGAACAGCGAGTCCTTTCACGAAAAAGGCGACGGCGCTGCCCTGGAACGCGGCAGCGACCGGCGTGATGCAGTGCTTAGCACCCTTGGCGTGCGTGCCTTGAAAACCCTGGCCCTCAATGACCACCAGCAACTGGACCTATCCGGTTCGTTGGGCTGGCAACACAGCCTGACGGCGGTGGAGTCCGAAGAGCACCTGGCGTTTGTCGCAGGCGGGCCTTCATTCGCGGTGCGCAGTGCACCGTTGCTGCGCGATGCCGCCCTGGTGGGCGTGCAGGCCAGCCTGGCGCTGAATGCATCGACACGGGTCAACCTGGACTACAACGGCCAACTGGGTGGGCGCGCGAAAACCCAGGGCGTGGGCTTGAGCCTGAACTGGCAGTTCTGAATACACCGCGAACCTGATCGTTCCCACGCTCCGCTGATCGTTCCCACGCTCCGCGTGGTAACGCCTCTTGTAACGCTCCGCGTCACGCTTTGGGACGCAGAGCGTCCGGGGCCGCATTGCCACGCGGAGCGTGGGAACGATCAGCGGCGGTGTTCTGGAGAAAGTGATTTACACACGTGCAATAAGAAAACTAAGGAAGGTCACCGTGAAAAAACGCAAGTCAGGGTTAACTACCGCCATCCACACAGGCCCGGGCTATCCGCTCAAGGCGCTGAGCTGCGTGCCATACGGCGCGTTGCTGTGTTGCCTGGCAAGCCTGGGGACCGCCCAGGCTGCACCCTATGTGGAAACCGGCAAACTGGGCGACGCCGCCAGCTGGCGCAGCAATGAGTTCAAGGCCGACTGGGGCCTGGGTGCCGTGCACGCCGACACCGCCTATGCGGCCGGCTATACCGGCAAGGGCGTCAAGCTGGGGATCTTCGACCAGCCGGTGTATGCGCCACATCCGGAATTCGCCAGCCCCAACAAAGTAGTGACCATTGTCACCGAGGGCATCCGCCAATATACCGACCCGTATATCCCGGTGAAGGCCGGAGATGCATTCCGTTACGACGGCACTCCGTCCCTGGGCTCCAATGGCAAGCTGGGCAACCACGGCACGCATGTCGGCGGGATTGCTGCGGGTAACCGCGATGGCGGGCCGATGCATGGCGTGGCGTTCAATGCGCAAATCATCAGTGCCGAAAACGGTGACCCGGGCCCGGAAGACGGAATTATCCTGGGCAACGATGGCGCGGTGTACAAAGCCGGTTGGGATGCGCTGGTTGCCAGCGGCGCTCGCATCATCAACAACAGCTGGGGTATCGGCATCGGTGATCAGTACGCCAAGGGCGGGCGCGATCCGGCGTTTCCCAATTTCACCGTCAACGAAGCCCAGGCGCAATTCAATACCATTCGACCGATCCTCGGAACAATTGCAGGGGGGGCTTATCAAGGCGCCATCGATGCGGCCCGCAGCGGTGTGCTGACCATCTTCGCCGCGGGTAATGACTACAACCGTAACAACCCGGATGCCATTTCCGGTCTGGCGTACTTTGTGCCGGAGATTGCCCCGAACTGGCTGTCGGTGGCCGCGTTACAGCAAAACCCGGACACCGCAAGTGCCAACCCCTATGTGATCAGCACCTTCTCGTCGCGCTGTGGCTATGCGGCGAGCTTTTGCGTATCGGCGCCCGGCACCAAGATCTACAGCTCGATCATCAACGGCACCAACCTGGACAACCTCACCAACGACTACGCCAACTTCAACGGCACATCCATGGCCGCGCCTCACGTAGCCGGCAGCGCAGCGGTGCTGATGGAACGCTTCCAATACATGAGCGGCGACCAGATATCCACCGTGCTCAAGACCACCGCCACCGACCTCGGCGCGCCGGGCATCGACTCCCTCTATGGCTGGGGCATGATCAACCTGGGCAAGGCGGTCAACGGCCCAGGGATGTTTATCACCGCCGAGGATATCCCGGCCGAGTTCCGTATCGACGGCGCCTACGGCAGCGGCCAGTTCGTGGCGGACCTGCCGGGCGTCGGCGCGGTGGTGGATGCCGGCAAACCCACCCAGCGTGTGTGCGATGACTTGCACTGCGGGCGGGATGTGTGGAGCAACGACATCTCGGGCCATGGCGGCCTGACCAAGCAGGGCATCGGTACCTTGGTGCTCACCGGCGCCAACACCTACAGCGGGCCGACGCTGGTCAACCAGGGCTTGCTGGCGATCAACGGTTCGGTCACCTCCGACGTCACCGTGAGCCAGAGCGGCGTGGTCGGTGGTTCGGGGCGTATCGGTTCGCTGAGCGCGAAAAGCGGCGGTACTGTGGCACCGGGCAATTCCATTGGCACCTTGAACGTGGCGGGCAACGTCAACTTTGAACCGGGCTCGACCTATGCGGTAGAACTGTCGCCCACCAGCAGCGATCGTATCGTCGCGGGCGGCACGGCCACCCTCAACGGCGGCACCGTGACCCTGGCCCTGGAAAACAGCCCGACCTTGTTGAGCGCGCCCCAGGCCCAAAGTCTGATCGGCCGCCAATACAACATCCTGCAAGCGGCAGGTGGCGTCACCGGCAGCTTCGCGGCAGTGGTTCCCAACTACCTGTTTGTCGGCGGTACCTTGAACTATGCCGCCAACGGCGTGCAGCTGGATGTGGCACGCACCAACAGCTTCGCCAGTGTGGCCGCCACGCCGAACCAGCGCGCCGTGGCCGCAGCCGTCGAGCAATTGGGCGCGGGCAACGGTGTGTATGAAAGCCTGCTGCTGGCACCCACGGCCGCTTCGGCCCAGGGCGCGTTTCAGCAACTGAGTGGGGAAGTCTACCCGGCGCTGGAAACCGCACTGGTCAATGACAGCCGCTACGTACGCGAAGCGGTGGGCGAGCGTCTGCGCAATGGCGAGATGGGCGCTACCAGCCAAGCCATCGACAGCCGTGGCAACGTGTGGGTCAAGGCATTGGGCGCATGGGGCAAGACCGACAGCCGCAACGACACGGCGGGCTACACCACCTCTATCGGCGGCATGCTCGCCGGTGTGGACGGCGCCGTCGATGAGGCCACACGCATTGGCCTGGTGGCCGGTTACAGCGACACGTCGTTGAACATGGGCAGCGGCACCCACAGCCGCGCCTCGGTCGACAGCTACCATTTCGGCGCCTATGCCGGGCATGAAATCGGCGCCTGGCGCCTGAGTGGCGGCGCGACCTACAGCTGGCACCGCGCCGATGTCAAACGCGACCTGCAATACGGCGATGTCAGCGGCAAGCAAAAAGCCAAGGTCGATGCCCACAGTACCCAGGTGTTCACGGAAGCTGCGTACCGCATCAACCTGCAACCACTGGCCCTGGAGCCGTTCGCAAACCTGGCCTACGTGCACCTGGCAACTGACAGCTTCAAAGAGAAGGGCGACGCCGCCGCGCTGAGAAGTGGCGACGACAGCCGTGACCTGGTGCTCAGCACCCTGGGTATGCGGGCCTTGAAGACCTTCAATATCAACGACCATCAGCAACTGGAAGTCTCCGGCACCCTGGGCTGGCAGCACAACCTGAGCAGCACCGATTCGGAACAGCACTTGGCGTTTGCCTCGGGCGGCCCTTCGTTCACGGTGGAAAGTGCGCCAATGGTGCGCGATGCGGCGTTGGTCGGGGCACGGGTCAGCCTGGCATTGAGCAAGGATGCGCGGGTGAACTTCGATTACAACGGCCTGCTGGCCAGCAAGGAGAAGGTGCACGGTGTCGGCTTGAGCCTGGACTGGGCGTTCTAAAGGCCAGGTGCAGTTGGTTGTGGCGAGGGAGCTTGCTCCCGCTCGGGTGCGCAGCGCCCGCAAGTTTTTGGGGCCGCTGCGCAGCCCAGCGGGAGCAAGCTCCCTCGCCACACAAGCTCGCTCCTACAGGTGGTAACGGATAACAGGTGTTTTGGCTTTCTCTACAAATCCAACAACAGAGAGGCACTACCAATGGGTATCTTTGACTATAAAAACCTCGGTACCGAGGGCTCCAAGGCGTTGTTCGCCGATGCCATGGCGATCACGCTTTATTCCTACCACAACCTGGATAACGGCTTTGCCGTCGGCTACCAGAACAATGGCCTCGGGCTGGGGTTACCGGCCACCCTGGTCAGCGCGCTGATTGGCGGCAGCAATGCCCAAGGGGTCATCCCCGGGATTCCCTGGAACCCCGACTCGGAAAAAGCCGCCCTTGAGGCGGTGCAAGCAGCCGGCTGGACGCCCATCAGCGCCAGTACCCTGGGCTATAGCGGCAAGGTCGATGCACGCGGCACCTACTTTGGCGAAAAATTCGGCTACGGCACGGCGCAGGCCGAGGTGCTGGGCAAGTACGATGACGCTGGCAAGCTGCTGGAAATCGGCATCAGTTTCCGCGGCACTTCAGGGCCTCGGGAAAGTGTGATCACCGACTCCATCGGCGATGTGATCAACGACCTGCTCGCCGCCTTCGGGCCCAAGGATTATGCCAAGAACTACGCGGGGGAAGCCTTTGGCGGCTTGCTCAAGAACGTGGCGGACTTCGCCAGCGCCCAGGGCCTGGGCGGCAATGACGTAGTGGTCAGCGGGCACAGCCTCGGTGGCATGGCGGTCAACAGCATGGCCGACTTGAGCGACAGTACCTGGTCGGGTTTTTATAAAGATGCCAATTACGTGGCCTACGCATCGCCGACCCAGAGCGCCGGCGACAAGGTGCTTAACGTCGGTTATGAAAACGATCCAGTATTCCGAGCCCTGGATGGCTCGTCATTCAACCTGTCGTCCCTGGGCGTGCACGACAAGGCCCACGAATCGAGCACCGACAACATTGTCAGTTTCAACGATCACTACGCCTCATCCCTGTGGAACGTCCTGCCGTTTTCCATCCTCAACCTGCCCACTTGGGTTTCGCACTTGCCCACCGGTTACGGTGACGGCATGACCCGTATCCTCGACTCGGGGTTCTACGAACAGATGACCCGCGACTCCACGGTGATCGTCGCCAACCTGTCCGACCCGGCACGGGCCACCACCTGGGTGCAAGACCTCAACCGCAATGCCGAGGCGCACAAGGGCAATACCTTCATCATCGGCAGCGACGGCGACGACTTGATCAAAGGCGGCAGGGGCGCGGACTTTATCGAAGGTGGCAAGGGCAATGACACCATCCGCGACAGCAGTGGGCACAACACGTTTTTGTTCAGCGGGCAGTTTGGCAATGACCGGGTGATCGGCTACCAGGCGACGGACAAACTGGTGTTCAACGACGTGGCGGGCAGCAATGATTACCGCGATCACATCAAGGTGGTGGGCGGGGATACAGTCATTGGCTTTGGGACGGATTCGGTGACGCTGGTGGGTGTGAGCAGTCTGTCGGGGGAGGGGATAGTCATTAGCTAACGCATTCGGTGTGGGAGCTGGCTTGCCTGCGATGGCGGCGGTCGAGACAGCCATGCGGTGACTGAAAAATCGCTATCGCAGGCAAGCCAGCTCCCACATTTGATGGGTTTTGCTAGATGATCATTTTTCCTTACGCACCGTGGCCACATCATCGGCCTTGATACGAATACGCTTGCCGGCAATATCGGTGAACTCGTAGAAGCCGTCGGCGGTCTTGGCGTTGGGCGTGTCCTTGGTCAAATACTGCGTGCCGTTCTGCAAGGTCACCACGGTTTGCGTGGAGCAACCGGCCAATACCAGAAAAGTGAGTGCAACCAGTGGCAGACCCAAATTCTTCATGTTCATAACCCTTACCTTTAACCCTGAAAAGTCCCGCAGCGTCTGCTTGCGGGGCCATAAATATTACGCGATCAACCCACTCATCAGATTGTTTTTTTGCAAAAAGTTGCAGGCGCCATTTATCTATTACTGATTGCAACAACGGCTTTGCCCCGGCACTCTGTATGCATAACCAGTATTTGATTGCATTGCACCATGGCCAACCCCCTCGAAGACCCCTTGTATTACCTGCATAACTTCCGCCAAGTGCTGGTTTGGTTGGGGCAACGCTACGCCGATTTGCTCAATGCGCACGAACAGCAATTCATTCAGCAATTTGACAGGTTGCCCCAGGCCTCCCAGGCGTTGTTGGTGCGCATGGTGATGCGCAAGGGCGTGCATTTTCGCGCCACTAAACTCCATTACCTGGAAATCGGTTGCCCCCATGCGGCGGCAGGGCCATTGCGTGAGCTGGGATGGGTGGAGGATCAAAGCCCGCTGCCGTTTGCCACCCTCTTCGCGCTGCTGCAAAAGAGTGAATTGCTCGGCGCCTTCAAGCCTTGGATCGACCAACCCAAGGGTAACAAGGCCGATTGGCTTGAACCTTTGGCCGCGCAATTTACCGAGCCGCGCAGCTTTGCCCAGTGGTGCCCCGACGTAGACGACGCGCTCTACAGCCTGACGGTAATGGAGTTGTGTGATCGCCTGCGCCTGATGTTCTTCGGCAATCTGCACCAGGACTGGTCGGAATTCGTGCTGGCAGACCTGGGCATCTACACCTATGAAAAAGTCGAGTTCTGCGCCGAGTCGCGTGGGTTACGCAGCCGGGACGACGTGCATGGGTTCCTGTTCCTGAACCAGTGCCAGCAAGCCTTTGAAGCCGGTGAAGCGCTGGATACGGTGTTGGCGCAGGTCGCCACGTTGTGTACCGACAACCCCTGGCTGGAAAAGCGCCGCGCCAAGCTGTTGTTCCAGATCGGCCAGTATTGCGAACGCTGCGCCGAACTGGCGCTGGCCGAACAGATTTACCGCGGTTGCACGCACCCCGGTGCCCGGGCGCGGCTGATTCGCGTACTGGAGCGCCAGGAGGATTACGCCCAAGCCATGGCCCTGGCGACCGAGGCACAACAGGCCCCACACAGCGCCGCTGAACACCAACAACTGCTAAGGGTAGTGCCGCGCCTGCGGCGCAAACTTGGCGGGCCGGCGCTGCCCAGGGCCAAGCCCCAAGCGGTGGCGCGCCTGGACCTGGCACTGATGCAGGAACCGCTGCTGTCGGTGGAATCCAGTGTGCTGGCGCACCTGAGCGAACCGGATGCGCCCGTGCATTACGTCGAGAATGGCCTGATCAATTCGCTGTTCGGCTTGCTGTGCTGGGAGGCGATTTTCGCCCCGCTGCCGGGGGCATTCTTCCACCCGTTCCAGCGTGGGCCGGCGGATTTGCACAGCGAGGACTTTTATCAACGCCGAGAAGCCTTGTTTGCCGCGTGCTTTGCACAACTGGAGGATGGTCGCTACAAGGCTAGCATCCGCCAACGCTATGTAGAGAAATGGGGCATTCAGTCGCCTTTTGTGTTCTGGAACCTGCTCAACGAAGAACTGCTCGAGCAAGCCCTGGCCTGCCTGCCCGCCGAACACTTGCGCCATTGGTTTGCGCGCCTGTTGCAGGATATCCGTGCCAACCGGGCCGGGATGCCGGACCTTATCCAGTTCTGGCCCGCGCAAAATACCTATCGCATGATCGAGGTCAAAGGCCCCGGCGACCGTCTGCAAGACAACCAGTTGCGTTGGCTGCAATTCTGCGGCGAGCACCAGATGCCAGTCACCGTCTGCTACGTGCGCTGGGCGGAGCAACCCGCTTGAGTTACAGCGTGGCCGTGCGGGCGCTGTGTGAGTTCACGGCCAAGGTCGGTGACCTCGACCTGCGCTTTACGCCGTCGCCCAGCGCCCAGGAAGGCATCGTCGGCCATCGCACGGTAGCGTCACGGCGCAATGCGCACTACCAGAATGAAGTGGCGCTTGAAGGCGAGTACCAGCAACTCAAAGTACGGGGCAGGGCGGACGGCTATGACCCGGACAGCAACCGCCTCGAAGAGGTGAAGACCTACCGCGGCGACCTCGCTGCCCAGCCCGCCAACCATCGGCAACTGCACTGGGCCCAGGTCAAAGTGTATGGCTGGCTGATGTGCCAGAAGCTCGGGCTCAGTGAGATCGACCTGGCGCTGGTGTACTTCGATATCGTCGGCGAAGGCGAAACCTTGCTCAACCAGCGATTCGATGCGCCAGACCTTGAGCAGTTCTTCAAGCAACAATGCGCGCTGTTCCTGGACTGGGCCCGGCAGGAGATGCAGCACCGCGCGGCACGCAACGCTGGCGCGCAGAGCCTGGCATTCCCCCATGCCGACTTCCGTACCGGGCAGCGCACCTTGGCCGAGTCGGTTTACAAAGCGGTGAGTACCGGCCGGTGCCTGATGGCCCAGGCGCCCACCGGCATTGGCAAGACCATCGGCACTATCTTCCCGCAGCTCAAGGCCTTGGCGCCGCAGCAACTGGACAAGGTGTTCTTCCTCACCGCCAAGACGCCCGGGCGCAAGCTGGCCCTAGATGCCGCCCAGGTGCTGTACGACAGCAGCCCCGAGCTGTCACTGCGTGTGCTTGAACTGGTGGCCCGGGACAAGGCGTGCGAACACCTGGACAAAGCCTGCCATGGCGACTCCTGCCCGTTGGCCAAGGGCTTTTACGACCGCCTGCCTGCCGCTCGCCAGGCCGCGTCGCAGGTGCGCCTGCTCGATCAACAAAGCCTGCGCAACGTGGCGCTGGCCCATCAGGTATGCCCGTACTACCTGAGCCAGGAAATGGCGCGCTGGAGCGACCTGATCGTCGCCGACTACAACTATTACTTCGACTTTGGCGCGATGCTGTTCGGCCTCGCCCAGCTCAACCAATGGCAGGTCTCGGTGCTGGTGGATGAAGCCCACAACCTAGTCGAGCGAGCCCGCTCGATGTACAGCGCCAGCCTGGATCAATACAGCCTCAAGACCGTTCGCGACAGCGCACCCGAGGCGCTGAAAAAACCCTTGCAGCGCCTCAACCGTGAGTGGAACGCGTTGCACAAGGATCAACTGGCGCCTTATCAGGCCTACGCCGCCAAACCCGACAAACTGCTCCAGGCCCTGAGCCTGTGCACCAGCGCCATGGGCGATTACTTCAACGATCACCCCGATGCCCTCACCGGTGACCTGCAAGCCTTCTACTTCGAAGCCCTGCAATGGGCCAAGGTGGCGGAGCTGTTTAACGAGCACTTTATTTTCGATATCACTAAGCGCTCGTTCACCGCCAAGCGCAGCAGCTCGACCCTGTGCCTGCGCAACGTGGTACCGGCCGAGTTCATCCGGCCCAGGCTGACCGCTGCGCGCAGCAGCGTGTTGTTTTCCGCGACCTTGAGCCCACGGCACTATTACGCCGATTTGCTGGGCCTGCCAGCGAACACCGCCTGGGTCGACGTTGAATCACCGTTCAAGGCCGAGCAGTTGCAGGTGAGCATCGTTGAGCGGATCTCCACGCGGTTCGTGCATCGCCAGGCATCGCTGGAACCCATCGTGGCATTGATCGCCCAGCAGTTCGCCGCGCAACCGGGTAACTATCTGGCGTTTTTCTCCAGCTTCGATTACCTGCAACAGGTCGCGCAGCTACTGGCTGAGCGACACCCACAGATTGCGCTGTGGCTGCAATCCCGAGGTATGGCCGAGGCCGAGCGCCAGGCCTTTCTCGACCAGTTCACCCCGCATAGCCAGGGCATCGGCTTTGCGGTACTGGGCGGAGCGTTCGGCGAAGGCATTGACTTGCCCGGCGCGCGCTTGATCGGCGCGTTTATCGCCACCCTGGGCTTGCCCCAGCTCAACCCGGTGAACGAGCAGATGAAACTGCGCATGGGCGCGATTTTCGGCGCGGGGTACGACTACACGTATCTGTACCCGGGTATTCAAAAAGTCGTGCAGGCGGCGGGGAGGGTGATTCGCAGCCAACAGGATCGGGGGGTGGTGATGTTGATTGATGACCGGTTTGGGGAGCAGTGGGTGCGGCAGCTGCTCCCCAAATGGTGGGCATTTAAATGATGGTCCACACCCTGCGCAATGACTCATCCAAGACTACGGCGCCCGCCCGAGTGAAACTGGTCGAAATCACGTAATTACGAAGGGTGTTGTTGGCGCTATCAAACACCTGAAACCGGGCATTGCCTACTGTCAGAATTAACAGGTACCGATCCAGGGGCATCCCGCACGACCTGTTAATTCTGACAGTAGGCACGCCGCGATTTCAGGCGTTTGATAGCGGTAAGCCAACAGCGCACGACCGTGAGGATTCTCGCCATGCCCAAGAACAAAACACTTGACCCCCTCCTGCCGCCCATCGTTGTCCCGCTGATGGAACCGGCCATTGATGGTGATATCGAAGGGGCGCATGGCGGTATCGGCCTGCGGCATACCGAGGTGCCGTTGGTGGTCTACCTGATCAACCCCAAAGATGGCGTCACTCCGGGCAGTG
>NZ_JAAQWI010000018.1:0-41769 GCF_012985385.1 Pseudomonas sp. WS 5503
GCCAGGCCTCAGCATTTTATTATGGTGATCCCCTGGGCGAAATGCGCCTGGTAAGCAGAGTTTTTGAAACGTAAGGCCTTTGAATAAGACAAAAGGCTGCCTCATCGCTAACTTTGCAACAGTGCCGTGTTCGGAATCTTCGCCACCTTGGCCGAGTTCGAGCGGGATCTGATCCGAGAGCGCACCATGGCGGGTCTCGCCTCCGCGAGAGCGCGCGGTCGCAAGGGCGGACGAAAATTCGCGCTCACCAAAGCTCAGGTGCGTCTCGCGCAAGCCGCCATGGCCCAGCGCGATACTTCAGTTTCCGATCTCTGCAAGGAACTCGGCATCGAGCGCGTCACTCTCTACCGATATGTCGGTCCCAAAGGCGAGCTCAGAGACCATGGAAAGCATGTTCTCGGACTTACGTAGCAACTCGTTTCTTTTCGCAGGTTGAGCCACCTCCGCGCTTCATCAGAAAACTGAAGGAACCTCCATTGAATCGAACTAATATTTTTTTTGGTGAATCGCATTCTGACTGGTTGCCTGTCAGAGGCGGAGAATCTGGTGATTTTGTTTTTCGACGTGGTGACGGGCATGCCTTCGCGAAAATCGCACCTGCTTCCCGCCGCGGTGAGCTCGCTGGAGAGCGTGACCGCCTCATTTGGCTCAAAGGTCGAGGTGTGGCTTGCCCCGAGGTGATCAACTGGCAGGAGGAACAGGAGGGTGCATGCTTGGTGATAACGGCAATTCCGGGAGTACCGGCGGCTGATCTGTCTGGAGCGGATTTGCTCAAAGCGTGGCCGTCAATGGGGCAGCAACTTGGCGCTGTTCACAGCCTATCGGTTGATCAATGTCCGTTTGAGCGCAGGCTGTCGCGAATGTTCGGACGCGCCGTTGATGTGGTGTCCCGCAATGCCGTCAATCCCGACTTCTTACCGGACGAGGACAAGAGTACGCCGCAGCTCGATCTTTTGGCTCGTGTCGAACGAGAGCTACCGGTGCGGCTCGACCAAGAGCGCACCGATATGGTTGTTTGCCATGGTGATCCCTGCATGCCGAACTTCATGGTGGACCCTAAAACTCTTCAATGCACGGGTCTGATCGACCTTGGGCGGCTCGGAACAGCAGATCGCTATGCCGATTTGGCACTCATGATTGCTAACGCCGAAGAGAACTGGGCAGCGCCAGATGAAGCAGAGCGCGCCTTCGCTGTCCTATTCAATGTATTGGGGATCGAAGCCCCCGACCGCGAACGCCTTGCCTTCTATCTGCGATTGGACCCTCTGACTTGGGGTTGATGTTCATGCCGCCTGTTTTTCCTGCTCATTGGCACGTTTCGCAACCTGTTCTCATTGCGGACACCTTTTCCAGCCTCGTTTGGAAAGTTTCATTGCCAGACGGGACTCCTGCAATCGTCAAGGGATTGAAACCTATAGAAGACATTGCTGATGAACTGCGCGGGGCCGACTATCTGGTATGGCGCAATGGGAGGGGAGCAGTCCGGTTGCTCGGTCGTGAGAACAATCTGATGTTGCTCGAATATGCCGGGGAGCGAATGCTCTCTCACATCGTTGCCGAGCACGGCGACTACCAGGCGACCGAAATTGCAGCGGAACTAATGGCGAAGCTGTATGCCGCATCTGAGGAACCCCTGCCTTCTGCCCTTCTCCCGATCCGGGATCGCTTTGCAGCTTTGTTTCAGCGGGCGCGCGATGATCAAAACGCAGGTTGTCAAACTGACTACGTCCACGCGGCGATTATAGCCGATCAAATGATGAGCAATGCCTCGGAACTGCGTGGGCTACATGGCGATCTGCATCATGAAAACATCATGTTCTCCAGTCGCGGCTGGCTGGTGATAGATCCCGTCGGTCTGGTCGGTGAAGTGGGCTTTGGCGCCGCCAATATGTTCTACGATCCGGCTGACAGAGACGACCTTTGTCTCGATCCTAGACGCATTGCACAGATGGCGGACGCATTCTCTCGTGCGCTGGACGTCGATCCGCGTCGCCTGCTCGACCAGGCGTACGCTTATGGGTGCCTTTCCGCAGCTTGGAACGCGGATGGAGAAGAGGAGCAACGCGATCTAGCTATCGCGGCCGCGATCAAGCAGGTGCGACAGACGTCATACTAGATATCAAGCGACTTCTCCTATCCCCTGGGAACACATCAATCTTACCGGAGAATATCGTTGGCCAAAGCCTTAGCGTAGGATTTCGCCCTCTCCCGCAAACGACCCCAAGATCACTTGCAGTCCGACCGCGATGTCTTGGTTGCGCGAGAGGTTGTCGATATCTGTTGATTTGCACCCAAATTTGACCCGGGATTTGCATTGAATTTTGACCCACCCCTTGTTGTCAGAATTATGTCTCGATTTTCAGTTTGCGGGTCTGTTTTTCCTCCTGCTTATTCTGAGTTGAACTGTGTTTGAAGCGGTAACTTTCATTGCCGGTTTCCAGGATGTGGCAGTGGTGGGTTAGTCGGTCCAACAACGCTGTTGTCATCTTTTCATCGCCAAACACTCGGCTCCATTCCGAGAAGCTCAAGTTGGTGGTCAGTATCACGCTGGTTTTTTCGTACAGCTTTGAGAGCAGGTGAAACAGCAGTGCCCCACCGGTTTGGCTAAAAGGCAAATATCCCAGCTCATCCAGAATCACCAAATCGGCATACAACAGACGGTTTGCGATTTGTCCCTGACGCCCAGATGATTTCTCTTGCTCCAGTGCATTGACCAAATCCACGGTGGAGAAGAAACGCACCCGTCGGTTCAAGTGCATCACTGCTTGTGTACCAATGGCTGTGGCCAGGTGAGTCTTGCCTGTGCCTGGCCCACCAATCAGCACCACGTTCTGGGCTTGTTCCATGAAGTCGCACCGGTGCAATTGTTTGACCGTGGCCTCATTAACCAGGCTTTGACTGAAGTCAAAGCCCACCAAGTCCCGATACACGGGGAACTTGGCCACCCGCAATTGATAGTTCACCGAACGTACTTCACGCTCTGCCACTTCAGCTTTAATCAAGCTGTCCAGCATGGGCAAGGCTTGATTAAATGCTGGTGAATTCTGATTGCCCAACTCCTCAATGGCGTGTGCCATGCCAAAGAGTTTCAAGGATTTGAGGATTCTCACATGGCCTTCATGCTGCATCATGGGCTCTCCTTAAACTGTCATAGCGGTTCACGTTGGCCTGTGGTTCCAATGTCAGCCTTAACCCCTTGGGAATTGGAATCGGTTTGGGTGGAGGTTCTTCGGTCAAACGTCCCAACAGATTAAGCACATGCTCCTTCGATGGCTTGCCACACTCCAATGCCAATTCCACAGCACTGAGTACCGCACCTTCATCGTGGTGCAATACAAGGGCCAGAATTTCCACCATGTCACGGTCACCGCCGGGGCGTTGCAGCAAGATGGATTGAAGCTTCTTGAACGCGGGTGGCAATTCAGCAAATGGCGCACCATTGCGCAACGCCCCAGGTTTCTTCTGAAGCACAGACAAGTAATGGTGCCAGTCGTATTGTGTGTGGCCACGCCGAGCGTGGCCACTGCCAAACAATCTTGGATGCTCGGCAATGTGTTGGCCTTCGGCAGCCATCACCAGCTTGTCTGCATAAATCCGAAGGCTGATGGCCCTGTTGGCGTAACTGGCAGGAACGCTGTAGCGATTGCCCTCGTGGTGAACAAGGCAGGTTGAAGTGACTCGCTTGGTTTGCTCCACGAATGCATCAAAGGCATTGGGTAGCGCCATCAACTCGCCTTGTTCATCGGCAAAGGCCTCTTGCACGGTTTGGTCCAATTCGGGGTGGCGCAGCTCAGACCACAGCGCTTTGCAGCGATGCTCAAGCCACACATTCAAATCAGCAAGGCTTTGAAAGTCTGGTGCCCCTTGCCACAGGCGTTGGCGGGAATCCTGCACGTTCTTCTCAATCTGGCCTTTCTCCCAACCCGATGCTGGATTACAGAACTGCGCATCAAACAGGTAGTGGCTGACCATGGCAGTGAACCGCTGATTGACCCTGCGCTCTTTGCCACGCCCCACCGAATCCACAGCGGTCTTCATGTTGTCGTAGATGCCGCGCTTGGGAATGCCACCGAAGATTTGAAAGGCATGCCAGTGGGCATCAAACAGCATTTCATGTTTTTGCTGGTAGTAAGCCCGAAGCACAAAGGCCCGGCTGTGGGCCAACTTAAACTGGGCAATCTGAAGTTTGACCTGTTTGCCCGCTATGCGGGCAAAGTCCTCACTCCAATCGAATTGGAAGGCTTCGCCACAAGCAAAGCGCAAGGGGATGAAACAACCCTTGCCCGAGGTTTGCGCCTTGAACTGTTCGGAATCTTTCCACTGTCGGGCAAAGGCACACACTCGGTCATAAGACCCGGTAAAGCCCAAAGCGACCAAATCCCGGTACATGCTGCGCAGGTTTCTGCGCAGCTTCTTTGTCTTTTTGTGCTCGGTGGAGAGCCACTGCCTTAACTTGGGCTCAAAAGGACTTAACTTGCCAACGCTGTCTCGCGCTGGGTACTGCGGTTCAACCACCTTGCTTTGCAAATACTTGCGAACGGTGTTCCTGGACAGGCCGCTTCGTCGGGCTATTTCCCGAATCGACGCACCATCGCGAAAATGCCAGCGTCGAATTGCGCTCAATATCGCCACGTTTATCACTCCTTGATTTCTCCCGCCATATCCAGACGGGAAACAGTGTCATACGTGGGTCAAATTTCGACGCAAATCTTTACCCTAAGTGGGTCAATTTTAGATGCAACTCAACAGGCCATGCTGAGTGTGCGATGGTTGATCGCTTCCTCGCCGCTCTCCACGGCGACGATGGCCGCCGCCATCAGCAAGTGCGCCAGTTCCCCTATGGTGCCCTCGCTGCGTGTGAGCAGGTAGCGAGCCATGTCCAGCGTGGCAATTGGGGAAGGCCGGCGCAGCGGGAGCGAAGCGGCGAAGCTGGCCAGCAGTGAGCAGCAATCGTCGTTGGCCTCCCATACCGGCAGCATCATCGGCTCGAAGCGATTTTCCAACTGGTCATCGGAGCGGATGGCTAGGTAGGCGTCGCGCGTGCCTACCCCAACCAACGGGATGCGCAGTTCGTTGCCGAGGAAGCGCAGCAGGTTGAGGAATTCCCGGCGGTTGACGCTGTTGCCGGCCAGCACGTTGTGCAGCTCGTCGATCACCAGCATGCGCACGCCGACCTTGCGCAGCAGTGCCAGAGCCAGTTGCTCCATTTCCGGCAACCGTGGGCGTGGGCGCAGCGGCGCGCCCATCGCGGCGAGCAGCGCGACGTAGAAGCGGATCACGGACGGCTCGGACGGCATCTGCACGACCAACACCGGGATGTGCTCCTGGTCGGCGTCGGAGCTGGCCGGGTGGGTGCGGCGGAACTTCTCGACGATCATCGACTTGCCATTGTTGGTCGGGCCAACCAGCAGCAGGTTGGGCATGCGTTGCTTGTTTGGCCACGCATAAAGGGCTTCCAGCCGGTTCAGCGCCTCGACTGCGCGCGGATAGCCGATCCAGCGGTCGGCGCGAAGGCGCTGGATGCGCTCGTCCGCCGGAAGACGGGCCAAGCCCTGGGCCGCCGGCAGCAGGTGGGACAGGTCGATGATGGGATATTCGTCCACGGCTACCACTCCTCAATCTGGTCGAACGGTTTGGCGGGTGGCAAGTTGTCTGCCTGCGGGTCGGCAATATCCGTATCCGGCGGAACGGGCTTGTCCGGCCGAGCTGATGTCTTGAGGTGCTGGCGGCGATCCGCGTCACGCCGCGCCTTGCGTGTGGCCTTCTGCGCGCTGGTCACAATCTCACGCATCTGGCCGATCATGCGGAACAGCGCCGACTCATCCACCTGTTCGCGCCCTTGCTGCCGCAGTTTCGCCAGCGCCTGCCGTTGTTCCCAGAGGGTGACAGCCGGATGCGACAAGGTACGGTAGGGAATTTCCAGGTAATGCTGTCCCTCCGGTTCCAGGACCCAGATACGGCTGATGTCGCGCGGATCGCGCCGGATCAGAAAGGACGGCCAGCGTTCACGCCGCGCAATCCACGGCTTGAGCGCATCGGCGTAGTAGTGGATGTGGTCGATGACAAAGCCGGTGCGGGTCAGCGTGCGCCGGAGGATCGGCAGAAAATCGACCAGGAACGAAGTAGCGCGTGTGACGACGGCCGGTACGCCGACACGCGCCACGGCCTCGGCCCAGCGCGCGGCCGGCGGTTGGAGCAGGCCGTTGTGCACCGAACCGTGGTAGGTGCCGACCGCCAATGTGAGCCAGCGCTCTAGCTCGCGCAGCGTCAGGGCGGCCTTGTTTTCGGAATCGTAGTCGCCGCGCTGGTCAGGGTTGGAGAAGGTCGTTCCCGGCAGTTCGTCGTGAATCATCTGCATCGCCGTGCCGATGATCCGTTCCACGATGCCGCCATAGTGCGGCTGTCCCAGCGGGCGATAGTCCAGCCGGATGCCATGCTGCTCGCAACCCCGGCGCAGGGCCTCGCTCTTGAACTCGGCCGCGTTGTCTAGGTAGAGCAGCAAGGGCTTGCCGCTCATCTGCCAATCCATTTCCACGTTCAGTCCTTCCAGCCAAGGGCGCTTGTCGCAGGCGACATGCACGAGGCACAGGCCAACCGAAACGGCAGACGGCGCTTCCAGCGTGACGACCATGCCGAGCACGCAGCGGGTGAACACGTCGATGGCGAGGGTCAGGTACGGGCGGCCAATAGGTTGCCGGTCGCGGTCATCGACCACGATCAGGTCGATGACCGTATGGTCTATCTGCACCTGCTCCAGCGGCGCGGTCACGGCAGGAGGCTCGCCGCCCACACCTTGTAGGTCACGAGCGGCATCCTGGCCTTCCCGCCGGCGGATGACCTTGCGCGGGTCAAGGCTAGCGATCCGTAAGGCCACGGTATTGCGCGCCGGCACTCGCAGTTTTTGAGCCTTGCACACCTGAGTGACTTCGCGGTGAAAGGCCGCTAGGCTGCGCTTCTGCTTGGTCAGGAACCGCTTTTGCAGTAGCTCGTGGATGACGCGCTCGACCGGTTCCGGCAAGCGCCCCTTACCTTTACCTCCACCGGACTGGCCGGGCACCAGATCCGTCACGAGGCCGCTGCCTTGCCGGGCACGCCGGATCAGAACGTATACCTGGCGCCGAGACAAGCCCAGCGCCTGAGCCGCCATATCGGCCGCTTCGTGCCCGACCGTCTCCGACTGCGCCAACGGACTGATGATCTCCGCACGACGGCGCGCACGCTCCCAAGCCTCATCAGGCAGAGTGGCCACGCCTTGTTCTGGAATCCGTGGGGTGTCCGTCGCCATGCTCACCTCGCTTTGGTGCACACGAGTATTGAGCATAGTCGAGATTGGTGCAGATCACTTCTGATATTGAACTGTCAGGAGCTGGCTGCACAACAGCCATTACGCCCAATCAACTGGTGCAGTCGTCTTCTGAAAATGACAGAGCCATTCCTCGATAGAGTTCGGCAAAACCTTCGTTTTGTCGAACCATTGCATCGCCCTTTGTGATTGGCGTATAAACACACAAACACCTATTAGCGGAGAACGCTATGAATACCATTCGCTGGAATGTCGCCGTCTCGGCCGACACCGACCAGTCGCTTCGGATGTTTCTGGCCAGCCAGGGCGGCGGCCGTAAGGGCGACCTGTCGCGCTTCATCGAAGAAGCGGTACGGGCACACATCCTGGAGCTGAGCGCTGAGCAGGCCAAGGCCGCTAACGCCCATCTGAGTGAGGCAGAATTGACCAACGCGGTTGACGAAGCGCTCGACTGGGCACGTAAGCGCTGATGCGGGTCGTGTTGGATACCAACATCCTGTTCAGCGCCCTGATCTCGCCACATGGCGCGCCCGATGCGATCTACCGTGCCTGGCGGGCGGCGCGTTTCGAGGTGGTGACCTCGCGGATGCAACTCGATGAAATTCGTCGAGCCAGCCGCTATCCCAAGCTTCAGGCCATCCTACAGCCCGCCAAGGTGGGCGCCATGATCAATAACCTGCAACGGGCTGTGGTACTGGAGCGCCTGACCATCGAGGTCGAAGCCGATGATCCGGATGACTCGTTTTTGCTGGCCATGGCCTTGGCGGGCGATGCGGACTACCTGGTAACCGGTGATCGCCGCGCCGGCCTGCTGCAACGCGGGCACATCGAACGCACGCGGATCGTCACGCCCGCCGTGTTCTGCGTCGAGGTGCTGTGATCAATGCCGGTCGGTTTTCTGACTCAAGAGCAACGCGACGGTTTTGGCCGCTATGTTGATTCGCCCAGCCGTGAAGAGCTGGAACGTTACTTCCACCTGAGCGATGAAGACCGTGAAGCCATCCAGGTGCTGCGGGGTAACCATAACCGTCTGGGTTATGCCGTTCTGCTGACCACCGTCCGCTTCGTTGGCGTTCTGCCGGACAAGCCCGCCGCCGTGCCGGTGGAAGTCCTGCAGGTGCTTTGCCGACAACTGGCGATTCCAGACCCCGACTGCCTCCAGCGCTATAGCGATCATCGCCGCTGGATACATGCCACCGATATTCAGAACCGCTTTGGCTATCGTCATTTCACCGATCCGGGCATCGGCTTTCGCTTGAGCCGCTGGCTGTATGCCCTCTGCTGGACGGGCACCGACCGGCCGGGAGTGCTGTTTGAGCGAGCCACCTCGTGGCTGTTCACACAGAAAGTCCTCCTGCCTGGTGTGTCTCAACTAGAGCGCTTTATCGCCCAGTTGCGCAGTCGGGTCGAAGAACGCCTCTGGTTTACGCTGGGCCGCAGCGTGACTGAGGAACAGCGATTGCAACTGCAAGACTTGCTGACGGTGGCCGAAGGCAACCGCAGCTCCCGGCTGGATCAATTGCGCTCCGGCCCGGTCATGGTCAGTGGCCCCGCGTTGATTCGGGCACTGCGCCGGCTCGATGACGTGCGCGGCATCGGCATCACCTTGCCGGCGGCGGCGCACATCCCTCCCAGCCGTATCGCCGCCCTGGCCCGCTTCGCCAACACGGCCAAGGTCACCGCGATTAATCGGCTGCCGGCGTCGCGGCGGATGGCGACACTGGTGGCCTTCGCACTCTGCCTGGAGGCGACTGCGCACGACGACGCACTGGAAGTCCTGGAGGCCTTGCTGCGCGACCTGTTCAGCAACGCGGAGAAGGCCGACAAGAAAGCCCGCATGCGCAGCCTGAAAGACCTGGATCGGTCGGCCGCGACGCTCGCCGCCGCGTGCAAGGTCGTGCTGGACAGCTCGATCAGCGATGACAACGTGCGCGCCCGGCTGTTCAACGACCTGCCGAGGACCACCCTGGAAAAGGCCCTGGAAGAGGTCAACGCGCTGATCCGCCCGGTAGATGACGTCTATTTTCTTGCATTGGAAGCGCGCTACCGCAGCGTGCGCCGCTTCCTGCCCGACCTGCTCAAGCACATCCGCTTCGGCTTCAGCCCGGCCGGCAAGGGCGTGGCGGCTAGTCTGGAGTGGCTGCAACTGAACCTGCCGCGCCGGAAGACAGAGGATGACGCGCCGCAGGAGATCGTGGCCAAGGCTTGGCAGAAGCACATCACCCGCGAAGATGGCTCCCTCGACATGGGTGCCTATGTGTTCTGCACGCTCGATGCGCTGCGCACGGCCCTGCGCCGCCGCGATGTCTTCGTCTCGCCCAGTTGGCGCTATGCCGACCCGCGCCTTGGCCTGCTCGACGGTGCCGAATGGCTGGCGGCGCGACCGATCATCTGCCGGTCACTGGGCCTGACCATCGACGCCAAAACCACCCTGGACGCCTTGTCCGTCGAGCTGGATGCAACCTGGCTGGCAGTAGCCGCGCGCCTGCCCGACAACCCGGCGATTCAACTGAGCGAGAACACCGAGGGCAAGACCGAACTGTCGCTCGGGGCGCTGGACAAGCTGGACGAGCCCTGCTCGTTGCTGCAACTGCGGGCGGCCGTGTCTGACCTGATGCCGCGTGTCGATCTGCCGGAAATCCTCTTGGAAATCGCCGCCCGCACTGGCTTTTCCGAGGCCTTCACCCATGTCTCCGAACGCAATGCACGCGCCGACAACCTGGTCACCAGCCTCTGCGCGGTGCTGTTGGGCGGGGCCTGCAACACCGGCCTGGAGCCCTTGATCCGCACCGACAACCCGGCGCTGCGCCGTGACCGGCTGTCCTGGGTCAGCCAGAATTATATCCGCGACGACACCCTGTCAGCGGCTAACGCCATCCTGGTCGGAGCGCAAAGCCAACTGGAACTGGCCCAAGTCTGGGGTGGCGGCGAGGTCGCCTCCGCCGATGGCATGCGCTTCGTCGTACCGGTGCGCACCGTGCATGCCGGCCCCAATCCGAAGTATTTCGGCACCGGCCGGGGTGTCACCTGGTACAACCTGATTTCCGACCAATTCTCCGGCCTCAACGCCATCACCGTGCCCGGCACGCTGCGCGACAGCCTGGTGTTGCTGGCGGTCGTGCTGGAACAGCAGACCGAGTTGCAGCCGACGCAAATCATGACCGACACCGGGGCCTACAGCGATGTGGTGTTCGGGCTCTTCCGCCTACTTGGCTACCACTTCAGTCCGCGGCTGGCCGATGTCGGCGGTACCCGCTTCTGGCGCACGCGCCCGGACGCGGACTACGGCAAGCTCAACGGGCTGGCCCGCCAGTCGGTCAAACTCGACCTGATCGCCGAGCACTGGGACGACCTGCTGCGCCTGGCCGGCTCGCTCAAACTCGGCCGGGTGCCGGCGACTGGCATCATGCGCACGCTGCAAACGGGAGATAGACCCACCCGGCTGGCCCAGGCGCTGGCCGAATTCGGGCGGATCGAAAAGACTCTGCACACGTTGACCTATATCGACGACGAGTCCAAGCGCCGCGCCACCCTGACCCAGTTGAACCGAGGCGAAGGCCGGCACAGCCTGGCCCGCGCCGTGTTCCACGGCAAACGCGGCGAGCTCCGCCAGCGCTACCGCGAAGGCCAGGAAGACCAGCTCGGTGCTCTGGGCCTGGTGGTGAACATCATCGTGCTGTGGAACACCCTCTACATGACGGCGGCCGTGGAACGGCTCAAGCAGCACGGCTATCCAGTGCTGGAAGAGGATTTGGCCCGGCTATCGCCGCTGATCTACGAGCACATCAACATGCTCGGGCGGTATTCCTTTGCGGTACCGGAAGAAGTTGCGCGCGGCGAGCTGCGGCCACTGCGTAATCCAGACGACGACCTGTGATCCCCCTAAACGCTATGAGCAACACCCAAGCTGCTGCTGGATCGGCGGGCACTTCACCGAGCCGAACGAACAGAAAACGCAGCAATCCCCTGGGTTGGGGCGCAGCAGCGCCTTGCAGTTGCTGCACTCGTAATAGAACTGGCAGGCGTCCGTGGGCATGGTTTCCGGCTTGGCGAAGCCGCAGCGCGGGCAAGTCAGCACGGACTCAAGGACAATGGCGCTCATCGTGACCTCACTTCTGCACTGTGGAGGGGTATCCCGCGTTCGCGGTCGCCTCAGTCAGTGCCTCGGGCTGGGCCTTATCGGGATCGTAGGTGACGGTCGCCGTCTTCTGGTCGAAATTGACCTGGACGTCACTCACGCCGGACACCTTCTCCAGCGACTTCTTGACCGTGATCGGACAGAGTCCGCACGTCATGTTCTGCACGTCGAGCGTGACGGTTTTCGGGGGAGCCGCCAGCGCCACGAAGGGCAAGGCGAAAAGCACGGCGATCAGCAGTTTGCGCATGGTTAATCTCCTTCAGTAGAACAGCGGGGCGAGCCACGGCACGGCCAATAGGCCGAGCAGCAGCACGCTGACGATCCAGAACACGAGTCGCTGTCGCACGAGCGTGCGCGGATCGGCGCAGGGTGTACCTGGCGTACAAACCTGTGGCACCAGGTAGAGCTTGCGGAATGCCAATCCCAGGAACAGTAGAGTCAACCCGATGAAGAGGGGGCGTAGTGGCTCCATCATGGTCAGAGCGCCCACCCACGTACCGCCGACACCGAGTGCCAACAGCACCAGTGGCCCGACACAGCACACCGACGCACCGATGGCGGTCAGCGAACTCGCGACCAGCGAGCCTTTCCCGGTGAGTTGCATCCCCATTCCCATCTCCTGAGCCTGATTGCCTAGGTGCTATTCTAAACTCCGTACCAAAGTACGGAATCAAGGAGAAAGTGATGGCCACAGAGCTGACCATTGGCAAGCTGGCAGACGCCGCCGGGGTGAACGTCGAGACGATCCGCTACTACCAGCGACGCGGGCTGCTGGATGAACCAGCCAAACCCTTGGGTGGCCATCGGCGCTATCCGGTGGACATGGTGAAGCGACTGCGTTTCATCAAGCGGGCTCAGGCGCTGGGTTTCACGCTCTCGGAAGTCGGTGGACTGCTGACGCTGGATGAGTCGTGCGCCTGTGCCGAAACGCGAGCACGGGCTGCACGCAAGCTCGCGTTGATCGAGCAGAAGATGGCCGACTTGGTCGTCATGCAGCAACTGTTAGGCGAACTGGTGCAGCAATGTGATGCGGGAGACGGCGGAACGATCTGCCCGATCATCGAGGCACTGATCAGAGAGTAATGCCTGGCGGGTGAGCTGGAGATCGGAAAGCCCCTTTACGGTGGGATTCAGAGCTTACGTTGGTTTTTGGTTCCATTGCTCCCCAAACCCCACGGTTTATCTTTTGGGGCGACCATCTTCGACCTCATAGTCTTCTTCACCGTCACCTCCACTGCGCCCGGTGCCTTTTTCGGGACTGTTGGTGTTGGACTGGCTTTCCCGCAAAGGGCAGGTCTTGGTTTGCGAATTGGTGCAGTGCCCACCTGTGCGCTTGCAAGCATCTCGGCTTTCTTTTTCTTGCGCGCTTTTTTACGGGTGATGTGATTCCCTCTCCCTTTGTACTCAAGGAAAAGTGGCAATATTTCTTCTGCGCGAACGAGAGCAATGTAGGACTTCGGGATCATCTTAGGGATTTTCTCTACGCGCGTTGCGCCTAGGAGAATGCACTTCCGGTCGTGATCCACGATCTTCCCCTGCAACGCTCGACCTGAGTCGAGGTAGACCTTGATTAGAATTTCGTTGCGCTGACAATAATCTAAAAAACGATCCTGCTCATTTGTCGACCGATCGTGTTGGGGTATAGCTCGATCGGAATGCTCGTTCGTCATGCGGCCGTCCTGGTCGCTAATTTTTCTGGCCATCGTTCATATGGACACCTGCATATGGACACCTGTGAACGTCAATGCACACATAATACGACCGAAAGTGATGGCATAACAGTGCGCGCCGCGAATTGGGCACGGCAAATGGCCACACATCCACAGTTTTTGGTGGTATTCCGTCAAAACTAAAAATTCTTCAGTGAGGTGATTACCAGCCGTGCTGTGGCTTAGGTATTGGTCAAGGCTGAAGGTTCGGCTCCTACAAACAATATACCTATTATTCGTAGGAAATGTCGTACACACAGTGTAGATCAATTGGCTGCAACCCGCGTCGCACGGGCTTTGCTACGGCACCTCAGAATGGATCGCGTGGCCTTGGCGTAACCGACGCAGCAAGGCTATCAATAATCAAGATCAGTTCAATCAGGTCGCAGTATGGGACGCAGCCTTCGCCGTATTTTTTCCATATGAAGGACTTCAGCCCCTCAGGCCAGTCCTCCATCATGTAAAGGGCTTGGTTTGAAACCATACCTAAACGCCGTTCAGTTTCGTTCGGTGAGCAATCCCTAGGTCCAATGGTTTTGTGCACCCGTACCCAAAGAGACTTGAACCCGTCTCTATACGACTCTGGAGCATCATCAAATGGCGTCCTGAACTGATCCGAGTCGACTAGTGCAACATCGGATTTTGGCTCAGCACTCTGTGAATCAATCGAACTCAATGGTGTCGTTGATTTCTGATTACGCCGGCGCTCTAGGTATGGCTGGAATGCAATGATCATCGGACCTCGCGTGCTGTCGGATTGTGGCCTACGGCTCCCCGAGATTCTCAAGCTAACCCAGCTGTCCGCAACCCAAACCTCAATCTCGAATTTGGTTGGGGTGTTTCGGGTTGCTGGCTAAATTTGCCCGGTTATTCTCCTCTAAGACCTTCAGCATCGCCTGAAGCGCTTGTCTCTCCGTGCGGGAACTCGTTACCGCCGGCCTCAAGCGAACCGTCATAAATAGCCATTGCTGGACTGTGGCTCAATCAATATGCGGGCTTGGTGCCCAGCCTAAAGGAATGCCAATGTTAGTATCGATGATCGGAGCTCTCGCTCAACCTGTTGCCTTGGCCATGTCTCTGTATTCCAGCGCCGAGTCGCTCACTACGGTGATGCTGCACCAGGAGGCCCCTGTTGCAAAGGTAGCCACAGTAAAGGCTGTTGCAGCTACCAAGGAAGAGCTTTCTGAAATTACTGCCCCGGGCATCCAGCTCAGCCAATACCTGACACCAGCTGGCAAAGCCTCAATGTGTGCTGCATTGGCCCAGACACTGGGAACTAAGAGCACGTCGGCAGCTATGAATCAGGCCATGCGTGACTGTTACCCCGAAGCCTCCAACACCAAGGGTGTTGAGAGCACTATCTCAACGAAGGCCCTCTGACAGGCCACCTAAATGTCCATTGGCGCATGGGTCTTCACTTTTCAGGCTCATGTCGCCTCTCACTCGATCTAGTCAGATATGCGAGCCATCAATTATTGAATTTAGTCCTAGCCCTGCTGGATAGCACCCCCTCCAGCTTACGGAGGGTCCTGACTTCGTTTTTCTGCGGTAACTAGCGGCCCATGTAAACTGGCTGTTCACAGCAGCTAGGTTTTCGGCATGCCCACCTTTCCCGTCCACACCAATGGGCCTTCCAAGGACTACGTCCTTTCGGCCTATAGTCTCCTACTTGAATCCGCTTCAGTGCTAAGGCTCGCTGCGCCGTATTTCAATCGATCTGATGAGATTATCAAGGCCGCGCGCCGCGGTGCGACCGTACAGCTTCTAGTTGGCCTCAACTCGGCAACTCATCCAGGCGAACTGGCGAAGGTTGTCGCCGAACCCAACTGTACGGTGCATTACTTCACAGATGGCTTCCACTCAAAGGTTTTCATTGGAGATGACAATCAGGCAATGCTTGGATCAGCGAATCTCACTCAGGGAGGACTGGTCCAAAACCGCGAAGCAACGATCACGCTGGATCAGCCCCACGACGAGGCTCGCATAGCTGCGCTGCTACTGCATTTCGCCGAGCTTTGGGATGATGCAGCCATATTGACGCCGGCAGAGCTCAGCAAGTTTCGAATTATCTGGGAATCGGCAAAGAAGTTGCCCTCTGCAGACGCCCTGTTCGACAAGGGCCTGGCCCCCGTCACGCCTACCAACGTTTTGGTAGGTAGTGAAAAGAAATCACCACAGCGCCTATTCCTGGCTGACATGCAAAAGCTCATTTACAGCCAGTACATGCCCGCGTTTCGTGAGGTTGCCTCATTCTTGGAGAGTGGTGGGTATCGTCGACCTGAGCTCGCTAGTTTGGATATTTCGGCTGAAACCAACAGGTTCCTAAACTGGTGTCGCCTTACTCTGATTCTCGATGATGAAACCTGGAAGGAAGCGCCGGAGCTGGACCCGGCGGCGCGGCTTACAAAATTGGCGTCGATCTCTCAAGCGTGGGTAGATACGAGGGATCCCCGTATTGAGTCCGGCTACGTAAGTTCACAAAACCTTCTGCACCAGGTGTTTGGATCACCTGAGGCTATAGGTCAAAGCAGTCAGGAGCTGCTTACAGAGGGACTGCTGCAGGTGCATGCCTTCTCGGAGTTACTACGGTTTACCCGCGGGGGCTTGGCTCAGCTACCTGTGGTCTTTTGGAAGGACAACGGCGGCGACGTCACCCGGGTGAAAGCAAGCCTTACACATCTCCTATATGGGAAGGACGACTTTGCCGTCAGGATCTGTGACTTGCTGTGGTCTGAGAACTACAGACTGTCCAAAATTGGGAAGTTCTGCTCATTGGAGCTTGTCGGGATGGTCAAGCCTCACGAGGCGCCTCCAATCAACAGCAGGATGGCCAAGTCCCTGAAATTTCTAGGGCACAACGTCCGGGTTTAGGCCAGACCAACCACTCGACGCTCGACCGCTCCCAAAGCGAGCCATCCGGACTATCCCTGTCAGCATATGTCCGACTCACTGAATCGGGCAGTGTCAGCTTGGCATCGGCCACTGAGTCAATTCGGGGGCAGCGCCAGTGACTGAGTGAGGATTGAGCCGCCACGCTGCGCCGGGTGTGACTGCAAACTCCGGCTGCGGAGGTTCCAATCATGGGACTGCGCTCCGGCGCTTATGTCCTGCACATCAACGCTGTGAAAGTTGCTTAGCCGAGCAACCGAGACTTGGGCCTGGCAGGACGCGAAACAAAACACGTTACCAGCCCTCTTTTCGCTGATGTCAGGCTGCCATGCTTAAATCGTTGCCGTAATACAGCCGACAGGTAAACACACGACGACCACTACACAGATTCCCGTCGCGCCGATATGCGAAAGACCTAAAAAACGTGGTTCTGCGCCCATTTTCGGTTAATATTTTCTGAGTGATCTGGGCATATTTTAAGAAAATTCTGGCTCTGTTAAAAAAATCTAGCCAAAGACAGGGGGAATAATGGGAAATATGGTGGGTTACGCCCATTTGATCAATGAGATGAGGCTGAAGGCTATCGGGGTAAAGAACCCAGCACTCGTTCAACCCGTCACCCGCATTGAGCGGATCAACGGCGCGCTTGCAGTACCGCAGGCGGTTGCGCCGGAGGCTGGGGATTTTCTCGCCCACATCATCTTTGCGCTCAAACATGAGGGCGTCAACCTCTCTATTTTGGCGCAGGCTCTGCCTCGCATTGAAGCTCGAATCCTTGTCGAGGCCATAACCCAATCTCCCAGCAGCGGCTATCTGCGCAAAGTCTGCTTCCTCTGGGAAGCCTATTCCGACTTATTACTGGACTACACGGACAAGCCTCGGGGCCCTGGCGTCCTGCTGTTTGATCCAGAGCGGTACATCACGGGCCCATCGGTGCGAAACAACCGCTGGCGCGTGGACTTCAATGGTCTTGGGACGCTCCAATATTGCGCGACGGTAGAACGCACGCCTGAGGTTCAGGCCCTGCTTGAATACGACATTCTCGGCCGTTCGAAAGAGTTCATTGCCTCCTTGCCTAAGGAAATGATGGATCGCGCCATAAACTGGGCGTACCTGAGCGAAACAGATTCTTCATTTGCGATTGAAAAGGAAGCACCAAGCCAGCAGAAGTCAGAGCGTTTTGTTCAATTACTGCGCCAGGCACATGACCGCCAGCCGCTTACCGAAGACTACTTGGTTTCTTTGCAAAACAATGCGATTTCCCAACCGCTCGAATGGGCGGTGGCCTTCCGGCATGAACAAAACCACCTGACCAACTCCTTTCGAGGAGCGGCGGGGGTCACCTATATCCCCCCCCCTCCAGATCTTTGCCGGGAGCTGATGTTCGAACTCATGGCCTTCGCAAACCGTGCACCCTTGGAGCTTGACCCGCTGGTGGCCGCCGGCATTGCCTCATTCGGGTTCGTCTTCTTGCACCCCTTCATGGATGGGAATGGGCGACTGTCGCGCTTCTTGATACACCAGGCATTGTGCTGCAGTGGTGCGCTGGAGAACGGCTTGTTACTTCCTGTCTCCGTGGCCATGAAACGAGAGGAGCAACGCTATCTAGAAGCTCTGCAGAGCTTCTCAAAACCTGCACGGCAATTCTGGGACGTTCGTTGGATCGATGCCGACAACATGTCGCTTAACTTCACCGGCGACCCAAGCCTATATCGCTACTGGGATGCGACTGAGTGTGTGGCCTTCACGCTGGAAATGGCCAAGCGGGCATTGGAAGTCGAACTTAGGGAAGAAACTGAGTATTTGCAACGATACGACACCTTGCTCAAGGTGGTTAATGACAACTATGACGTGCGCGGCAACCTCTTGAGTAAGCTGATTATGCAGTGCTTAGACCAGAACGGGGTCGTATCAAAGGGTCGGCGCAAGCAATACAACGGGTATATCCAAGAGGAGGTTTTCGACTTCCTGGAAGGTCACGCCCAGGCCCTTCTGGCAGAAGCCTACACAGAGCCCGACGACGAATAGTTCAGCCCAAACCTTAACCCAGGGTACATAGCATTCTCGGCCCCCTGAACCACGCCTTGCCGTGTGACCTACTAAATAAAGTCTGTCGGAAACCGGTGTTGAGGCACCCAATGCATCGCGCCATTCAACGCACCTAAGGCTCTGATTTATAGGGTAAGCGGCGGATTTCAGCGACAGCATTCAAATGCTCTGCGACAGACTTTATTTCGTGGCTACACCTGGCGACAGTGCCACCCAAAGCGTTACCACCAAATAAATAACATCATAGCAAAGCGGCCCTATTTTCCTATGGCACCCCTCGAACTACCTGTTACATCTCCTGTGAAACGCTCTTCCTTTAAAAGCGTCCTACCCGGCCGGCCCAGGTGCACCCCGCACAGGAAAAGCTGGGGGAGAAGCAGAAAGAAAAGGGCCTGGCGACAGCCAGGCAAAGGAAAGAAAGGAAAAGCGGTTAATCAGAATGGTGGGTAGGTTCAGGCCCAGCAAATCTGGGGGAATTAGGGTTTTGGAGATGTTAGGAGGTGCGCCAGATGAAGCAGATCTCCCCCTGCTATGATGTTTCGTTTTAGGTCGGTTTTGGCATAAAACCCGAGAAAATTGGTTATATGGAGATATTCGGTTTGGGGGGGCATAGAGAAAACGGAAAAAATCGTACGATAAGCCCTGCTGACAGCCTGCAAGCCCTTAGGTTGTGTAGTCGGTGTCCGAATGGGGTATACCCTAACTTGATGTCAGGCAGGGCCGCGCCGCTTCGTCAGAATAGAGTCTGCTTTCCCATTTTTTGACACATGCCCGCGAAGGTTATAGATTTCAGCCTGACAGAAATGGGCTTTGAGGCACAACGGAACAGAAAGTGCACTTAAGCCGCCTTCAACCAAGGAGACATCGTGCAGGGGCACCGCATCGGCTACGTCCGGGTCAGCAGCTTTGACCAGAACCCGGAACGCCAGCTGGAACAAACCCAGGTGAGCAAGGTGTTCACCGACAAGGCATCGGGCAAGGACACCCAGCGCCCCCAGCTCGAAGCGCTGCTGAGCTTCGTCCGCGAAGGCGATACAGTGGTGGTGCACAGCATGGATCGGCTGGCCCGCAACCTCGATGACCTGCGTCGCTTGGTACAGAAGCTGACTCAGCGCGGCGTGCGCATCGAGTTCCTGAAGGAGGGCCTGGTGTTCACTGGCGAGGACTCGCCGATGGCCAACCTGATGCTGTCGGTGATGGGGGCCTTCGCTGAGTTCGAGCGCGCCCTGATCCGCGAGCGGCAGCGTGAGGGCATCGCCTTGGCCAAGCAGCGTGGCGCGTACCGGGGCCGCAAGAAAGCCCTGTCCGATGAGCAGGCTGCTACCCTGCGGCAGCGAGCGACGGCCGGCGAGCCCAAGGCGCAGCTTGCCCGCGAGTTCAACATCAGCCGGGAAACCCTCTACCAGTACCTCCGCACGGACGACTGACACATGCCGCGTCGCTTGATCCTCTCGGCCACGGAGCGGGACACCCTGCTTGCGCTGCCGGAAAGCCAGGATGACCTGATCCGCTACTACACCTTCAACGACTCCGACCTGTCGCTGATCCGCCAGCGACGCGGCGACGCCAACCGCCTCGGCTTCGCCGTGCAGCTCTGCCTGCTGCGCTACCCCGGTTACGCGCTGGGAACCGACAGCGAGCTGCCCGAGCCGGTCATCCTGTGGGTGGCGAAGCAAGTCCAGGCCGAGCCGGCGAGCTGGGCAAAGTACGGCGAGCGCGACGTGACCCGTCGCGAGCATGCCCAGGAACTGCGCACCTACCTGCAACTGGCCCCGTTCGGCCTGTCCGACTTCCGCGCCCTGGTGCGCGAGCTAACCGAGCTGGCCCAGCAGACCGACAAAGGCTTGCTGCTGGCCGGTCAGGCCCTGGAGAGCCTACGGCAGAAACGACGCATCCTGCCGGCGCTGAGCGTGATTGACCGGGCCTGCTCGGAAGCCATTGCGCGAGCCAATCGGCGGGTCTACCGCGCCCTGGTCGAACCACTCACGGACTCGCATCGGGCCAAGCTGGACGAGCTGTTGAAGCTCAAGGCCGGCAGCAGCATCACCTGGTTGACCTGGCTGCGCCAGGCACCGCTGAAACCCAACTCTCGGCACATGCTGGAACACATCGAGCGGCTGAAGACATTTCAGTTGGTGGACTTGCCCGAAGGCCTGGGCCGGCACATCCACCAGAACCGCCTGCTCAAGCTGGCCCGCGAGGGTGGGCAGATGACGCCCAAAGACCTCGGTAAGTTCGAGCCGCAGCGCCGCTACGCGACCCTGGCCGCCGTGGTGCTGGAGAGCACCGCGACCGTGATCGATGAGCTGGTCGATCTGCATGACCGCATCCTGGTCAAGCTGTTCAGCGGCGCGAAGCACAAGCATCAGCAGCAGTTCCAGAAGCAGGGCAAGGCGATCAACGACAAGGTGCGCCTGTACTCCAGGATCGGCCAGGCGCTGCTGGAAGCGAAGGAAAGCGGCAGCGACCCCTATGCCGCCATCGAGGCGGTGATTCCCTGGGACGAGTTCACCGAGAGCGTCAGCGAGGCCGAGCTGCTGGCCCGGCCGGAAGGCTTCGACCACCTGCACCTGGTCGGCGAGAACTTCGCCACCCTGCGCCGTTACACGCCGGCCTTGCTGGAGGTGCTGGAACTGCGCGCCGCGCCGGCCGCGCAAGGCGTGCTGGCAGCCGTGCAGACCCTGCGTGAGATGAACGCCGACAACCTGCGCAAGGTGCCGGCCGATGCACCCACGGCCTTCATCAAGCCGCGCTGGAAGCCGCTGGTGATCACCCCGGAAGGCCTCGACCGGAAATTCTACGAAATCTGCGCCCTGTCCGAGCTGAAGAACGCCCTGCGCTCCGGCGACATCTGGGTCAAGGGCTCGCGGCAGTTCCGCGACTTCGACGACTACCTGCTGCCGGCCGAGAAGTTCGCCGCACTCAAGCGCGAGCAGGCCCTGCCCCTGGCGATCAACCCGAACAGCGACCAGTACCTGGAAGAGCGTTTGCAGCTGCTGGACGAGCAGTTGGCCACCGTCACCCGCCTGGCCAAGGACAACGAGCTGCCCGATGCCATCCTCACCGAGTCAGGGCTGAAAATCACCCCGCTGGATGCGGCGGTGCCGGATCGGGCGCAGGCGCTGATCGACCAAACCAGCCAGTTACTGCCGCGCATCAAGATCACCGAACTGCTGATGGACGTGGACGACTGGACGGGCTTCAGCCGCCACTTCACCCACTTGAAGGACGGGGCCGAGGCCAAAGACAGGACGTTGCTGCTGTCCGCAATCCTCGGTGATGCGATCAACCTCGGGCTGACCAAGATGGCCGAGTCGAGCCCCGGCCTGACCTACGCCAAGCTGTCCTGGCTGCAAGCCTGGCACATCCGCGACGAAACCTATTCGGCGGCCTTGGCCGAGCTGGTCAACCACCAGTATCGCCACGCCTTTGCCGCCCACTGGGGCGACGGCACGACCTCATCCTCCGATGGCCAGCGCTTCCGCGCGGGTGGCCGGGGCGAGAGAACCGGGCACGTCAACCCGAAGTACGGTAGCGAGCCGGGACGGCTGTTCTATACCCATATCTCCGACCAGTACGCGCCGTTCAGCACCCGCGTGGTGAATGTCGGCGTCCGCGATTCCACCTATGTGCTCGACGGCCTGCTGTACCACGAGTCCGACCTGCGGATCGAGGAGCACTACACCGACACGGCCGGCTTCACCGATCACGTCTTTGCCCTGATGCACCTGCTAGGCTTCCGCTTCGCGCCGCGCATCCGCGACCTCGGCGAAACCAAGCTGTACGTGCCGCAGGGCGTGCAAGCCTACCCGACGTTGCGCCCGCTGATCGGCGGCACCCTGAACATCAAGCACGTGCGTGCCCACTGGGACGACATCCTGCGCCTGGCCAGCTCGATCAAGCAGGGCACCGTCACCGCCTCGCTGATGCTGCGCAAGCTCGGCAGCTACCCGCGCCAGAACGGACTGGCCGTGGCCCTGCGCGAGCTGGGCCGGATCGAGCGCACGCTGTTCATCCTGGACTGGCTGCAAAGTGTTGAACTGCGCCGCCGCGTGCATGCCGGCCTGAACAAAGGTGAGGCGCGCAACTCGCTGGCCAGGGCGGTGTTCTTCAACCGCCTTGGGGAAATCAGGGATCGGAGCTTCGAGCAGCAGCGCTACCGGGCCAGCGGCCTCAACCTGGTGACGGCGGCTATCGTGCTGTGGAACACGGTGTACCTGGAACGCGCCACCCAGGGGTTGGTCGAGGCCGGCAAGCCGGTGGACGGCGAGCTGCTGCAATTCCTGTCGCCGCTGGGCTGGGAGCACATCAACCTAACCGGCGATTACGTCTGGCGGCAGAGCCGCAGACTGGAAGACGGGAAGTTTCGGCCCTTACGGATGCCCGGAAAACCTTAGCGTACGATTTTTTCCGAATTCTGCGGGCTCCCCTATCTCATCTGCGCAAGGCAGAACGTGAAGACGGCCGCCCTGGACCTCGCCCGCGAGCGCCAGGCGCACGAGGCCGGCGCGCGGACCCGCGCCACGGCCCACGAGCGGACGCCGCAGCAGGAGCGCCAGAAGGCCGCCAGAGAGGCCGAGCGCGGCCGTGAGGCTTGGACGCTAGGGCAGGGCATGAAAAAGCCCGTAGCGGGCTGCTACGGGCGTCTGACGCGGTGGAAAGGGGGAGGGGATGTTGTCTACATGGCTCTGCTGTAGTGAGTGGGTTGCGCTCCGGCAGCGGTCCTGATCAATCGTCACCCTTTCTCGGTCCTTCAACGTTCCTGACAACGAGCCTCCTTTTCGCCAATCCATCGACAATCACCGCGAGTCCCTGCTCGAACGCTGCGTCCGGACCGGCTTCGTCGAAGGCGTCTATCGCGGCCCGCAACAGCGGCGAGAGCGGAGCCTGTTCAACGGTGCCGCCGCGCTCGCCGGCATCGCTGTCGCCGGCCTGCTCCTCAAGCACGGCCCCAACAGTGAAGTAGCTGATTGTCATCAGCGCATTGACGGCGTCCCCGGCCGAAAAACCCGCCTCGCAGAGGAAGCGAAGCTGCGCGTCGGCCGTTTCCATCTGCGGTGCGCCCGGTCGCGTGCCGGCATGGATGCGCGCGCCATCGCGGTAGGCGAGCAGCGCCTGCCTGAAGCTGCGGGCATTCCCGATCAGAAATGAGCGCCAGTCGTCGTCGGCTCTCGGCACCGAATGCGTATGATTCTCCGCCAGCATGGCTTCGGCCAGTGCGTCGAGCAGCGCCCGCTTGTTCCTGAAGTGCCAGTAAAGCGCCGGCTGCTGAACCCCCAACCGTTCCGCCAGTTTGCGTGTCGTCAGACCGTCTACGCCGACCTCGTTCAACAGGTCCAGGGCGGCACGGATCACTGTATTCGGCTGCAACTTTGTCATGCTTGACACTTTATCACTGATAAACATAATATGTCCACCAACTTATCAGTGATAAAGAATCCGCGCGTTCAATCGGACCAGCGGAGGCTGGTCCGGAGGCCAGACGTGAAACCCAACAGACCCCTGATCGTAATTCTGAGCACTGTCGCGCTCGACGCTGTCGGCATCGGCCTGATTATGCCGGTGCTGCCGGGCCTCCTGCGCGATCTGGTTCACTCGAACGACGTCACCGCCCACTATGGCATTCTGCTGGCGCTGTATGCGTTGATGCAATTTGCCTGCGCACCTGTGCTGGGCGCGCTGTCGGATCGTTTCGGGCGGCGGCCGGTCTTGCTCGTCTCGCTGGCCGGCGCTGCTGTCGACTACGCCATCATGGCGACGGCGCCTTTCCTTTGGGTTCTCTATATCGGGCGGATCGTGGCCGGCATCACCGGGGCGACTGGGGCGGTAGCCGGCGCTTATATTGCCGATATCACTGATGGCGATGAGCGCGCGCGGCACTTCGGCTTCATGAGCGCCTGTTTCGGGTTCGGGATGGTCGCGGGACCTGTGCTCGGTGGGCTGATGGGCGGTTTCTCCCCCCACGCTCCGTTCTTCGCCGCGGCAGCCTTGAACGGCCTCAATTTCCTGACGGGCTGTTTCCTTTTGCCGGAGTCGCACAAAGGCGAACGCCGGCCGTTACGCCGGGAGGCTCTCAACCCGCTCGCTTCGTTCCGGTGGGCCCGGGGCATGACCGTCGTCGCCGCCCTGATGGCGGTCTTCTTCATCATGCAACTTGTCGGACAGGTGCCGGCCGCGCTTTGGGTCATTTTCGGCGAGGATCGCTTTCACTGGGACGCGACCACGATCGGCATTTCGCTTGCCGCATTTGGCATTCTGCATTCACTCGCCCAGGCAATGATCACCGGCCCTGTAGCCGCCCGGCTCGGCGAAAGGCGGGCACTCATGCTCGGAATGATTGCCGACGGCACAGGCTACATCCTGCTTGCCTTCGCGACACGGGGATGGATGGCGTTCCCGATCATGGTCCTGCTTGCTTCGGGTGGCATCGGAATGCCGGCGCTGCAAGCAATGTTGTCCAGGCAGGTGGATGAGGAACGTCAGGGGCAGCTGCAAGGCTCACTGGCGGCGCTCACCAGCCTGACCTCGATCGTCGGACCCCTCCTCTTCACGGCGATCTATGCGGCTTCTATAACAACGTGGAACGGGTGGGCATGGATTGCAGGCGCTGCCCTCTACTTGCTCTGCCTGCCGGCGCTGCGTCGCGGGCTTTGGAGCGGCGCAGGGCAACGAGCCGATCGCTGATCGTGGAAACGATAGGCCTATGCCATGCGGGTCAAGGCGACTTCCGGCAAGCTATACGCGCCCTAGGAGTGCGGTTGGAACGTTGGCCCAGCCAGATACTCCCGATCACGAGCAGGACGCCGATGATTTGAAGCGCACTCAGCGTCTGATCCAAGAACAACCATCCTAGCAACACGGCGGTCCCCGGGCTGAGAAAGCCCAGTAAGGAAACAACTGTAGGTTCGAGTCGCGAGATCCCCCGGAACCAAAGGAAGTAGGTTAAACCCGCTCCGATCAGGCCGAGCCACGCCAGGCCGAGAACATTGGTTCCTGTAGGCATCGGGATTGGCGGATCAAACACTAAAGCTACTGGAACGAGCAGAAGTCCTCCGGCCGCCAGTTGCCAGGCGGTAAAGGTGAGCAGAGGCACGGGAGGTTGCCACTTGCGGGTCAGCACGGTTCCGAACGCCATGGAAACCGCCCCCGCCAGGCCCGCTGCGACGCCGACAGGATCTAGCGCTGCGTTTGGTGTCAACACCAACAGCGCCACGCCCGCAGTTCCGCAAATAGCCCCCAGGACCGCCATCAATCGTATCGGGCTACCTAGCAGAGCGGCAGAGATGAACACGACCATCAGCGGCTGCACAGCGCCTACCGTCGCCGCGACCCCGCCCGGCAGGCGGTAGACCGAAATAAACAACAAGCTCCAGAATAGCGAAATATTAAGTGCGCCGAGGATGAAGATGCGCATCCACCAGATTCCCGTTGGAATCTGTCGGACGATCATCACGAGCAATAAACCCGCCGGCAACGCCCGCAGCATCGCGACCGTCATCGGTGAGAAGTTCGGCAGGTATTGGGTGGTGACAATGTAGGTGCTGCCCCAAATGGCAGGTGCTATCGCTGTGAACAATAAATCGGGCGTGCGTAATGACATGCGATTACAAGACCTCCGCTACGGCGATGGGTTTTTGAGAGTTGCAGGCGCCGCGATGACCGCACCCTGACTTGGACTGGCCCTGCCTCGCACCAATCCACCTGCGGCTATGGCCGCGATCATGCGAGGCCCGAAAATTACACGACCTGTACACGTCCGCCGAACCCGGAACGCAACAGAGCTTCGTGGGCATCCCGATCCGGGTCGTAGCAGCAGTCCTGGACCAAACGCACGTCGTAGTCCGCATCACTAGCCCAGGCGACGCTTGAAAGAACAACGCCGGTGGTGCTTATCCCGGCCATGACAAGCGTGCTTACGCCGCGCGTCCGAAGGTCGGCGTCGAGCGCCGTGCCATAAAAGACGCTGGCTCGCGGACATGCATAGAAAAGGTCGCCCCGTTCGATCGCAAGCCCTTCGACGGGCAGACCGGTGCGAAATCGTCCGCTCGGGAGATACGGTGAGATTTGGCGATTCGTCGCCGGCGGCGCATGTTCATACTCTTCGCCGAGCGAAAAGTTGGGGAACAGCACGGGCCGGCCGCGCAAGGCGTGCTGGCAGCCGTGCAGACCCTGCGTGAGATGAACGCCGACAACCTGCGCAAGGTGCCGGCCGATGCACCCACGGCCTTCATCAAGCCGCGCTGGAAGCCGCTGGTGATCACCCCGGAAGGCCTCGACCGGAAATTCTACGAAATCTGCGCCCTGTCCGAGCTGAAGAACGCCCTGCGCTCCGGCGACATCTGGGTCAAGGGCTCGCGGCAGTTCCGCGACTTCGACGACTACCTGCTGCCGGCCGAGAAGTTCGCCGCACTCAAGCGCGAGCAGGCCCTGCCCCTGGCGATCAACCCGAACAGCGACCAGTACCTGGAAGAGCGTTTGCAGCTGCTGGACGAGCAGTTGGCCACCGTCACCCGCCTGGCCAAGGACAACGAGCTGCCCGATGCCATCCTCACCGAGTCAGGGCTGAAAATCACCCCGCTGGATGCGGCGGTGCCGGATCGGGCGCAGGCGCTGATCGACCAAACCAGCCAGTTACTGCCGCGCATCAAGATCACCGAACTGCTGATGGACGTGGACGACTGGACGGGCTTCAGCCGCCACTTCACCCACTTGAAGGACGGGGCCGAGGCCAAAGACAGGACGTTGCTGCTGTCCGCAATCCTCGGTGATGCGATCAACCTCGGGCTGACCAAGATGGCCGAGTCGAGCCCCGGCCTGACCTACGCCAAGCTGTCCTGGCTGCAAGCCTGGCACATCCGCGACGAAACCTATTCGGCGGCCTTGGCCGAGCTGGTCAACCACCAGTATCGCCACGCCTTTGCCGCCCACTGGGGCGACGGCACGACCTCATCCTCCGATGGCCAGCGCTTCCGCGCGGGTGGCCGGGGCGAGAGCACCGGGCACGTCAACCCGAAGTACGGTAGCGAGCCGGGACGGCTGTTCTATACCCATATCTCCGACCAGTACGCGCCGTTCAGCACCCGCGTGGTGAATGTCGGCGTCCGCGATTCCACCTATGTGCTCGACGGCCTGCTGTACCACGAGTCCGACCTGCGGATCGAGGAGCACTACACCGACACGGCCGGCTTCACCGATCACGTCTTTGCCCTGATGCACCTGCTAGGCTTCCGCTTCGCGCCGCGCATCCGCGACCTCGGCGAAACCAAGCTGTACGTGCCGCAGGGCGTGCAAGCCTACCCGACGTTGCGCCCGCTGATCGGCGGCACCCTGAACATCAAGCACGTGCGTGCCCACTGGGACGACATCCTGCGCCTGGCCAGCTCGATCAAGCAGGGCACCGTCACCGCCTCGCTGATGCTGCGCAAGCTCGGCAGCTACCCGCGCCAGAACGGACTGGCCGTGGCCCTGCGCGAGCTGGGCCGGATCGAGCGCACGCTGTTCATCCTGGACTGGCTGCAAAGTGTTGAACTGCGCCGCCGCGTGCATGCCGGCCTGAACAAAGGTGAGGCGCGCAACTCGCTGGCCAGGGCGGTGTTCTTCAACCGCCTTGGGGAAATCAGGGATCGGAGCTTCGAGCAGCAGCGCTACCGGGCCAGCGGCCTCAACCTGGTGACGGCGGCTATCGTGCTGTGGAACACGGTGTACCTGGAACGCGCCACCCAGGGGTTGGTCGAGGCCGGCAAGCCGGTGGACGGCGAGCTGCTGCAATTCCTGTCGCCGCTGGGCTGGGAGCACATCAACCTAACCGGCGATTACGTCTGGCGGCAGAGCCGCAGACTGGAAGACGGGAAGTTTCGGCCCTTACGGATGCCCGGAAAACCTTAGCGTACGATTTTTTCCGAATTCTGCGGGCTCCCCGTTTGGAGGTGCACTGGCGGTTCAGACCCGTTGTGAGCCTCCCGCCAGGCGAATTGAAACGGCCTTGGCCATCAGCCAGGACTGCTTACATTTTCTGTATCTTTCGATTTTTGTAAGGTGGCTGGCCATCCGGCAGGACTAAACAATAAAGGTTGTCACAAACAGTGTGCACCCCGCTCTGTTCGGACAACTAACTGTCCTCAACCACCCGGCAAGTGTAGGTTTGGCCTAGTCAGAGGGGGTGTTGTGACAACCTTTATTCTTTCTAGTCGTGCGGAAAAGTGGCTGGTCAGCCAGCAGGGCGAAACAATAAAGGTTGTCACAACCAGGGCACCCCGCTCTGCTCGGACGGCTAACTGCCGTCAAGCAGCAGGACAGCCTATGTTTGCCCAGTCAAAGGAGGTGTTGTGACAGCCTTTATTCTTTGTAATCGTGCGGAAAAACAGGTGGGCTGATGTCAGAGCCACTCCTGGTGGGCCAGCTTACAAGGGGGGACACACGTTTCGCCGGGGCATCGTCGATAACCTCTCCCTTTCAGCCCGCCGTGGAAGGTTAATGTTGTGACGTCCTTGGTCATGATTTGTATGCTCCACGTTCAGTTATCCAGCCTGGCAGGCACTGACGAAGGTCCATATGTTTTTAGGTTGGCGACAAGGACATTGATCCTGGCCAACGCTGCTGATTGTTCAGTTGCAGGTGCATTCAGGGCTTGTGCTTTGACCTCGGCAACTAGCAGTGCAATTGGCTTGTTCGGCTGTTCGGTGGACATGAGACGTTCCTATTGGTACGGCCGCACTAACATAACGGCACCTGGCGTTCTGCCCACCTGGGCGATGTGACACGGCCGCTGACCGGTTGGACGTGGAGCGTCATGATGAATGAGGCTGTCAGCCTAGCTTGTCTGAGTGTATGAACGCATTGCCGTAGTTAACGTCCTCGTACGGGGCAGCCATTGCAATGCCCGAAGCGCGCGTCATGTCGCAGTACATCGCCAGTAACCGCAGCGTCGTTTTTCTCATTGTCGAATGGCTGCGGTATAGGGTGTCTGGATTGATTCTGAGGCCGTAATCAGAGAGCCGGCATTGCACGAAATCAGTGAGAGTGTGCCGATTGTCATAGGCACTGAAGACCGCAGGGACCTTGAGATCCGAAAGCCTCACCGTTCCGGGGTTGTTGGGGTATTGATTCCTAGCGGCATGGGCATACTCGACCATCAGTTGTTCATGAACCATGCCCGCCCCCAAAATGCCCAACCAGCTGCCCAGGGTCCCGGTGTGCATCCGAAAACGCACCTTCCGCTTGCTCCATTCGGCGAAGAACCCCTGAACCTGCAATGGATCTTCAAGATCCCGCCAGCAGATCAGAGGGATGCCACTCAGGCTTTTCTTGTTGAGTGCTTCATTGAAATGCCTTTGAATATCCAAAAGGCGATCGACCGTTTCTTCTGTCAGGCTGAGATTCCGCATACGGAGGTATACGGCGCTACCCTCATCCTTGCTAATCATCATGTTGAAGGCGTGGACAATCATCTGGTAATCGGCGAGCAAGGCTATGCGTGTAATGAAGGAATCGCTGAATTCATCCGTGATTCGATCCGGATTGTTCTTGGTTACCGGCAAAACTCCAGAAACGATCAGCCAACAGTAAACACCTAATGGCGCGTCTTTGAACTCACTGACAAAGCATCGTGTGAGCAGATCTCGCCTGACTAGAGGCGAGTAGCCAGCGAACTCCCCTATCAATACCTCAGCTATCTCCAATGCAGGATTGGCCAAAACCCCAGTGCTTTTTTCCGTAACCACAGTCATGTAGGCCATCTGGTAGTCATTCCAGAAGTTGTCGACTGCTTCAATCTGCTCAGAGGAAAGATTTGGTGGCGGAGGTACATTCGGATTTACCTGCATCAACTCCTCGGTGGTGTTGGCCAGGCTCACCTCAAGGATGAAAAACACCAAATGCTTTATGACTTCAGCCTCTCGGCCCGAATGCCGGCACTCGACCATTTGCGTGACCCGCTCAACAATCCTTCGGAGCTGCGAGCGTTCTTCGGCATCCATGCCTACGTGAACGACCAAATCGTTGAAGAAGACCAAATCAAGAAAATCCAGACCTGCCCTATGTGCCTTGGTCATGCGCGGCATGTGCCCTACCCTTTTTTGTCTGCCTCTGAGACACCAACCGCTACACCCGCGCCAGCCGCAGCACCTAATACTGCTCCGGTCGAAGCCACTACAGTGGCGCCTACCGCCATTCCACCACCGCCTGCGGCGAGAGCCCCTCCTCCAACAGCCGCCAGTGAGGCGTTTGTCAACGCAACGCCTGTGAGTGAGCTAATCGCTGTCCCTGATGCCGTTGCGCCCAACAACCCTGCAGATCCGGCGGCTGCGGCGAGTGGACCTGCAAAAGCCAGCGCTGTACCACCAGTGGCCAGCGTACCAAGGCATACCAATGCGGCTTTGCCAGGGTTTTCGACCACGATGTCGACCGCAGATACTGCTAGATCACCTACAGTGCCAACCGCGCTGCCAACCAAATCAAAAAGCGAGTCAAAAAAAGACATGTTGAACTCCAGGTTACGCTCGAAAGACATTTCCGAACGGCTTGGAGGCAATTCTGTTCTGACGACATGAGGCTGACTATTGCGAAAAATGTAGTACCTTTTCCTACACTAGCACAGCGCAGAAACCAGCACGTCCAAGATCAATCAGCTAGGCCACCCGAAATAACGGGGCATTCGTGTTACTGAAATCCCGAGTGAGCGGTTGGCTATGTGCGCCAGATAAGGACGTTAGAATGTCCCGTAATACACACTGACGAGGACACCAGGACTATGCTCGAAATCAACCCATCTTCAGAGACCAAGCAACGCGTCGATGACCTCTATTCCGCCGCCTGTAAACACGGCACAACCTATGAGGCCGTCGTCCACTCTACGTTCTGCGATTCGATGCTGGATGAGTTTTCCGATCAGGAGTCTGACAAGCCCGCTTTCGCTTATGCGCGTGAGACCTATGGATATCAAACCCAAGAGGAGCTCCGGGCGACTCAAGCAGAAGACTGGGATAACGGAGTTTGCTCGCACGGCTTGGATTCTATGACCTGTCCCGCCGGGTGCTTTGAGCAAGACTGATCCTCGATGGCGGTACACGAATAACCGAAATAGACAGGACTTAAGGCAACCATGGAACTCAACCCCTATCGCAAGCGATTTGAGGCCGCATCTGCGGCTCTACTGGTAGCCAAAAAGAATGTCGAAGAGCAGCACACTCTCCTCGGGTGGCTCCACTGTTTTAACGAAGTGGAGGCCAAGGCGTCACTTGAACTAGCGCGAGCGCGAGTGGGGACAATTCAGAAAGAGTTGAACTCAACTCGTATGGGTAGCCCCTACCTTGCGACCTGGGCGCCACTATCTGTAAGTGAAATCATAAAGCTGCGCCTGTTTGGCACAATACCCCATCCAAAATGTGAGTCGAAGCCGAAGGTAGACACTGAGCGTGAGGCTAAGATTGCCAAACTCGAGTCTGAGCTCAAAATTCAGATCGGCGCCGTCGAGAAAATCTACTACCAGATCCAGTTCCATAAAACCTTGGACTGGCTAGAGGCAGATGCCGAAATCGCCACCTATAACCGCCAAGTCGCAGACCTTGAACCCGACGTCGCTAAACTCGATGCGGATGTCAGACGGTTTGACGAGCACCTGGTGGATCCGCTGCGTGAAATGAAAAAGCTAACCGGTGAGTTGGCCTTGGCTATCGAGGCTCGGGCGTCTGCGGCTGAATTTGACCTTCGGTTCAAAGCTGCACCGGACGCAATTAGCCGGCGGGTCGTACAGCAACAATGCTTCAACCTGTTTGGGCTCGAAGACACGGATAAAGCTGTCCGTATCAAAACCGGTCAGGTGGAGTCTCTGCAGCGCAATCTTGCAAAAGTTGAGACACGAATTGCTGAGTTGCAAAAGCGTGAAAGCAGGGGCATTACCCGCCTTGTCATCGATGGCACAAACCTCTGCTATCGGGGCAGGAACCCGAATCGCAAATTCATCGGTGTGGTTGCACTCACTCACCTGGTTCCGACCCTTCAGCAACTGTGGCCTGGCGTCGAGATCATAATCTGCTTCGATCCGGGGACTTTGAAGAACTCGGCGAAACTTTGGCCAGATGGTGAAAAGCATTTCCATCACTCAGTTCAGATCCACGAGATCGCACCAGGACACAAAGCAGATGAGAGCATCATCGAACTCGCAAGTGGTGAGACTGAGTACATCTTAAGCAATGATACGTTCCGAGACTTTCAGAATCGTCCTCCTGTCAAAAAAGGCCGCGTATTCAAGGCTGACATCACGACAAACGACATTCTGGTAGTGGAGCTCGCGGCACACGCTAGATTCGGCTCTTCCCAGAGTGTGCCATTCAACGCCATTCCTCTTAAAAGCCCTGAAGCGTCAGCATGATCGTGAAGTTTGCCGGTCAGTTGAATGCCCTGGCCAGCAACTGCGGCAGTATCACCCCGCCCTTCCCTACCAACGAGATTTCATTCTCACTGGACACAGCTACCCGGTCTGGGTTGATGTGAATCACTACGGCGCCGGAGCTTAGCGCCTGCTTTGGCAGCGCGGCCGCTGGATAGACCGCTCCGGATGTTCCGATCGACAAAAGCACATCGCACTCAGCAACAGCCGCAACTGCTGCCTCCCATACGTCCAGGGGCAGCGATTCACCAAACCAAACGACCCCCGGCCGGCACAACCCTCCACACTCAGGGCAAACCGGCGGTTCAATACGGCTTCCATAACCAAGGTTATAGCCATCAACATCAGGGACATCCATAGGGATTGCGCACTCGAAGCACCGCGGACTGCTCAGACTCCCATGCAGGTGAAGCACGTTCTCTGAGGAGGCCCGCTCGTGAAGAGAATCAACGTTTTGAGTAACGATGGTGATTTTTGAAACAAGACGACCCAGCTGGGCGACCGCTGCATGACCCGGATTGGGCAGCACGCTTTGCGCCTGGGCCCTTCTCCATTCATACCAACCCCAAACAAGTGACGGGTCTGCCTTAAAGGCTTGTGCTGTGGCCAGGCGCTGAGCATCGAATGGCTCCCACAGTCCGGTCAGTGCATCACGGAATGTGGCAATGCCGCTTTCAGAAGAAGCCCCAGCGCCAGTGAAGACCACGATCTTGTTGGCGCATTTGAGGTATGCAGCGGAAGTCTCTAAAAGCTGATTCATTGGCTTGTGCTCAACATTACGTTGGCCTAGCGGACCATGGACGGACTGATGGAATCAAGCGTGAGGTAACGACGCAGGAGAAACTTGAGGGCTTTAGAGATGACTACAGCTGGCCGCCCGCTTCAGGTCTTAGGCTTGAAAAGAGAGCAATAGCCTTCGGGTTTTTCTGCCGCACGGCGTACTCAAGGGCAACATACGCGGGTTCGCTGCGACCTTGGCTGAAGAGCAGCTGGGCCAGGTCGAATGCCGCATTAGCGTCTCCCTCCGCGTACTTCATGGTCAACTTCTGCTCCTGCAGGCTTGGCTTGCGAAGATCAGCTTTGGCCATACCCTTTTCTGGAGTTGGTTCGATGTGCTCAGTAGGCTTTTGTATCGATCCCGGTACCGGCCGGGGGGTGTGCGGTTGCTTTGGGATGGGCCTAGATAGCGTACGATGTGGATCAGGTTCCGGATGTACAAATGCCGCCTTTGGTATGGCCACCACCGGGGGTTGCATGGTGGCCAGGTCCATGTAGATCACTCTCTCCCGTGATAACGGGTGAGGAGTGTCGATCGGTACCCACCTGCTGGCTATCCCGTGATCGATCTTGTACCACTGCTGGGTTAGAGACTTCTCAATCACAGGAACATTTGGGTTCGCAGGGGAGCTGGAGCATCCAGTCAAAGCCAGGCCCAAGGCAAAAACGTAAAACACATTCATCTTTAATCTTCCAGATTGAAGAGAGCAGCGCCAGCGGAGGTAGACGGACACAGCTCCTCAACAAATGTCCGTCCTACTCCCCGGCTCTTGCCAGACTCAAGATCGAAGCCTTGAGCCGGACCGCCCACACTGTCGTTGAATGTCAGCCCTTCTGGTTGCGCTTGAGGGCATCAGTCAGTTGGGTTGGAAGGCTCTTGATCATCAGGGTGCCGGCAGTTTCGTCATATTCGATCTTCGAACCCAAAAGATGAGCTTCAAAACTGATCGAAAGCCCTTCTGCTCGCCCAGTGAATTTGCGGAATTGGTTGAGGGTGCGCTTGTCGGCCGGGATCTCCGGCGACAGACCGTAGTCTTTGTTACGGATGTGGTCGTAGAAGGCTTGCGGCCGATCCTCATCGATCAGCGACGACAGCTCTTCCAGGCTGACTGCCGCGCCTTGCTTCGTCTGGTTGACAGCGTATTCAACGAGGGTACTGACCTTCTCGCGGGCCGATTCCTCAGGGAGGTCTTCACTCTCCACAAAGTCGCTGAATGCCTTTAGCAGAGTCCGTGTTTCACCCGGACCGTCGACACCCTCCATGCAGCCGATGAAATCGCGGAAATATTCCGAAATCCTCTTACCGTTCTTGCCCTTGATGAACGAGATGTACTGCTTCGACTGCTTGTTGTTTTGCCACTCGGAGATGTTGATGCGTGCGGCCAGGTGGAGCTGGCCAACATCGAGGTGTCGCGAGGGTGTGACATCCAGTGTGTCAGTAACTGTGACGCCTTCGCTGTGATGCAACAGCGCAATGCTGAGGTAGTCGGTCATGCCCTGCACATAATGAGCAATGAGAACGTGCCCGCCGGTGGAGAGATTTGACTCTTCCATCAGCTTGGTCAAATGTTCGATCGACACATTCGAGAATTCGAGGAAAGTAGTTTCCTGCTTCAAATATTTGCTGAGCCAGCCACTGAATGGGTGAGCGCCTGATTCTGGATGAAACAAGCCCCAGGCCTTTCCCTGCTTGGCGTTGTAGGCGTCATTCAGATCTGCCATCAGGGTTTCAGTCGTCTGAGACTCTGCCGGCAGTTCGTGGTCAGCAAAAAGGATGACCGCGGGATTGCCGTCGGGTTTTTTGTCGATATGGTGAATGACAATCTGCTTTATAGGCATGGTGGCGCGTCCTGTACTTGGCTGTTCTGGCGTATGAGTTCCGCCAGATCTAGGCCCCGCAATATGCGAGGGCATAATTGATGAGGTTAAGCAGGGATCAAGGCCCGGCGAGCTGCACGAGCAAAGTCAGCAAGATCGGCATGCTGAATCCACTCCTCAATCATCAGTGCAGCGTTGGGAGTCGTTCTTTGAGCCACCAGCAGGCCAGCTTCAGCTGCGTGAATACGCTGAAGCGGATCAAGCTCATAGCCAGTAGCGGCCTCGATCAAGCTGAGCAGCTCGTATGGCTCCTTGGAGAAACTGGCAAACGGATTGATCACAGCACTTGGCTGGTCACTGCTGAATTGCAAGAGAGTGCCCATCACAAGGGGCTGAGGCTCTAGGTTGATCATGGTATTTGGTCGACTCTCGGTCTCTGGCGTCTAATGGCCATCATAACTTGTGATTCGCCAAGGCCCAGCCAGATGCCCCCTCTCAAATTCGTCGTGGCCTTTTGAGTGCTCAACCGCACAGGTTCAGAGTTACTCACGGCTTAGTCCGCTGGCGGCACAAGAGAGCCACGATCAGGAGAATCCCTGCGATTACGAGGATGATGCTGGGTAAAGGAACTCCAAGGATTTGAAAATCTGCAACCATACCCAGCAGAGGTATAAACCGCTGACCTGGGTCTGGGCGGTGCGCTGATAGGTAGGCGCCTACCACCGCAAACCAAACTGAAGCCATCAGGATGGCTGGTTGAAACAAGTTGATGATGAGGCCGGCAACGGCCCCAAGTACCACACCGAACAGAATGTAAGGTGCGAGGATGAGCAGGAATGCAAGTTCCAGGAGAGAGTACATGCAAGAGCCCCAGGTCAGTGCCTCGCTGACTTGGTTTGAGCAAGATCTAACGAGGCTGGTTGATGACCTGTTGCAACATAACGCCGCCAGCCCTTTTGACTAGGGGCGCCTTGACAGTCTAGCGATCGAGGCTTGACTCAATCCCCCATCGTATTAATCAACTGCATGAGGTTTACGGGCTTGGCGCGGGGCATTTCGTCACTGACATACAGATACTTGTGATCGAAGGCCTCCTTCCGGCGACTGCTCTCAAGCTCAATGGACGAGGAGATCCGATTGATACGCGCCTGCTGATTCTTAAGTGCGGCGACATAACCCTCATACTGCACAGCCACCTCATGGATAGAAGTCAGCAAGATCACGCCGTTGTACCACTGCCCCAGGGCAATTTGAGAAGGTACCATCCTCAAGAAACGGAAGCGCCCCCCCCCTTGAAACCCTGCCTGCAGCAGCACCACCGCACAGAAAATGTCCACGAGGCGAAGGGTTGCGGGGAAATGATCACCAAAGGCGCCTTGAGCGTGAACCGCAACGACGGCGTAAAGCACATCAGGGTGAAAACCGGCGAGTTCGGGAAACCAGCTCACCATCTTTTGCGACACGTCTTTAACCCGCTCGGTTTGATCACTGCCATCAAATAGCTCATAGATCAGGTCGCCAGCCAGCTGCTCAAGTACCACAGACGTGGTCGCTGCCTCCACCCTTGTGAGTAGTTCGCCCGATGTTGCTGCCTCGGTTAACTGAGCAACGGCTTTTTCATTCTTCCGGTTGATGATGCTTTCAGCGCGAACTTGGAGTTCGATCGATACGGGAGGCAGGAAAACCTTGTTCTCCAGATCCTTCGACCATGCAAACCTTTCACGATGGTCAATAGCCGGTGGCGCAACGTAATCGGGGAACAAGTCAGAAAGATCGGACTCGGCTAGCCATGGCTCAACTTCGTAATAGGTGTTCTGCAAAGACTGACGATCGGCGTGGCTAACGCGAATAGCCTTACCATCCAAGCCCCAAATTGTTAAGTTTCCGCGCCCCCCTCCACGCAGAATCTCTTGAGAACCGGCGAACAGATTTGGCACAAGATCCAGCTCATGCGGATTGGCTGCAGGTTGGTTCAGCGGGTCAGTGACAGCCCCCGGGGAACGAGCGCCAGGCTTAAGCTGATACACAAGGTCATTACCTTTCGGCACACTCAAAGAGTTATGCCCCTGCGACGACCCCCCCTGTACATATGTACCAGTCAGGGTCATGGCAAGACCTTCTGCGACTTCAATATCGGTCAGAAACAACCGAGGCAAGAAGCTACCGTGTGCTTTGTGGCGGATACCACGACCGATGCACACTCCAGATTCTACATACAGCCAGACTGCCTCATGATCTGGGACCGTGAGCCCGTCCTGGATGAGTTGCGAGAGTGGAATCCAGCATTGGGGAATGAGGGTCTCGCGAAGGTAGGTGTCGATGGCATCATCGGAGCCAGCATCAAACAAGCCATTTGGATTGATGATCGCTTCTTTGAAGCGCGAAGAGAGAATGGCGTCGTAGAGCACAGTGAACGTGCCCCAGTGGAAAGCTGCGACTTTATGCTTAACGCACAGCTCAAAGCTCGGGGCCCCGTTACGGAAGAATCGCAGCTGCTCATCATGCCACTTGGGCGTCGACACACCTATGTCCTGCGCCAAGTGCGAACTTGCTGCAACCCCGCGAGCCTTCAGCCTAGCAGAGCGCAAAGCTTCAACAGTGAACTGGTCGATACTAAGCCCATACAATCGAGCCCGGCCTGCGCGCAGCCATGCTTCAACAAAGGGAATGTTCGCGACCTTTACCAATCCATCCGCTGCGACAAGCCGAATATCGAACCGGGTGATCGGGGCCGCCGGCGCAGGAATCACGTCTTCAGCAGCTTTAATCACTTCATGAAAGTCGTTGTAGCCGAAAACCTTGGCAACCAGCTCACGCATGCGGTCAGGGTTCTTATGATCAATGAGATCAAGCCCGCGGAACAGACGTTTCGCGATGCCTTTGAATTCTTGGATATCGGTTTTCTGAAATGGGATACGGGTCATCACAATCGCCTTGAAGGTTACGCCTGGCCAATGCCTAGACGTGAAGGTATGCGCGATGAACGATGGTTGCTGGCTGACCTGTGGTGTGCGCAAAACCGACTTCAGGGTGTGACGTGTATCAGTAACTCGTTGCACAGCTGATGAAGCTCTTTATCCCGAGGTAACACGTACCAAGCCACGCCAGCGGCCCATTTCGAGACCCGGAAATCATAGGGCATCAGAAAACAGCTTGGCAAGATGATTTTTGGTTGAGTGCTTTTTGCTGGCTTCGTGAAGGTGGCTGAACCAAGTCGGACCTATATGAAAATTTTCGCCCTGCTGGCCATAAAAAACCGACGGCATTTTATCGGCTTGCCTACCTTGGGAGCTCGCGGAAAAAATCATTTTTTGCACCGAAATGAGGCGATCTGCTTACTATTTTCGCGGCAGACGGCCACTTGAATTTTGCGCCTTGGTTTTGGGTTGTATCCCTCAACAGCTGTGAAATGATTCGATCCGGAGTGTCATTTATAACAGCTTGAGGTTGTCATGTACCCAACCCGTCAGTCAGGTTTTTCACTTTTAGAACTGGCCGTTAGCATCGCGATTATGGCAATGATGGCTGCTGCTACCGTGCCTTCGTTTATGGAAAACATAAACGAAAAGCGAGCGGACCTGACTGCGCAAGAGACTCAGACCATCCTTGATGCGGCTCGCACCTATCGAGGGGAAAAAGGCTCCTGGCCAGGGGCAAGTCTCTGCGCTAACGCAATCACGGTACTAAAAGGAACCACGCCCCCTTATCTCGCTGGTGTATCAACCGTAAACAAGTACAACTCTCCCATAACGACCTCATGCACAGCCAACACCTTCAGCGTTGACCAGAACACCATCGCGGATTGGGACGGTGTCGTAGCTAATAATCTGCCCGGGACAACGGTCGTCTCATCAAGCACTCACCTCATCCGCAGCACAGTCGGTGTTCCAGGGAGTGAAGCGGCACTAAGCGAAAAGCTCTCTCGAACAGCCCAAGCCAATGCTGAGTTGAACCGGATGCGAACCACATTGTTGATGGGCAACAACAACATCACAGAGGTCAACAACGTCGATACGGTCTCTGTGACTGCTAGTGGGGGGATATCGGCCCAGACGATGAATTCATCGGGTCGAACGACAGTTGGTGACCTCGCCATCTCCGGCACTAACACCGAATCCGCCGCGTGCTCCCCGAATGGCCTAGTGAGCAGATCTGCAGCCGGCACACCGCTCTATTGCACCAGTGGCAAATGGGTCAAGCAGGTTGCATACAACCCGGGCAATGTCAGCGCTGGACAGGGATGCGGCGACTTTGCCAAGGGATCAATTGCATTCGACTCTTCAGGAAAGATGTTCGTCTGCAAGTGAGTGGATTAGTCCCTCAACGGACCAGGCGTGCAATCAAAGCGAAGCTCCGCACTGACATCAGTTCTAACAGCGGAGTTTAACTCCTCCGTCTTTGGCAATTCGTGCACAGCAGTATTCCATCGAAAGCCGTACCTCAATTACCCAGTGGCGCTGATCATGACCGACCCGTTACCGATAGAAAGCTGCCTATTGGGCAGTCAATTACAAGCCACTTTGCGTCAAATCCAACGTAGTGAACATAGGTCAAAGGTATCTCGGCGTTCGCTGCAAAAAAGGATGCGCTCCCTAAGAGGCAGTATTACTGCCGCCGTGGCTCTTTTTGCTGCTGCAATTGTGCCATGGTCACAAGCATCTACCTGGGCTCCGATCCGGACAACGTCTGGCCCGTCAGGCTGGGAGTCCGTGGTATGTGACAACGCTACCAATGGATGGCGTTCTTGCGAAATGGGCCTGAAAGTTGAACTCGTAGCCAACCCAGCTTCTATTGCAGCTACAGGAGAGGTCACCACCATTACTGCCACTGTCACTGACTATTTCGGCGGCAACGTAGGAGCAGGTACCAACCTAGCGTGGAGCACAACGAGTGGCACTCTCGGAGCTTCTCAAACGGCGACAGATGTAAATGGTCAGACAAGCGTAACTCTGCGCTCATCGAACGTTATTGGCGGTGCAACAGTCACTGCGGCAACCGTAACCAATGAGGGGCAAGGTTCATTGTATGTCCCATTCACAGATGCTTGGGCGGCGATAGCTCCCATCTACACGGGATGGGCCAACTATGACAGCCCTTACAGCTGCTCGGGCTGGACACCGGATCCAAGCACTGTTCCAGCAGGCAGCGCTTTTACGCATTCACAAAATTGCTATCAAAATCAGATTGCTTATCGACAGGATCGACAGCAGAGCCTAGTAACCGGTCAGATCGTGAACGTTGGGGGGCCAGTACCAGCGTACCAAACAATCCTCATAACGCAGCAGCAGGCAGCAATCGGCACGCAGGCGCCTGCGACGCCGCCCCCTCCCGCAGCAGCGACTTGCGAATGGGTCGGGCAGAAGAACAATAACGATATGTACAGCCGTAAGGGATGGACGTATCTCACCAATAACAATACCTGGCTGCTTTACGATGTAGGGCCCACCGGTGTCGGGGCAAGTGCGGGTAAGAACTGGCGTGGTCCCGTCGACTACAACGGCTATAGGTACACCGTAGGAGCCAAGGCAGGAACGATGACTGCGGGTCGAAACTTTGAGTACGACCTTTATCAAATGTGCAAGGCTCCCTTATAAACTTGCACCGACTGGAGCGGGCAGAAAACCTCCGCTCACTCCGTGTGACTCGAACGATGGGTCATTTCACCTAACGTCATAGCCCACGTAGCCCAATTGATCTGCAAGGCCCTGCGTCTATAAGCCAAGTCTGCGGCGCAGCCATGGCGCTCGCTTGTCTGAAATCCCCTGGTCGGAATTGACTGAAACAAGGGGCCGGGATCTATACTGTGCATCCATACAGCATCGTGATTTCATTCCGTGATCATTACTAGCCTGCGCCAACTCACAGCTTCCGAAGTCCCTGGCCTGATTTGTGTTCTGTCAGGCAGGTTCTCCGGTGGGTTCCCGAGCCCTGCCGCGGACCACTACGAGCCGCCTATTTCCCTTGACGAGCTTGTTGATCTGCGAGCACCCCATGTATGGCTTGGGGAGGCAGAGGGTGTGTCGATGCTGCCGTGCGGCATTGTTTCTGGCAGCCGGTTGATAATTGATAGAGCTAGGACACCAAAAATTGGCGATGTCGTGGTTGCTTATATATGCAATCAGCCTGTAGTGAAGCGGCTGGACAAATCTCAAAATGGATCGTGGGTTCTGAGTTCTGACAATCCAGAATACCCACCAATTGAAGGTTCCGAGGAGATAGAGGTTTTTGGAGTTGTAACATGGAGCCTGACCCATCATGCGTCATGACAAACCTACCTACGCGCTTATTGATTGCAACCGTTTTTACTGCTCATGCGAAAGACTATTTCGACCAGACTTAAGAAACACTCCAATAGTAACGTTGTCAAATAATGACGGTTGCATAATTGCGCTCACTGATGAAGCAAAAGCGCTAGGACTTAGGATGGGTGACCCCTACTTTAAGATCAAAGACTTCTTGAGAGATAACGGAGTTGTAGCATTTTCTAGCAACTACGCTTTGTACGGCGACATCAGCTCAAGAGTTCAGCAAACCATTGAAAGTATGGTCCCGCGGGCGGAAGTTTACTCAATAGATAAGAGTAAGTTGTATAGTGTGGACGCATAAGCTATTGAGTTCTATCTATGGACATTGTTAAGCGTCCCAGGGGCGTTGAATGGCGACGCTAGAGCGCATTCATTTCGTGCCCCATTACCTCGTG
>NZ_JAAQWI010000019.1:0-33642 GCF_012985385.1 Pseudomonas sp. WS 5503
CTGATAATCTTGTTGACTATCAGTCTGACTCCACAAGCACCCACACGAATTGCTTGATTCAGTTGTTAAAGAGCGGTTGGTTAAGATCTTTCGTCTCAACCGAGGCGCGCATTCTACAGCAGCCTCACTTGCTGTCAAGTGGTTATTTTCAGAAGTTTTCGAAGATTTCTTCAACAACTTCAACCACTTGCGCTTGCGATCTCTCGTAAGCGGGAGGCGAATTCTACAGGGATCGCCATGAACGTCAACCCCTTATCCGCAAAAAAGCTAAAAACCCATTCGCCTATAAAATCAGGATGCCTCGCCGCCTCTTCTATATAAGAAGAAGCGTATAGCCCTGGGGCGTGAATCCCACCTCCCACACAAATGCATCGAACTCCAACCGGAAGAAGCCCGGCCGAGACCTGCGAAAGCGAGGAGCGAGAAAGACTGTTTTTTTAGACCGGCGAATACCGGAAAGGGAAAGCTCAACAGAGATGGTGTCCCAGGGCCGGTTCGAACGGCCAACCTTCCCCTTAGGAGGGGGATGCTCTATCCAATTGAGCTACTGGGACAAATGCCAAATGCTTACCCGGAAGGGCTAGCGACAGACGGCGTGCATCTTAACGGCCGAGGCTGGTTTTGTCATGTCGTCCGTTGGCATTTTGAATGTAGGCCGATCCCTGCGAATGCATTCAAAGCCTCTCGCTGCAGACCAAAGCCTTCAGATGTATCGTGCAAATTGCACTGCGCCAATATGCCATCATTGCAAACTGCAACCTCAAAACCCCACAAATCAAATCTAACTCTTTGTTTTTATTGGCCTAATAGGTTGGCACGACATCTGCAAAGCCATATATACACAACCAATCGTTTCAGGCACCGTGAAGACCATGACTATGAACAGCGCCCTTCTATTAGCACTGAACGCTGTGGCACTGGCCGCGGTGGTGACGTTTCATTTTCAGCCGACCAATACTGAAGACGGCGCGCAAATCAGCCAAGCCATTCCCCACCATCTGCAACAGCGCCCTCAACTCGCACTGATGACTGCCAACCCCCAGCCCCCCATCCGCCTGACCCAAGAAACCGAATCTGCCCCAGCGGCCGAGCATTGGGTTTTCTGAGAAAATATTCATGTCCAAATCTGCCTGGTTATTTCTGTGCCTGACCCTCATGTCCGCCGCACTAGGCCTGGGAGCCACCTCACAACAAGCTCAAACCCTAGCCTTCGTCGCGAGCGCCGTGCTGGGCAGCCTACTGATAATTGCACTCATCAAGGGTCGCCGAATCAAATTCGATCCACTCCTTCGCTAGCCCTCCCCCGCCGTCCCTTCTCCCTACCTTATGTCGCCTGACACTCGTAAATAGCCGAACAGCTACTAACCTTAAGCTTGCGGGCAAAAGGCCATACCCCTATAGAAAGGACACCCTTCGACTCAGATTCCGCGCTGACCTGGACGAAGGTTGCCGAGCTTCGCTGCAGCTGCAGGAAATTTTTCCAACCAGTCCGCAAAAACGCAAATCAGTACTGGCATAAAGCCTTTAGGCGGTTCAATATTTGTCACAGAATTGACGCCAATGAAATGGCAAATCTGAGGCATGATGCGGCCTCTTTGCAATTCGCGTTGAACTTTGGTCGTGAGCCTTGTCTTAACACTCATCTTGCGGCCAATTCCAGAAACCGCTCCCCTGAACTAACCGGTTAAATATATGCGCCCATTGAAACAGGCAATTTATTCCAGCCGTACGGCTGACAAATTCGTCGTACGTCTGCCAGACGGAATGCGGGAACGCATTGCCGAGGTGGCTCGCAATCATCACCGCAGCATGAACTCCGAAATCATCGCACGCCTGGAACAAAGCCTTATTCAGGAAGGTGCCTTGGGTGAAGAGTTGAGCATGCGCCTGGACAGCCCCGAGCTGTCACTGCACGAACGCGAACTGCTGCAGCGTTTTCGTCAGCTCTCCCACCGCCAGCAAAATGCTCTCGTCTCGCTTATCGCGCACGACGTGGAGGCGGCCGCAGAAGCCAATTGATTGACACCTGAAAGCCGAAGCCAGCCCTGTGCTGGCTTTTTTTTGCGTCGAGTTTGGGAATAAGAAGCAAAGCGAGGGCAGGTTTGCCCTCGCGGGAAGGGTCAGAGCAGGAAGATCGTTGCCAGGCCCAGGAAGATGAAGAAACCACCACTGTCAGTCATGGCCGTGATCATCACACTGGCACCCATGGCGGGATCGCGACCTAGACGCGCCAAGGTCATGGGGATCAATACCCCCATCAAGGCCGCCAGCAACAGGTTAAGGGTCATGGCCGCAGTCATGACCACACCTAGGGACCAACTACCGTAGAGCAAGTAGGCCACCACGCCAATCACGCCCCCCCACACCAATCCGTTTATGAGGCCTACAGCCAGTTCCTTGCGCAACAGCCGTGAGGAATTGGCGGTACTGACCTGGTCCAGCGCCATGGCGCGCACGATCATGGTGATGGTCTGGTTCCCGGAGTTGCCGCCAATGCCCGCCACAATCGGCATCAACGCCGCCAAGGCAACCAGCTTCTCGATGGAGCCTTCAAACAACCCGATCACGCGAGAAGCGATAAACGCGGTAATCAGATTGATAGCCAGCCAAGCCCAGCGGTTATGCAGTGAACGCCAGACCGACGCGAAAATATCTTCCTCTTCACGCAAACCCGCCATGTTGAGGACTTCGGTTTCACTTTCCTCACGGATCAAGTCGACGATTTCATCGATGGTCAGACGACCGATCAACTTGCCGTTCTTATCTACCACCGGAGCCGAGATCAAGTCGTAACGCTCGAATGCCTGGGCCGCGTCGTAGGCATCTTCGTCCGGGTGGAAGCTCACGGTATCGCTGGCCATCAGGTCAGCAACTTTTTTCTCCGGATCATTGACCAGCAGGCGCTTGATCGGCAAAACGCCTTTGAGGATGCCCTCATAGTCGACCACAAACAATTTGTCGGTGTGGCCGGGCAACTCTTTGAGGCGGCGCAGGTAACGCAGCACCACTTCCAGGCTGACGTCTTCGCGGATGGTGACCATCTCGAAGTCCATCAGGGCGCCGACCTGATCCTCGTCGTACGACAGCGCGGAACGCACACGCTCACGCTGCTGAGTGTCGAGCGCTTCCATCAACTCATGGACAACATCACGGGGCAGCTCAGGGGCCAGGTCAGCAAGCTCGTCCGCATCCATCTCCTTGGCGGCAGCCAGGAGTTCGTGGTCATCCATGTCGGCGATGAGCGTCTCACGCACCGAGTCCGATACTTCCAGAAGGATGTCACCGTCGCGATCAGCCTTCACCAACTGCCACAGGGTCAGTCGGTCATCCAACGGCAAGGCTTCAAGAATGTAGGCGACGTCGGCGGAGTGCAGGTCATCGAGCTTGCGTTGCAACTCGACGAGGTTTTGCCGGTGAACCAGGTTTTCGACGCGGTCGTGGTTCGGACCTTCCTGGCGGTGCGTGAGGTCTTCGACCACGCGCTGGCGCTGCAGCAGCTCGATAACTTGAGCCAGACGATCCTGCAGGCTTTCTTGTGTTTTCTTTACTTCTACTTCGGTCATAGGCGAACTCCACTCCCAGCAGCGGGGCACGCCGGAAGGATCAATCAGTCAATTCATGATTGGTAAAACGGGGTACTGAGTAACTACTGGGTAAGTCCATGGAGGTATTCCACAAGCCCCGGCGGGGCTGACGGGCGCATGATACACCGCCCGGACGTTTTAAACGTTAAAAAACTGGAAAGAACAAGCGCTTGCACGCCAAAGCTCAGTATTGGCCGCATCTATGAAATGCGACGACGCAGGCGCGAGGGGAAACACATGAGAAGGGAGAAAAAGGAGCGTGCCAAATAAAACCTATACAAACGCCAGACGGCAAAAAGCCCGCACTAGGCGGGCTTTTTGTTTGTATGGTGCACTCGACAGGATTCGAACCTGTGACCGCTCGGTTCGTAGCCGAGTACTCTATCCAGCTGAGCTACGAGTGCAAATTGTGTTTTTAGACCAGATCACAACTGGTTGAAGCCAAGCTACCTGCATCGCTGCAACTAACTCTTAAATGGTGCACTCGACAGGATTCGAACCTGTGACCGCTCGGTTCGTAGCCGAGTACTCTATCCAGCTGAGCTACGAGTGCATTTGTTGCCGCGCATTATAGGCCGTTCAATCTCTATGTAAAGCTATTTTTTCGAGTATTTTCAACAACTTACCGAAAAAACCAGATTGCAACGTACTAAGCAAATAATGGCGGAGAACGGGGGATTCGAACCCCCGACACCCTTTTGAGGTGTACTCCCTTAGCAGGGGAGCGCCTTCGGCCACTCGGCCAGCTCTCCGCAACACGGGGCGTATATTAACCACGTTCCTCCCCGTTTGCAAACATAAAAAACGATAAAAATTAAAGGCTTGGTTCTTCGTCCTTCTCTTTCTTGATCCGCAGGTAGATTTCCTCGCGATGGACCGCCACCTCTTTCGGAGCGTTAACCCCAATACGTACTTGATTGCCTTTGACGCCGAGCACGGTCACAGTGATTTCGCCATCACCGATAATCAGGCTTTCTGCGCAACGACGAGTCAGAATCAGCATACCTTTCACCTCACGCATTTCAGTTCAGGAACAACAGTCTGCAAAAAAAAAGCATTCGACCTACAACCAAAAGGTCGTAGCCCTACTCGCTAAGTATTGTCGAGCCCATGCAAAAGACCATGTACCCCACAAAAAAATGAAAGGCGCGGTAAACCGCGCCTTCCTGGCAACGCATCACTCGCCCTGTCGGGCCGGAGCATCCAACTCAAAAGCCGTATGCAGCGCGCGTACAGCCAGCTCCAGGTACTTCTCTTCGAGGACGACCGAGACTTTGATTTCCGAGGTGGAAATCATCTGGATGTTGATACCTTCTTTGGCAAGAGCCCCGAACATACGGCTGGCAACGCCAGCATGGGAACGCATGCCCACCCCGACGATCGACACCTTGGCAATCTTGGTATCGCCGACCACTTCACGGGCGCCAATCTCGCTCGCAGTGTTCTGCAGGATTTTCAATGCTGCATCGTATTCATTGCGGTGCACGGTGAAGGTGAAATCGGTGGTGTTGTCGTGCGAAACGTTCTGCACGATCATGTCGACTTCAACATTCGCATCGCTGACAGGCCCCAGAATCTTGAAAGCCACGCCAGGGGTGTCTGGCACGCCACGGATCGTCAGCTTGGCTTCATCGCGATTGAAAGCGATGCCGGAAATGATCGGCTGTTCCATGGATTCCTCTTCATCAATAGTAATGAGGGTGCCCGGACCCTCCTTGAAGCTGTGCAATACGCGCAGCGGAACGTTGTACTTGCCGGCGAACTCCACCGCGCGAATCTGCAACACCTTGGAACCAAGGCTGGCCATTTCCAGCATTTCTTCAAAGGTGATCTTGTCAAGGCGCTGGGCCACTGGCACGACGCGTGGGTCAGTGGTGTAGACGCCATCCACATCGGTATAGATCTGGCACTCGTCAGCCTTGAGTGCTGCCGCCAGGGCCACACCGGTGGTGTCCGAACCGCCACGACCCAGCGTGGTGATGTTGCCGTGCTCATCCACGCCCTGGAAACCCGCTACAACTACCACACGGCCTGCTTTCAGATCAGTGCGAATTTTCTGATCATCAATCTGCAGGATCCGCGCCTTGGTATGTGCGCTGTCTGTAAGAATGCGCACCTGGCTACCAGTGTAGGACACCGCTGGCACGCCACGCTTGTTCAGCGCCATGGCCAACAGCGCAATGGTTACCTGCTCGCCCGTGGAGACGATCACATCCAGCTCGCGCGGCAGCGGCTGTTGATCACCGCTGATGGCCTTGGCCAGATCGATCAGGCGATTGGTCTCGCCACTCATGGCCGACAGCACCACTACCAGGTCATCGCCAGCATCGCGGAACTTCTTAACCTTGTCGGCGACCTGCTCGATTCTTTCGACAGAACCGACCGAGGTGCCTCCAAATTTCTGTACGATCAAAGCCATTTCCAAGCCGCCTCAGCCCGTAAAGGGGCGCCTAATTTCCAATCCACCCGCACTGAACAAGCCCGTGACTAGACAGACCACGGGCCGGTTAACAGTGCTTTAAATACCTGCCTCGACAAATGGCACGGTCAAGGCCAGCGCCGCGTCCAGGGCTGCGGCATCGACACCACCGCCTTGCGCCATGTCCGGACGACCACCGCCCTTGCCGCCCACTGTCGCAGCGGCTTGCTTCATCAAATCACCGGCTTTGAGTTGGCCAGTCAGGTCCTTGGTTACACCAGCAACCAGAACGACCTTATCCTCATGGACACTGCCGAGCAGGATCACTGCGCGGCCGAGCTTGTTCTTCAACTGATCGACCAAGGCCAACAGCGCCTTGCCATCCTGGCCGTCCAGGCGCGCAGCCAGGACTTTTACGTCCTTGACGTCAACCGCCGCGGCCGACAGGTCATCGCCCGCAGCGCTCGCCGCCTTGGCCTGCAACTGCTCCAGCTGTTTCTCAAGCGCACGGTTGCGCTCCAGCACGGCGGACAGCTTGTCGATCAGGTTGTCGCGGCTGCCCTTGACCAGGCCGGCCGCTTCCTTGAGTTGTTCTTCGGCTGCATTGAGGTAAGCCAGGGCCGCAGCACCGGTTACCGCCTCAATACGACGTACGCCCGAGGCCACACCACCTTCGCTGATGATCTTCAGCAGGCCGATATCGCCGGTGCGGTTGGCGTGGATGCCACCACAGAGTTCTACCGAGAAGCTGCCGCCCATGCTCAGTACGCGGACTTCGTCGCCGTACTTCTCGCCAAACAGCGCCATGGCGCCTTTATTCCTGGCGGTCTCGATATCGGTTTCTTCGGTTTCAACCGGGGTATTCTTGCGAATCTCGGCGTTGACGATGTCTTCCAGGGCCTTGATCTGCTCAGGCTTGATCGCTTCAAAGTGGCTGAAGTCAAAACGCAGGCGCTGGCTGTCCACCAACGAACCTTTTTGCTGCACGTGCTCGCCCAGTACCTGGCGCAGTGCGGCATGCAGCAAGTGAGTAGCCGAGTGGTTCAACGCGGTGGCATGCCGTACGTCGGCATCGACCTGGGTGTCTACCGGTGCGCCCACGGTCAAGTTGCCCAGCACCAGCACACCGTGATGCAGGAAAGCCCCGCCGGTCTTGGTGGTGTCGCGCACATCAAAACGACCGGATGTCGAGCTCAGGAAACCGCAATCGCCAATCTGGCCACCCGACTCGGCATAGAAAGGCGTCTGGTCCAGTACCACAACCGCCTCTTCACCTTCGCTCAACACGTCGACCGACTTACCGTCTTTATAGATGGCGACGATCTTGGCCGAGCCCGCAGTCGCCTTGTAGCCGGTGAACTCGGTCGGTACGTCAACCTTGACCAGGGTGTTGTAGTCCAGGCCAAAGGAGCTGGCCGAACGTGCGCGCACGCGCTGGGCTTCCATCTCACGCTCGAAACCGGCTTCGTCGACGGTCAACTCACGCTCGCGGGCGATGTCGGCAGTCAGGTCCATCGGGAAACCATAGGTGTCGTACAGCTTGAACACCACATCACCCGGCACCACGGTGCCTTTGAGTTCAGCCAGGTCCTGTTCCAGAATTTTCAGGCCGTGCTCCAGGGTCTTGGAGAACTGCTCTTCTTCAGCCTTGAGCACCCGCTCGATGTTGCTTTGCTGTTGCTTGAGTTCCGGGAAGGCATCGCCCATCTCGGCAACCAGCGCGGCCACGATCTTGTAGAAGAAGCTGCCGGTAGCGCCCAGCTTGTTACCGTGGCGGCACGCACGACGGATGATGCGACGCAGCACGTAGCCACGGCCTTCGTTGGACGGCAGCACGCCGTCGGCGATAAGAAAACCGCAGGAACGGATGTGGTCCGACACCACCTTGAGCGAAGACTGGCCTTCATTGGCGCAGCCAATGGCCGCCGCCGAGGCGCTCAGCAGGTTGGTGAACAGGTCGATTTCGTAGTTGGAGTGAACGTGCTGCATCACCGCACTGATCCGCTCCAGGCCCATGCCGGTGTCCACCGACGGTGCCGGCAGCGGATGCAACACGCCATCGGCGGTGCGGTTGAACTGCATGAACACGTTGTTCCAGATCTCGATGTAACGGTCGCCGTCTTCTTCCGGCGAGCCTGGCGGGCCACCCCAGATATCGTCGCCGTGATCGTAGAAAATCTCGGTGCACGGGCCGCACGGGCCGGTATCGCCCATGGTCCAGAAGTTATCGGACGCGTAGGGCGCGCCTTTGTTGTCACCGATACGGATCATGCGCTCGGCAGGTACACCGATTTCCTGGGTCCAGATGTCATACGCTTCATCGTCCGTCGCGTACACGGTGACCCAGAGCTTTTCCTTGGGCAGCTTCAGCACGCCGGTGAGGAAGGTCCAGGCGAACGTGATCGCGTCTTTCTTGAAATAGTCGCCGAAGCTGAAGTTACCCAGCATCTCGAAAAAGGTGTGGTGACGAGCGGTGTAGCCGACGTTTTCCAGGTCACTGTTCTTGCCGCCGGCGCGTACGCACTTCTGGCTGCTGGTAGCGCGGGTGTAGGCGCGCTTTTCCTGGCCCAGGAAGCAGTCCTTGAACTGGTTCATCCCCGCGTTAGTGAACAGCAGGGTTGGGTCATTGCCTGGGATCAAGGAGCTGGAGGCTACACGGGTGTGACCTTGCTCTTCGAAGAAGCGAAGGAAGGCTTCACGGATTTCTGCGCTTTTCATTAGGTTCTTCCACGGAGGCTGCGGCCAAAGGCCAGTGCGCAACATCATCAGACGGAGCGACGGCAAAGGGCCGCATTATATCGGCCCTTTGCCGGTGGTACAGCGTGTTTATGTGATAGAAACAGTCAATTAGACGGCCTGCACTGTCATTTCTGCGAAAACGCGACGAATGTCTGCAGCACTTGCTCGATCTGCGCCCGGCTGACGTCCAGATGGGTGACCATGCGCAGGCGCGGCGCGGCACTCAACTTGACCCCACGCTCGGCCGCAAAGGCCTTCAGCGCCTGCGCCTGATCGCCTACCTGCACATACACCATATTGGTCTGCACCGGCTCGACGCTGTAGCCGGCCTTGCGTAACTCATCGCCCAGCCATTGCGCGTTGGCATGGTCGTCAGCCAGGCGCTGTACCTGATGATCGAGAGCATACAACCCCGCCGCCGCCAGTGAGCCGGCCTGGCGCATGCCGCCGCCGACCATCTTGCGCAAGCGCCGAGCCTTGGCGATCAGCGCCGCCGAGCCACACAGCACCGAACCGACCGGCGCGCCGAGGCCCTTGGACAGGCACACCGACACCGAATCGAAGTGCTGGGCGATTTCTCTCGCATCCACCCCCAGCTTGACTGCTGCGTTGTAAAGGCGGGCGCCATCCAGGTGCAGGGCCAGGCCGTGCTCGTGGGTAAATGCCCGGGCCTTGGCCAGATAATCCAGCGGCAGCACTTTGCCCTGCATGGTGTTTTCCAGCGCCAGCAGGCGCGTGCGCGCGAAGTGGAAGTCGTCGGGCTTGATGGCTGCAAGCACCTGGTTCAGATCAAGGGAGCCATCAGCTTGCACTTCCAGGGGCTGCGGCTGGATCGACCCCAGCACCGCCGCACCGCCACCTTCGTATTTGTAGGTGTGGGCCTGCTGGCCGACGATGTATTCCTCGCCGCGCTCACAGTGAGCCATCAACGCCAGCAGGTTGCTCATGGTGCCGGTGGGTACGAACAGCGCCGCGGCAAAGCCCAGGCGCTTGGCCAACTCGGCCTCCAAGCGGTTGACGCTGGGGTCTTCACCATAAACATCATCGCCGCTGACGGCGCTGGCCATTGCGTCGAGCATGCCGGGGGTAGGTTGGGTCACTGTGTCGCTGCGCAGGTCGATCACGGTCATGAAGGGGGCCTCTAACGGAGTGGATAAGTCCTTTTGTGTGTGATTACTGCGGGCAAAGCCACGGAATATCAAGCCCCTATTGCATTCATTCGAATACCAACCAATCAAACCGATATAAGTTATCGAGACGGCAGCCGTGCAGTTTTCGAAAAACCATGTTAAAAACTCTCCGCCGCCAGGGTTCTGGCGGCAACGTTCTCAGGGCGGGGTGCAATTCCCCACCGGCGGTAATTGCACGCAATGTGCATAGCCCGCGAGCGCTTGGCGCCTTGAACTGCTCAGGCAGGACGGCGACAAGGTCAGCAGACCCGGTGTGATCCCGGGGCCGACGGTCATAGTCCGGATGAAGAGAGAACGGGATTGGCACCTAAGGGCCGCGCGCCTGTTTGCGCATGCGTACCCTTAAATCCCATTCGATTCATAACGCCCTGTTTTTTTCTTAAACAGGAGTCAGAACATGCAACCCACCGCAATCGACAGCAAAAGCAAAAACCATCACGGCGAGCGCGTCGCGTTTATCCAGGCCTGCTGGCACAAGGATATTGTCGACCAATCGCGCAAAGGCTTCCTCGCCGAAATGATCGCCCAGGGTTATCAGGAATCGGACATCGACTTCTTCGAAGTCGGCGGCGCCTTTGAAATGCCCCTACACGCCAAATTGCTGGCCAAGACCGGCCGTTACGCCGGGATCGTCGCTGCCGCGCTGGTGGTGGACGGTGGCATCTACCGTCACGAATTCGTCGCGCAATCAGTGGTCAGCGGCCTGATGCAGGTGCAGTTGGAAACTGAAGTGCCGGTGTTCTCGGTGTCCCTGACGCCGCACCACTTCCATGCCGGCAGCGAGCACACCACGTTCTTCTATGAGCACTTCGTGCACAAGGGTCAGGAAGCTGCGCGTACCTGCGCCGATACACTGCACAAAGTGCGGGCGATCCGTCGTAGCGAGCCGCGTGCGGTAGCGGTCTAAATCCAAGCCTCACCGCAAACCAGTGTGGGAGCTGGCTTGCCTGCGAGCAGACACCTGGGGTGGATCAGTGATACCCAGGTGATGCTATCGCAGGCGAGCCAGCTCCCACATTGGACTGAGCCAGACTTGGCTCTCAGGCCAGGCCGGCATCGGTGGTGGGCACGATCAATATCCCGGCGCGCAAGCCGTTCTTCACCTTTGGGTTGGGGAAGATGATGCGGGCGCCCTCCTCCTCGATCACCCAGCGGGTCTTGGCCACGTCTTCGGCCAGCAGGTAGCCCTTTTCCAATTCCGAAAAGTTTTCCACATCTGCGGGCAGGTGCAGCAGGAAGGCGTCGCTGTGCTTGATCACTTCCCGTGCAACGGCGAAGAGCTTCAGGCCGTCGAGGTTGCCGGTCTCAGGCTCGTTGCCCTCGATGATCTGCTTCAGGCGCACTTCCAGGCGCGACACGTCCACACCGTCGTTCTGCCCGAACGGGCGCGCCTTGCCCAACTCCAGGGTAAAAGCCTCGGCGCCGAGTTGCTCGTAGGTAAAGGCGGTGAAGGTAATCGAGGTTTTGTTCTGCAGCAGCACCGCCTGCATGCCGGCCGCGTTCAAGCGCTCCAGCTCACGGCGCGAATGCTGTCGGTCTTCCTTCCACGGGTACAACGCGAACTGCTCGATTTTTGAACCACGAATCGCGGTATGCAGGTCGTAATGCAGGCGCGAGCGGCCAGGCAGGCTGAAAAAGCTGCGGGCCAATTGCTCAAGCTCGGCGGCGCGCATGGCTTCGGGGCCGATGTTTTGTTCATGACGGCCATTGAACAGCCGGTTGACGTCCAGCTCGAGGTAACGCTCACCGCGGCGCATGGCCTCGGTATTACCGAACAGGAACAGAATACGGGTTCGGGGTTTGATCTCCCCGCGGGCAATGCCATGCAACAGGCGGTCGAGCAATTCGATCGGCGCGGTTTCGTTGCCATGGATGCCGGACGACAGCAGCAAGTCGCTGCCGTTGTCCAGAGCTTCAGGAGGACGCACTTCAAGCGCGCCTTCGCTGAGCCAGCGCATCTGCACGCCGTCGACAGTCAGTTGAATTTTTTGCGCCGGTTCACGACCGGCGAGGGTAAGTTCAAGCAGTTTGCCGAGGGCGAGCATAAGCAGCTTCCTTAGTGGTTGCAGCCTGGGCCATGGACGTGATCGTCGTCGTCACCTTCAACGTCGGCCGGTTCCATTTCCAGCTGCAGGCTCATCAGGTTGGTGGCCAATGGGCGCATCAGCAGGTTGGCGTACTCGGCATCGCCTTCTTCTACGTCCACGCCAATCAGCAGTTGGCCGCGGCCATCGTGCTGGATCCAGATCTCCTTGCCCTGCCAGACCACGGCGACGCGGGTGCAGGAGGTTTCCAGCTGGGTGCCGTCGGTGTCTTCAAGGATGAGTTTCAGGGTGTCGGTCATAAATAAAATATCTCAGCCGTGTGGCATTAATTGATCTGGAAAGGATAAACCGAGCCCAGTTTAAGGATTTGCGTCAGTTCATCCAGTGCCGTCCGGCACTCAAGCAGCAACTGCGGGTCAGCCAGGTCGGTTTCGCGCAGGCTGTCACGGTAGTGCTTGCCCACCCATTGGGTCAGGGTTTCGTACAACGGCGCAGTCATGATAACCCCTGGGTTCACGGCCGCCAGCTCGGTTTCGTTCAACGCCACACGCAGGCGCAGGCACGCCGGCCCACCGCCATTCTGCATGCTTTGCTTGAGGTCGAAGACCTTGACTTCGCGGATCAGCCCGCCGGAAGCGGTCAAGCCTTGCAAGTACTGCCACACGCGCTCATTGGCGCGGCACTCTTCCGGCACGATCAGCAACATCGAACCATCAGGACGAGTCAGCAACTGGCTGTTGAACAGGTAGGAACGCACCGCGTCCTCGACACTGACCAACGCGCGAGGCACACACACCGACTGGAAGTTGCCGCCCAACTTGCCCAACTTGCCGTGCAGCTCGGCAAGCATCTGTTCGGTATTGAGGAACGCATCCTCGTGATAGAACAGCACCTCGCCGTTGCCCACCGCGATCACATCGTTGTGGAACACACCGGCATCGATCACCGCAGGGTTCTGCTGGGCGTAGACCACACCGTCATCCTTCAAGCCATGCAGGCGCGCAACGGCCTGGGAGGCTTCGAGGGTCTGGCGCGCCGGGTACTTCTGCGGGGCCGGGTAACGGGGGTCGAAAGCACTACGGCCGAAGACGAAAAACTCGACGCCCGCCTCGCCGTACTCACGACAGAAACGCGTGTGGTTGGCCGCGCCTTCATCGCCAAATTGCGCCACGGCCGGCAAGGCGGCGTGGTGAGCGAAATGCTTGCCATCGGCGAACATCGCCCCCAGCACTCGGCTGGTGGTGGGGTGCTCGATGCTGCGGTGGTATTTGCAATTGAGGTTGGCAGCGGTGAAATGCACACGACCGTCTGCGGTGTCGGCACTTGGGCTGACGGTGGCGGCGTTGGCTACCCACATGCTGGATGCCGAGCAGCTCGCTACCAGCAAAGGCATGGCCTGCCTGGCAGCCTGCTCGATCACCTGAGCGTCGGTGCCGCTGAAACCCAAGCTGCGCAAGGCGGCTACATCCGGGCGCTCCTGGGGCGCCAATACACCTTGCACAAAGCCCATGTCCATCAGGGCTTTCATTTTCTGCAGGCCCTGCAACGCCGCTTCCTTCGGGTTGGAAGACTGCTGGCTGTTGCTTTGGGACGCGACGTTGCCGAAGGACAAGCCGCCGTAGTTATGGGTCGGCCCCACTAGACCGTCAAAATTGACTTCACAGGATTTCATCGGCGAGGCTCCACAAACATCTGTTTTTATAGGCATCAAATCACTTGAATACACCACAGATCCATTGTGGGAGCGGGCTTGCTCGCAAAAGCGGTGGTTCAGTCACTTCAAATGTTGAATGAAACACCGCATTCGCGAGCAAGCCCGCTCCCACATTTAGATCAGCGTTATACCTGGCGTGAGCGTTGCCGGGACTATCAGGCTTGGCGTTTCCAACGACGCCACCGGGTACGCGCAATAATCCGCCGCGTAATAGGCACTGGCGCGATGATTGCCCGACGCCCCGACACCACCGAACGGCGCGGTACTGGCAGCGCCGGTCAACTGCTTGTTCCAGTTGACGATACCGGCGCGGCTTTCCAGCCAGAACTGCTGGTAACGCGCTTCGGAGTCCGACAACAGGCCAGCGGCCAGGCCGTACTGGGTGTTGTTGGCCTCAGCGATGGCACCGGCAAAATCCGCATAGCGGATCACCTGCAGCAGCGGGCCGAACAGCTCTTCGTCTTCACGTTCCGTCACCCCGGTTACGTCGATGATTCCAGGGGTCAACAATGCGGCCTGAGCCTGAGGCTGGGTCATTTCCAGCAGTGCCACGGCGCCATTGGCCAACATCAGTTCCTGGGCTTGCATCAAGGCTTTGGCCGCAGCCAGGGAGATCACCGACCCCATGAACGGCGCCGGTTGCTGATCGAAAGCGCCCACTTCAATGCTCGCACTCACCGCCACCAGGCGCGCCAGCAAGGCATCGCCCCAGGCACCTTGCGGCACCAGCAAGCGGCGCGCGCAGGTGCAACGCTGGCCCGCCGAGATAAACGCCGACTGGATGATGGTGTACACCGCCGCATCCACGTCGGCGACTTCGTCCACGACCAGCGGGTTATTACCCCCCATTTCCAGGGCCAGGATCTTGTCGGGGCGCCCTGAGAATTGCTGGTGCAAGTGGTTGCCGGTGCGGCTGGAGCCGGTAAAGAACAGGCCGTCGATGCCTGGGTTGGCCGCCAGGGCGATGCCGGTTTCCCGCGCGCCTTGCAGCAGGTTGAGCACGCCCGCCGGCAAACCGGCTTCGATCCAGCACTGTACGGTCAGCTCGGCGACCTTGGGGGTCAGCTCGCTCGGCTTGAACAGCACGGTATTGCCCGCCAGCAACGCCGGGACGATGTGCCCATTGGGCAAGTGCCCAGGGAAGTTGTAAGGGCCGAATACCGCCACCACACCGTGGGGTTTATGGCGCAACACAGCGGTGGCGTCGCCCAGGGGGCCGCTCTTCTCGCCGGTACGCTCGCGGTAGCTTTGCACCGAGATCGCAATCTTGTTGGCCATGCTGGTGACTTCAGTGGCCGACTCCCACAGTGGCTTGCCGGTTTCTTCGCCAATGCAGCGGGCGATTTCATCGGCACGGCTTTTAAGCGTAGCGGCGAAGGTTTCCAGCACGCTGATGCGTTCTTCGAGCGGGCGCTTGGCCCATGCCGGGAATGCCTGACGCGCAGCCTGCACGGCGGATTCGACCTGTTCAGCACTGGCACCATTGCCAGCCCACAGCACTTGCTGAGTCACCGGGTTGCGCGATTCAAACAGCTCACCCTGGCCAGCCAGCCAGCTACCTGCGATATACAGCGAATTCATTATTTGGACTCCCGAGCAGCGGACAACGCAACAGCACGTACTTGATCACCCACCACCAATTGCAGGCGCTTGGCAGTCTGTGGATCGACCACCAGCGTACCTGCCGCCAGACGGGCCGGAGCGGCGGTGATACGGCATTCCTCGCGCTTGCGGTTATGGATCAGGAACGGCGTGGCATCGTCCCCCGGCGTGCCGATGGCCAACACCAGTGACTGGCTGTCGCGCACCGCACGGATCTTGCTGGTTTCACATTCCACCGCCGGGCCGGCGTCGAAAATATCCACATAGCCCTGGTAGCTGAAGCCTTCGCTCTTGAGCATGCTCAGCGCCGGCTCGGTGTCCGGGTGGACCTTGCCGATTACATTGCGCGCGTCTTCGGAGAGAAAGCAGCTGTACAGCGGGAACTTGGGCATCAGCTCGGCGATAAACGCCTTGTTGCCCACGCCCGTGAGGTAGTCGGCCTGGCTGAACTCCATCTTGAAGAAGTGCCGGCCCAGGCTTTCCCAGAACGGCGAACGCCCGGCGTCGTTGGACACACCGCGCATCTCGGCAATGATCTTGTTGCCGAACAGTTGCGGGAACTCGGCGATAAACAACATGCGCGCCTTGGCCAGCATGCGACCGTTGAGGCCGTTGCGGTAATCGGCATGCAAAAACAACGAGCACAATTCGGAATTACCGGTGAGGTCGTTGGCCAGGAACAGCGTCGGTATCTCACGGTAGATATTCAGTTCCTGGGAAGCGCTGACAGTCAGCCCAACCCGGAAGTTGTACCACGGCTCGCGCAGGCCAACGGCGCCAGCGATGGCGGAGATTCCCACCACGCGGCCTTCGTCGTTTTCCAGCACGAACAGGTAGTCGGCATCGCCGCGCCCGGCTTCGCCGCGAAAGGTTTTTTCCGCCCAGCCCACCCGGTGGGTCAGGCGCTCTTCGTTGGCCGGCAAGGTGGTGAGGCCGGTGCCAGTGCTGCGCGCCAGGTCTATCAGGGCCGGTAAATCGCTGCTGCGTACGGGACGAACGATCATGCTATCTCCTCGAACGGGCCGCTGTTGTCAGCCACCCGCGAAACTCTCTTTTTAAACCGCAACCAGGCGCACACTGGCGCCTTCGCCAACACCCAGCGCTTCGGCTGCCGCCAGGTCCAGGGTCACTGGTTTGCCGGGCGCGTAGTCCAGCTCCAGCATCACCGCGCGGTAATCCTGCAACTGCGCGTTGCTCACCAGGTATTGGCGACCGACGCCCTTGACCATCTCACCGATTTTCACTGGCACCACGCGGCTCTGGGCAATCGAGCGAATGCCCGACACCCGTGCGTGCAGCGTCGGGCCACCGTCGAAGATGTCGATGTAATGGTCAGTTTCGAAACCTTCACGCATGAGGATGTCGAAGGTGATTTGCGCACGCGGGTGCACCTGGCCCATGGCTTCTTGCGCTTCGTCCGGCAGCAGCGGCACGTAGATCGGGTAGTGCGGCATCAGCTCGGCGAGGAAGGTACGGCTTTTCAGCCCGCACAGGCGCTCGGCGGCGGCGTAGTTGAGGTCGAAGAAGTTGCGGCCAATGGCATCCCAGAACGGCGAGTCACCGTTCTCGTCGCTGTAGCCGACAATCTCGGTCACCACCGAGTCGGCAAAGCGCTCGGGATGGCTGGCGACAAACAGCAGTCGGCCACGGGAATTGAGTTCCGACCACGGCGAACCGACCAGCGCAGGCTTCACGTAGAAACTGGTGAGCAGGCTGTTGCCGGTAAGGTCGTGGCACTGGGAAAGCACGTGGATCTTGTTGTGGATCTTCAGCTCGCGGGAGGCGTGCACGAAGGTCTCGTTACGAAAGCTATAGAACGGCTCGGAGTAACCGGCCGAGGCCACGATGGCCGAGCAGCCGGCGAGCTTGCCGGTCTCGGTGTCTTCCAGCACGAAGAAATAGCTCTCTTCACCGTTGAAACTCACCTCGGCCGCGAAAGAAGCTTCGCTGGCCGCGATCTTGTCGCTCAGGCGTTCCACATCATCCGGCAAGGAGGTGACACCAATCGGGCTGTCCGCAGCCAGACGCTGTACCTCGCCCAGATCAGCCATTTGCGCGGGGCGCATCACCAGCATGGTGTCACTCCTTAACTCGAAAACTCACAGAGGAAAAAATGCCGGACACAGGCCCTGGATACCCATCGGTCTCAATGTGTCAGCAGTTCCATGTGGGAGCTGGCTTGCCTGCGATACAGGCAACTCGGTATATCAACGGCACCGAGGTGATGCTATCGCAGGCTAGCCAGCTCCCATATGTGTTCAGGTCCGGCCAATAAAATGTGTCGCTATCAGGCTTGCGTCAACGTCTTCACAGCACGCTCAAAACGATCCAGGCCTTCGTTGATGTCCGCCTCTTCCACCACCAGGCTCGGCGCAAAACGCACCACGTCGGGGCCGGCTTGCAGGATCATCAGGTTTTCTTTCTCGGCCGCGTTGAACACGTCCTTAGCCTTGCCTTTGAAGGCATCGCTGAGTACGCAACCGATCAACAAGCCCATGCCACGCACTTGGGTGAAGATGCCGTACTGCTTGCCGATCTGCTCCAGGCGCGCCTTGAACAGGTCGTGCTTGGCATTCACACCCGCCAGCACTTCTGGGGTGTTGATCACGTCGATCACCGCTTCCGCTACCGCGCACGCCAGCGGGTTGCCGCCGTAGGTGGTGCCGTGGGTGCCGACTACCAGGTGCTTGGCCAGGTCTTCACGGGTCAGCATCGCCGCAATCGGGAAGCCGCCGCCCAGGCTCTTGGCGCTGGTGAGGATGTCCGGGGTCACGCCGTAATGCTGGTAGGCAAACAGGTGTCCGCTGCGGCCCATGCCGGTTTGCACTTCGTCGAACACCAGCAGCGCGTCGTTCGCGTCGCACAGTTCGCGGGCGCCTTGCAGGTAAGCCAGTTCGGCTGGCAGTACGCCGCCTTCACCTTGGATCGGCTCCAGCACCACGGCGCAGGTCTTGTCCGACACCGCGGCTTTCAATGCGGCCAGGTCGTTATAAGGAACGTGGGTGATGCCGGTGATTTTAGGCCCGAAACCATCGGAGTACTTCGACTGGCCACCGACGTTGACGGTGAACAGGGTACGGCCGTGGAAGCTGTTCAGCGCGGCGATGATCTCGTACTTCTCGCTGCCAAAACGGTCGAACGCCACGCGACGGGCCAGCTTGAAGGCGGCCTCGTTGGCTTCGGCGCCGGAGTTGCAGAAGAACACGCGCTCGGCAAAGGTGGCGTCGATCAGCTTGTGGGCCAGGCGCAGCGCCGGCTCATTGGTGAACACGTTGGAGACGTGCCAGAGTTTGTTGGCCTGTTCGGTCAAGGCACCGACCAGTGCCGGATGGGCGTGGCCCAGAACGTTAACCGCGATGCCGCCGGCAAAGTCGATCAGCTCTCGACCGGCCTGGTCCCACACGCGCGAACCTTGGCCACGCACAGGAATAAAGGCAGCAGGTGCGTAGTTGGGCACCATCACCTGGTCGAAATCGGCACGTTGCACCGGGGCTTGCTCAACGGACATCGGAGTCTCCTGAAGAGGAACGCCTGCCTGGAACTGGCGGGCGATGCAGGGATTGTAAGGACAGTTTTCAGTGGGGCCTTGTCGCCAAGCGACAACTTCTTATAGCGCCAACCCGTGTTTTTCGCGGGTTTACGCCAATGCGACAAATAGCGTCGCAATGGCGCAGTTTAAACGCTGCGGCAGGTTTACGTCAGGATCATGCAGCGAAAGGGTTGGCACGCCCTAACGATCCAGCCTCGCCTACCTGCGTTCCGTGCAGCACGGCCTCAATACGCAAGGCAGACAGGGGCAAGGTCTGCGGGTTTCGTTGCGGGCATCACTATATATGCTCCAGCGCTGCATCAAAGTTGGTGTGATGTCGCTGCCTCAACTCAATGAAGATCCAGCCCATGCCCACCCCAACTCAGACCTCGCTCTCCCAACACCTCGCACAAGTCGCAGCCGTAGTGCCCGCCGAGGTCAACCCCCGCCTACCGAAATGGCTAGGGAACGCCTCAAGTGCCCGGCGTCAGGCCCTGAAAAACAGCCCAATTGAATTCGCCGATTGGTATGGCGATGCCAACCGCACCCAGCAAGCTCCCGCCAAGAAGGCCCTGGAGAACAGTTGGAAGGCACAAAACCAAGTCGACAGCGCCCTATCCATGCTCCAATCCCCGCAGGCATTTGCCGCCCCCTTGCTGCAGCAGGCACTCAAGCAGCAGTTCGACGCCGACTGCGACGTCAGCGCTATTTACCTGCGCTTGTATATCCCACAGACCACACCGCTGCTTCCCATAGAAACTGGCGCCAAAACCTGGACCGTTTCACTGGTGGAGGCGGCATTGCACAACTTTGATGCGGACGAAAGCAAGCCGACGGCATATGCCCCAGAGTCGACATTCATTACTCAGCCCTCCGCCACCGGGCAATTCAACACGCTGCCCCAATTACGCGAGAAAATCAGCATCGCGCAATTCATTGGGTTATGCCGCACGCTGGATGTCGGCAAGCAATACCAGCGCTACCTCAAGAACCTTTTGGGCTTCAATGACGCGGCGATCAAGGCTCAACTGCGCCAAAAGGTCATCAACAGCCTGAAAGCCGACGCCCAAGCCAGCTTGCATATGGCGCAGCTGAAAAAAGATGTATCGCCCCAAGCGTTCAATGCACTTCGCAGCTTTCTCAAAAACCTGATCGGCGACCTGAACGGCAGGCCGTTGCTGTGCCATGACCTTAGTCTGATGAACGCCCCCTTGACCGGCATCGTGCTGTTCGCCGCCGACCTGGAGTCCAATCGCAGCGCCGTCCCGATGGTGGCCTACATTCCGGGCGACCCGCAATCGCCGCTCAAGTATTACGCCAACGGTCAGGCTTTCATGCAGGACCTGGCGAACAAACTGCGCAGCGCCGACTATCAGGCGTTTTTCAGCCGTTTCGTCAGGCATGAACAGCGTGGCTACTTCTTTGCCGATCTCAACAGCCGCTTATCACAGGTCGTCTGGCACGAGCATGTTTCGGGCGACCCCCGCCCTGTCTGGCGTGACGAACCCGTGGCCAAAACCAACCTGCAATTCTATGCGACAAAAATCACCAACGACCTGTACGAGCACCTGTATGAGAACAAGCTTGATAAGTTGCTCAACGATGCTCGCGTAACGGCCATTCCCACCGCCGACGCTGACAGAAATGCTCGCTGGCGGCACTGGGAGGTTGTGCAGAAAATCGGTGAAGCCATTCTCGAAATCGCCGCCTTCATCGCAACACCCTTTGTTCCGCCGCTGGGCTTACTGATGCTCGGCTATACCGCCTATCAACTGCTCGACGATGTGTTCGAAGGCGTGCTCGACTGGGCCGAAGGGCTCAAGCGCCAGGCATTCGGGCACCTGATGTCAATCCTTGAGCAAATGGTCCAACTGGGGATGTTCGCGGTCGGCGCACCGATAGCCGAAAACCTGTTGCGACAGACGCTACCGAAGGCGCTATGGGACTTCTTTGACAGACTCACTCCGGTGACCACCGACCGTAAAACCCGTCTGTGGAACCCCGACCTGGCGCCCTACGCCCACGACATTCAACTGGTTCCGGGGGCGCGCCCCGGCCCGCAGGGATTACATGCCCATCAACAAAAGCAGATCCTGGCGCTGGACGGGCAATATTTCTCCATCAAACAACCCTCGGGCAACGCTAGCCTTGAACACCCTACGCGCCCCCACGCCTACCGCCCACGCGTACTGAGCAATGGCAAGGGCGCCTGGTTGACGCCCGTGGATCGCCCGTTGACCTGGAATCGCACCACCTTGCTGCGCCGGCTCGGCCCATCTGCCGAAGGTATCAGCGAAGCCGGTCTTGAAAGAGCCAGTCGCATCAGCGAGACCAATGATGACGCCCTGCGCAAACTGTACATGGACCACCAACCGCCACCGCCGCTGTTGGCCGACACACTCAAGCGCATCCGGATCGATGAGCAGCTGCAAACTTTCATCGACCAAATGAACAGCGATGACCCTGCGATGTATCAGAAGGCTGATACCCAAACGCAACTGTGGCTGCTGAGCCAGACGGGCCTATGGCCCGAATCCAAGACCCTGCGGTTTCTCAACGCCAAAGGTGAAACCGTCTGGGAGCACAAAGGCCATAAAAACGCCGCCGTGGCACAGATACACGAAGCCCAGATGAACAAGGGCGATTTGCTGACGATCGTGCTGGAAACCTTGAACGAGTCGGAACGCAAAACCTTGCTTGAAGAGCCGTTCGGCCCCACGCCCACCCTGCCTGCACGCACCGCTAAACTGCGCAAACAACTGGCACGCGCAGCTCAGAAAAGCCGCGCCTCGCTGTTCGACTCGCGTTATCGCGGGCTGGAGATAACCGCTGACGCACGCCTGCAAACCATCATCGACGCCGCGCCCGGCCTGCCAACGAGCGCCGCCGAAGATGTATTACGCTGCTCCACCGGCCAGCAGTTGCTGGACATCGACCAAGGCAAGGTACCCGCGCCGGTACTTGAGCGAGCACGCTGGGCCGCTCATCACGTTCGAATCAGCCGGGCGCATGAAGGGTTGTACATGACCGCTCTGGAAAACAGCGACACCCACCGCCTCGCCCTGCACTCGCTGGAAAACCTGCCGGGCTGGTCGCCGTCTGTGCGCCTGGAAGTGCGCGACTTCAAGCGAACCGGCAAGCTGCACGATGCAATCGGCGATCTTGAAGCACCGATCAAACGCACCCTGGTGCGTACCATCGAAGGCGAGTACATCCCCGAAGACGAAAAAGGCATGGTGCTTGCCGAAACGGATTTTTACACTGCCGTCCTGCAGGCCCTGCCTGACACTCAGCGCGATGCGCTGGGCATTCATATCGGCCAGGGTCCGTTGTTGCGGCAAACCTTGAGCCAGCGCCCCCTGACACGTGAAGCGCTCGGCGCGTTGTTGGCCCAGGATCCAGTGCGCAAACCTGCCTACGACCCCAGGCTGATGCGCCTGCCCGGCGGCATGGAAGGCTACCCCGCCACACCGCCTGAGGCCGGCAGCACCCCCGAGTTGGCGTTGTTACACGAACTGTACCCTGGCCTGAGCCCGCAAGAGCTGGCTCAGACACTGGACATTTTGAACAGCTATCCCAGCACTCCCTTACAGACGCTTCGCTACCTGAAAAACGAGCTTTTACGACTGAAAACCGATCTGATGGCCTGGCGCTCGAGCCTCTTGCAGGCCTCTCTCAACACCGATGCCCCGCTGCCCCCTTCCACGGTCGCCGAAGCGGAACTGCACCGCTGGATATGGACACAAGAACTGCTCCGCGGCTGGCGCCATGAAACGCCGATCGATACTGACCACGCAATCGGACGCACACTGAACCTTGGCTACCCCATACACGGCGAACTGCCTGTACTCAATGCAAACTTCGATCACATTTCCAGTTTGACGCTAAAGGGTTACCCCACTACCCGGGGAGCGCCAGGTTTCCTCACCCACTTCCCCAACCTACGTACGTTGCATCTGAGCGACGTTGCCCTCAACACAATTCCTCCCGAGGTCATCGCACTTTCTCACCTTGACAGACTGACGCTGCGCAACTGCAACCTGACCCTGCAAAACCGCACAGATCTTGATCCATTCACAGGACTCAAAAGCCTGGACCTGTCCAACAACAATCAGCTGTCACGGTCTCCCAACCTCGGGCACATGCCTGAACTACAGACGCTGAACCTGAGCGGAACCCATATCTCCCTGTTTCCCGAGAACTTGCTCAATCGCCCCCAACTAGTCAGCGCCGATCTGAGCAACAACTATTTGAGTCGGCTGCCTGATTTGATCTTCCAACTGCCAGGCAATGCCGCCAAAGCCTTTAACCTGTCAGGCAACGGGTTCTCACGCGCCACGCTGCAGAGGATCAAAGCCTATTGCCAGATAACCGGCGAACATTTTGGTGCTGATGCCAACCCCGCGCAGAGGCTTATGGTGCAAGCGCTTTACCCCAAGTACAGCGTCGACCAGGCGAATAACTTCATCTTCAGGCTGCCCGGCGGCCTGGACGACTCAATGGCACACTTGGTGCGCTTGAAAGCGGACTACGAGCGTCTTCAAGCCGATTTGCAGGAATGGATAGTGAGTGTGCCGGCGCAGCATCCGCGTACGAGGGCACCACTGGACGAGCAAGCCCAGGCTCAGCAGCAGTTGGTGCGAGACGAACTCAAAACAGTGCTGGAAGCAGCTTGGCGACGGGAAACCGCTCTGGACTCCGATCAAGAGCCGCCTGCCGCCTCCCACGAAATGGAAGTGACGCTGGCGCCGCTAGGCGATCTACCGTCATTGAATATCGATTTCGAGCACATTTCGAAGCTGGAATTGAGAGCAGAGGAAACTACGTCGATTCCCCAGGGATTTCTCGAGCACTTTCCCAACCTGGAAAGCCTGCTGATCTACCGCTATGCCTTGAACGACATTCCTGGCGCCGTGTTCAATCTACCCAAACTCAAGTCACTGAGCCTTGCAAACAGCCATATTCGCTTGACCACCACCAGCGCCGACGCCCTGAGCGACCTGCAAAACCTTGAGTACCTGGACCTGAGTCATAACCCGCTGGGCGTCGCGCCCGACATCAGCAAAATGTCGGGGCTGACAGGTTTGATGATCGAAGAAGCTGGCCTCACGCAAGTGCCGAACGGAATATTCAACCTGCCATCGCTTGATCAAGTGAGCTTGCGCAATAACCAGATTAGCGAGCTGCCCAGCGACCTCCTTGAAATGGATGCAGACAGAGCCCAGGGCTTCGACCTCAGCGGCAACCCGTTCTCGCCCGCGGCGATCGCCATGCTGCGCAGTTATTACAACCGCACGGCGGTAAGTTTCGATGTACCGGAAGCTTTACAACCCCCGCCGATCAATCCCAACCAGGACTCCGTCAGCGGTGGACCCGACACAGAGGGCGATGAATAGCCCGCCGCTCAACCGCGCTCGGAGGGCACCGACGACAACTCGAACGGGCTGCTGCTGCGCCGTTGGTTGCGGTCTTCACGGGGAGTAGCGCCGAAGAAGTTACGGTAGGCGCTGGAGAAATGCGGCCCCGAGGAGAAGCCGCACGACAGGCCGATCTGGATGATCGACTTGCTGGTTTGCATCAACATCTGGCGCGCCTTGTTCAGGCGCAGTTCCAGGTAATACTGGCTGGGAACGCGGTTAAGGTACTGCTTGAAGATGCGCTCCAGCTGTCGTCGCGACACGCACACGTGCTGGGCAATTTCATCGGTGGTCAGCGGCTCTTCAATATTGGCTTCCATCAACAACACCGCCTGGGTCAGCTTCGGATGGCTGGAGCCCAGGCGGTTTTGCAACGGAATGCGCTGGCGCTCGCCGCCCTCACGGATGCGCTCCACCACCAATTCTTCAGACACGGCACCGGCCAACTCGGCGCCATGGTCACGGGCCAGTACCGCCAACAGCAGGTCAAGTACCGACATGCCGCCGCAAGCGGTCAGGCGATCACGGTCCCAGTCAAACAGGTGGCTGGTGGCGATGACCTTGGGGAAACGCTCGGCGAAATCGTCCTGCCAGCGCCAATGCACGGCAGCACGATAACCATCCAGCAAACCAAGCTGGGCCAATGGGTACACGCCCGCCGATAACCCGCCGATCACGCAACCAGCCCGAACCAGCTGCTTGAGCGCTGTGCTGAGCTGCGAGGCGATGGCGGCAGGCGGCTCATCCGCCAGCAGGAACAGTTTCTGAAAACCTTCCAGCTTGCCGGCCCACGGCTCGCCCGGCAGTTGCCAGGCCCCCTCGGTTTGCGGCTCGGCCTGCAGAAACGACAATTCGTAGACCACATCCGGATGCACCCGCTGAGCAACGCGCAAGGCCTCCTCAGCCAGCGCAAGCGTGAGTGCTTTTGTGCTGGGCCAAATCAGGAAACCAATTTTGTGGGCGGTCATGGAGTGCTATCCGGAGCGAAAACGGTGAAAGAAGCTGTGGGCCAATGCTAGCCCGTAAACCAACACAAATCTCAAAAACAATGAAGCCCTGCCCTCCTGTAGGAGCGAGCTTGCTCGCGAAAAACCTGAGAACGCCACGGGGTATCAGGCTTCCCGCGTTATCGTTGACGATCTTCGCGAGCAAGCTCGCTCCTACAGGGGATGGGTGGCAACCTTGACTATTTCAAGCTGCCGGACAGGAATTGCTGAAGGCGCTCGGACTGCGGGTTCACCAGCACTTCCCTCGGATTGCCACGCTCTTCAACAATGCCTTTGTGCAAAAACACCAACTGGTTCGACACTTCCCGGGCAAAGCCCATTTCGTGGGTCACCACCACCATGGTGCGGCCTTCCTGGGCCAGATCCTGCATGACCTTGAGCACTTCGCCCACCAACTCCGGATCCAGCGCCGAAGTAGGTTCGTCGAACAGCATCACCTCAGGTTCCATCGCCAGCGCACGAGCAATCGCTACGCGCTGCTGCTCGCCACCGGACATGTGGCCCGGGAACGCATCCTTACGATGGCCCACGCCGACTTTGGCCAGGTAATGCTCGGCCTTTTCACGGGCCTCTTTCTTCGATATGCCCAACACGTGCACCGGGGCTTCCATCACGTTTTCAATCGCGGTCATGTGCGACCACAGGTTGAAATGCTGGAACACCATGGACAGGCGTGAACGCATACGTTGCAGTTGCTTGGGGTCGGCAGCCTTCATGGCGCCGTCCTTGTTGGCCACCAGTTTCAGCTCTTCGTTATTGAGCAGAATCTTGCCGGCGTGGGGCTGCTCCAGCAGGTTGATGCAGCGCAAAAAGGTACTTTTGCCCGAACCGCTGGAACCGATGATGCTGATCACATCACCGGCGGCGGCGGCCAGGGACACACCCTTGAGCACTTCATGACTGCCATAGCGTTTATGCAGGTCTTGGACTTCAAGCTTGTACATGCGGTCGGTTCTCACAAAAACAGGTGGTCAGTCGTTGAGCAAGCGCCCGTGACGCAGCGCTTCGCGCCCCGCCACCTTGGCCAGTCAGAAATCCGCTTGGGCATAACGTAGCCGTTCAACGGCAAACAACACCCCCGAGGTGCCCGCGCAAATAGTGCTTACGCGGTCAGTCAGGGGGTCAATCACTTCAAAAATCTCGTCGCCGGTTTCTACCCAGTCGCCCGCTTTACGCAGGTAACTGATCACCCCGGCATGGGGCGCGAACAGCAGTTCGGTGCCCTCGAAAGGCACACCTTCGCAAGGTTCGTGTTGCGGCGCGGGCCATTCGCCCTTGATCAAGCCTTGTTCGGCGAGGAATGCAAGGATGCCTTCGGCGTGGAAGATGGCTTCATCACGGCCTGTGTCGGCCTGGCCGCCCAACTCCAACGTCGTCGCCAGACAGGCCAGCGGAATCTGCGCCTGCGGGAACAGGCGCGACAAACGCAGCCACGGCAACGAGCACGCCTCGTCAAACGAACTGCCGCCGGAATCTTCCGCCAGCAGGCCGACCTTCACATTCAGATGTGCTGACAGCGACCGCCACTGCGGCCAGTGTTGGGGCAGCGCGTACATGTGCAGTGCGGCTTCGGCGTCGCAATGCAGGTCCAGCACCACATCGGCGGTGCAGGCATGGCTCAGCAGGATACGCTGCATGCCTTGCAACTGGCTGCTCGGCTCGGGCAAGGCGGCGAGCGTATCGCTCATGGCCTGGCGAATCATGCGCACATTGGCGTGCGGGTCATCACCCAGTTTGCCTTGCAACAATGCACCGACCGGATCGCTCAACTCAACGAAGTCGCGATTGAAGTTCTTGCCGCTGCCCACTTCGAAACGCCCCTGGTGGCTGCCTTGCAACAGCTGGCCAAGGCCCATCGGGTTAGCCACCGGCACCAGCTCGATCACGCCGTTGAGGGCGCCCTGCTGCTCCAGCTTTGTGAGGCGTTTTTTCAGTTCCCACGCGGCACGCATACCCGGCAACTCATCGGCGTGCAGGCTGGCCTGGATATAGGCCTTGCGCTCGCCGCTGCCAAAGCGGAACACGCTCAGTTGGCGCTCGCAGCCCAAATGCCCCCAGGGCAGCAGATGATCGATACGTTCCATATCAGTGCTTCCGTGGAGCCAGGTAGCTCAGCCAGCGGCGCTCGGCCAACTTGAACAGGCGCACCAGGATGAAGGTCAGGCACAGGTAGAACACGCCAGCGGTGATATAGGCTTCGAACGGCAGGTAATACTGGGCATTGACCGTACGCGCGGCACCGGTGATGTCGATCAGGGTAACGATGGACGCCAGGCTGGTGGTCTGCAGCATCATGATCACTTCGTTGCTGTACTGCGGCAGCGCACGGCGCAGGGCCGACGGCAACAGGATGCGGCGGTACAGTTTGTAGCGCGACATGCCCATGGCCTTGGCCGCTTCGATCTCACCGTTAGGCGTGGCCTTGAGGCTACCGGCGATAATTTCGGCGGTGTAGGCGCTGGTATTGATCGCAAACGCCAGGCACGCACAGAACGTTGCGCTGGACAGCAGCGGCCACAGGAAGCTTTCGCGCACCACTTCGAACTGTGCCAGGCCGTAGTAGATCAAAAACAGCTGCACCAGCATCGGCGTGCCGCGGATCACGTAGGTGTAAAGCCAGGCCACGCCGTTGACGATCGGCTGCTTGGACACGCGCATCAAGCCCAGGGGCAAGGCCGCGAGCAGGCCGAAGAACAGCGAGATAGCGAGCAGTTTCAGGGTGGTCAGCAAGCCGCCAAGGTACAGCGGCATGGCCTCCCAGATGACGTTGTAGTCGAAGATCATAGATCAGCCGCCCTTACGCCTACCGAGTAGCGCTTCTCAAGGTAACGCAAGGCCAGCAACGACACGCTGGTGACCACCAGGTACATCGCCGCCACTGCGAGGAAGAAGGTAAAAGGCTCGCGGGTGGCGTCTGCCGCCTGCTTGGCCTTGAACATCATGTCTTGCAGACCTACCACCGAAATCAGCGCGGTGGCCTTGGTCAATACCAGCCAGTTGTTGGTAAACCCGGGGATCGCCAGCCGAATCATCTGCGGCACCATCACCCGGAAAAACACCTGGAAGCTGCTCATGCCATACGCCAGGCCGGCTTCGGCCTGGCCCTTGGGAATGGCCATGAAGGCGCCACGGAAGGTTTCCGAGAGGTAAGCGCCAAAGATGAAACCCAGGGTGCCGATACCGGCGGCCAGGGGGTTCAAGTCGATATAGTCGTCAAAGCCCAATAGCGGCGCGACGCGGTTAAGCAAGTCCTGACCGCCGTAGAAAATCAGCAGGATCAGCACCAGGTCGGGGATCCCGCGGATCACCGTGGAGTACAAGTCGCCCAGCCAAGCCAGCCAACGTACCGGCGACAGGCGTAGCGCGACCCCGATCAGACCCAGAACAATGGCCAAGGCCATGGACGACAAGGCGAGCTGAAGCGTCAACCAAGCGCCATCGAGGATAACGGCCCCGTAGCCTTTCAACATGATTCAGGTCCTCGAAAAGGGGGATGAAAAAATGGCGCAAACTTCAGGATGACTGTTGCTTGCGCCATTTCGGACAGACAGCTGCGATGAGTTACTTGGCGTCAGCGCCGTAAATATCGAAGTCGAAGTACTTGTCCTGGATTTTCTTGTATTCGCCGTTGGCACGGATTGCAGCGATGGCCGCATTGATGCGCTCAAGGTTTTCCTTGTCGCCTTTGCGCACTGCGATGCCGATACCGTCGCCGAAGTATTTGGCTTCGGTGAACGATGGGCCTACAAACGCGTAGCCTTTGCCGGCGTCGGTTTTCAGGAAACCATCTTGCAGCAGGGTGGCGTCAGCCACGGTACCGTCGAGACGACCGGCAGCCACGTCCAGGTAGATTTCGTTCTGGGTACTGTAACCCTTGATATCCGCACCTTTTGGCGCCAGGACTTCACGGGCGAAACGATCGTGGATCGAACCGCGCTGCACACCGATCTTCTTGCCCTTCAACTCATCCAGGCTGTCGCTGACGGTGGTGCCTTCCTTCATCACCAGGCGCGCTGGGGACAGGTAGTAGCGGGTGGTGAAGTCCACGGATTTCTTGCGGTCTTCAGTGATGGACATGGACGACAGAATCGCGTCGATCTTGCGCACTTTCAGCGCAGGGATCAGGCCATCGAATTCCTGCTCAACCCAGGTGCACTTGACGTCCATCTGCTTGCACAGCGCATTGCCGATGTCGTAGTCAAAACCGACGATGCTGCCATCCGGCGCCTTCGAGGCAAACGGAGGGTAAGCCGCTTCGATACCAATTTTCAGCGGCTTGCCTTCGGCGAAAGCCTGCATGGACAGCACGGACAGCGCCAGGGCGCCCAACAGCACGAGTTTCTTCATCTTGGGACTCCATCGGTATAGGGCAAAAACAGCAGTATGAGCCATGGCCCACGATGCGGCGAAGGTGTAACCGAATAGCGGTGCTGCGTCCTGCGCGGGCGACACCTGCGACGACGAGCGAGTGATCGGCATTCTAACGACAGGCCGGAAGCCGATATTTCCTCAATGCGACAACAATTTACAGAAGCACTGAGAAAGCGGTTCCAACACATTGACAGCCTCTGAATTTTATGCAGAGACAAAAGATATTAAACCTGATGATGCTGCAAATTGCGGGCCTATTATTCGCAAACCCTTCTAGCACGGCAAGTCTGGCGTTTAATCTTATTTTTGGGAGTGTCTAGAACGCGGTTTTTCAGGGCGTGGGCGTGGTCCATTGCCCCAGCTTTGTGCGGGTGGTTACACATTTGGGCGGGCCGGTAACATTCAGAAACGTCCTACCGAAAAAACCGATATTTATTGGCTTGGTTGTGATGCGGCTCTGTCAGACCGCCACCCACACCCCTTTATGGAATGCGATCTGAACTGTGGGAGCTGGCTTGCCTGCGATAACGGTGTATCAGCCAAAGATGGGCTAACTGATAAATAGCTATCGCAGGCAAGCCAGTTCCCACGTTGAACCTCGGTGCTTCTGAGTCCCCAAAAAAAGCCCCACCCGGCTTGCACCGAATGGGGCTCTGTCCCACCTACCCCGCTTACGCGACGTTCATGGTCTTGTGCGTTTCAATCAAATGCGCCACCACGCTCGGATCTGCCAGGGTGGAGATATCCCCCAACCCATCGTATTCAGCCGTGGCGATCTTGCGCAAAATGCGCCGCATGATTTTCCCCGAGCGCGTTTTCGGCAACCCAGGCGCCCACTGGATTACGTCCGGCGAGGCAATCGGCCCGATTTCCTTGCGCACCCAGTTTTTCAGCTCCAGGCGCAGTGCTTCGTTGGGCTCTTCACCATTCTTCAAGGTGACATACACATAAATGCCCTGCCCCTTGATGTCATGCGGCACGCCCACCACCGCCGCCTCGGCGACTTTGGGGTGCGCAACCATGGCGCTCTCGATCTCGGCAGTACCCATGCGGTGGCCGGACACGTTCAACACGTCATCCACACGGCCAGTGATCCACCAGTAACCATCCTCATCGCGACGTGCGCCGTCACCGGTGAAGTACATGCCGCGGAAGGTCTTGAAGTAGGTGTCGACAAAACGGTCATGGTCGCCGTACAGGGTACGCGCCTGGCCTGGCCAGGAATCCAGAATCACCAGGTTGCCTTCGGCGGCGCCTTCGATGATGTTGCCCAGGTTGTCCACTAGCGCCGGCACCACACCGAAGAACGGCCGTGCCGCCGAACCCGGCTTCAACGCATGGGCGCCTGGCAGTGGGCTCATCAGCGTGGCACCGGTTTCGGTCTGCCACCAGGTATCGACGATCGGGCAACGGGATTGGCCGACGTTCTTGTAGTACCAGTCCCAGGCTTCCGGGTTGATCGGCTCACCCACCGAACCCAACAGGCGCAGGCTGCTGCCGTCGGCGCCTTCACAGGCCGCGGTGCCGGAGGCCATCATGGCGCGGATCGCGGTCGGTGCGGTGTAGAGGATGTTGACCTTGTGCTTGTCGACGATCTTCGCCACGCGGGTGATGTCCGGGTAGTTCGGCACGCCTTCGAACAGCAGCGTGGTCGCGCCATTGGCCAGCGGGCCGTAGACGATGTAGGTGTGGCCAGTGACCCAGCCGACGTCGGCGGTGCACCAGTAGATTTCGCCTGGGCGATAGTCGAATACGCGCTCGTGGGTCAGGGCCGCATAGAGCAAGTAGCCACCGGTGGTGTGCTGCACACCCTTGGGCTTGCCGGTAGAGCCGGAGGTATAGAGGATAAACAGCGCTTCTTCGGCGCCCATCTCTTTTGGCGCACACACGGTGCCCGCCACTTTCATCAGGTCTTCGTACCAGATGTCGCGATGCTGGTTCCACTTGATCGCGCCATTGGTGCGCTTGCACACGATCACCTTCTGGATGCTGCTGGTTTCCGGGTTGGTCAGTGCGTCGTCAACGTTAGCCTTAAGCGGAATTTTCTTACCGGCGCGAATGCCTTCGTCAGCGGTAATCACCACTTTCGACTTACAGTCGATGATGCGACCGGCCAGGGCTTCTGGGGAAAAACCGCCAAACACCACCGAATGGATCGCGCCGATGCGGGTACAGGCCAGCATGGCGACCACGGCTTCGGGAATCATCGGCATATAGATAGTCACCACATCGCCGCGGTGCACGTCCTGGCCGCGCAAGGCGTTGGCGAACTTGCAGACTTCTTCATGCAACTCGCGGTAGGTGATGTTGCGGCTCTCGGCAGGGTCGTCGCCCTCCCAGATGATTGCGATCTGGTCGCCACGCTCGGCGAGGTGACGGTCCAGGCAATTGTAGGAAACGTTCAGGGTGCCATCGGCGAACCATTTGATGTCGACATGGTGGTCGTCGAAAGAGGTCTGCTTCACCGCGGTGAAAGGCTTGACCCAGTCAAGGCGCTTGGCTTGCTCGCGCCAGAAGCCATCGGGGTTGACCACCGACTGCTGGTACATGGCCTTGTAGGTCGCCTCGTCGGTCAGCGTGTTGGCTGCTACTTCGGGGCGAACGGGGTACAGGGAAGCCGCACTCATCTTTCTTACCTCGGTGACATAGTTGTTGTTGTATGGCCCCTGTTGTAGCCGGGGTGGGCCTATAGAACCATTCGACGATGGTAGTAACAAGACCCTACAAATTGCCCTGCTATGCCTTTTCACCGCTCTGGCCCGCGTGCTGCGGCGGCTGGCAGGTTTCTGAAAAAATCTTGATTGAGGGATTGTTACAAAAACCGCCAAAAGTGTTTATCAAAACCACGGGTATATGAATATAACCGAGGCGCCTAAAATCAACTCCGCCAACAAGGCACTCTGATTAACAACGCAACAGCCCCCACGAAGGCAACGTTAATCCGAACTTCCCAACTTTTAAGTGACACACGCGGCCTCACAAGGGCCCCGTGCCCCCTTTCGCCCTGAAGAAGGTAATGAAGAAATGAAAGCGTTATTAGTGATCGCCCTGAGCAGCTTGTGCGCCACCGCCGCCCTGGCGGACGAAGCCCCGACTGAACTGGCCGGCCAGAACGCCCCGATTGTCGAGGACTACACCTATAGCACGCACTTGGATGTGGCCAAAGTCTTGTCCATGAGCAGCATTCCAGAAGTCTGCGAAGTTGTACCGGTGAAGATGGAATATGAAGATTCTCAAGGCCAGCGTCATATTCTTAACTATCAAGTAATGGGCAATGGTTGCTCTAACGGCTAACAACTTCTGAAGTTGGATTCTTAATTGCCGCAAGAAATCGTTCTTGCGGCCAAGAACCCGCCCTTGAATACACCCCACATCAATTGTGGGAGCTGGCTTGCCTGCGATGGCGATTTCAGCCACGACCACTCTTTTTACGCCCCCTTCCCCTGCCCCAAAAAAAACATCCCCGCCCGTCAAAAACCCCCACGCCCAGCAAAGCCTTGCAAACACTCGCTTTGGCCGAAACCCACGTCATTTTGGCGCTCCCAAGTGACCATCCGCCGCAACACAAACCTGAATTTTTCCCTATAATGCGCGGGTAAATCGGGCCTGCAATATCCCTTTACACAGGGATAAAGAGCCAGACCTTGAGCCTGCGCTGCAGCAAGCACGCATCGCTGCGCCCCTCAAGCCTCATGCAGCACCCGCAACCTGATTCCGTTTATTTGCCTGCGCGAGCTGTTGCAACAAACGATTCCTTAAGATCCACCGCGGCCCTAGGGCCGTGTGAACACCCAACCATCCGGTTTCACACGGGCACCTTTGAGCCCTCACGCAGGAGACGACACGTCATGCTGAGCTGGGACGAATTCGACAAAGAAGAAGAAGGCGAAGTAGCCGCCAAAGGCGCCAACGCCGGCCACGCCACCGAAGCCAACATGGACCGCCTCGACGGTGCCGGCGCCGCCGCCGCCGTGGAAGCCCGCGCCGTCACCGCCAACGACTCCGCCGCCATCGTGCGCGCCAAT